>JAITQG010000025.1 GCA_031289015.1 Lactobacillaceae bacterium
GGGGAACCGGCGCCCGATATTCAGACCCACAACGGGCATGGCGCAGGGCCGCTCGCGGACCTTTCCCCATATTTGCGCCACCCGTTTCCCACAAATTTATCTTTGCCGGAGAGCCCCAGTCGGCCCAAATTTTACAACAATGTTGACCCTGAAAGGGGCAACCAGCAGAACACCGCAAACTACCCAAAAAGAAAAAATAAGAACAAATTTTGAAGATTGTAGTTTGCATGTTAAATAATCGGTATAATAACGTTATTACAAGAAAAATGGAGATATCTAATGAAGAAATTAAAGTCTGATACAGGATTAGTAATTGGGATCGTTGCCCTAGCATTCGTGGTTGTGATTATCGCAATCGCCGTGACGGTGACACCAGATGATAGTGGTTCGACCACTTCATCATCAGCTGAAACTTCTTCAAAGAAAGTTGAAAGCAAAGCTAAGTTGAATAAAGAAAAATTGCCACAATTGTCTGATACAGTGGCCGCAGACGAATCTGAAATCGTTATGCACACAACTGATGGTGATATCACGATTAAGTTGTTTAACAAATATGCGCCTTTGGCCGTTAAGAACTTTATCGTTCACGCGAAGGCTGGCTATTATAAGAACACAACGTTCCACCGCGTAATCAAAGACTTTATGATTCAAGGTGGGGATCCTAACTCAGCCACTGATCCAACTTCTGATACCCTTGGTCAAGGTGGTGAGTCAATCTACGCACCAGGTGCAGCTGATGCCGACAAGAAAATTGACTCAGGTTCTGGGTTTAAGAATGAAACTAACTACAACCTGTACAATATTCGCGGCGCACTTGCTATGGCCAATGCCGGAGCTGACACTAATGGTTCACAATTCTACATTGTGCAAAATAATGAAGATGTAACGAGCCAAATTGATAAAAACAACTATCCAACTAAGATTTACGATGCTTATAAAAAGGGTGGTTATCCTGCTGGTGATGGTGGCTATACTGTCTTTGGCCAAGTTATCAAGGGTATGGACGTCGTTGATAAAATTGCCAATGCCGAAACTAAGGCAAGCAGCACTGGGGAAAGTTCAGTCGCTGTTAATCCTGTAAAAATTACGTCAATTGATGTAACCAAGGAAGCTAAAACTAAGAAGTAAGCATAAATTAATATATTGCTCCATCACAAACACTTGTGAAGGGGCTTTTTATTAGGCTTGCCAAGGGGTTTGCGTTGACAAATAAAACTTACCATAATATCATTATTCTAATAATATATTCATATTTTTTGTTGCGATAAATATTGATAAAAAGTGTCAATTTTCAATGCTGGTGCCGGTTAAGTATAAAAATAACAGTTGTCTGTTGATAGATGTTGTGAAACTTAGCTGTGCACGCATAACAACGTCCTGGACAGTTTGCTTAACTGACCAGGACGTTTTCTGTTTTTACATATCGTTGATTTTAGAAAGGAAGTAAAATTTGTGGAAAATCAATTAGTATTGCAAACTGACTTTGGCCTTCAAGACGGCGCCGTTTCAACCATGTATGGGGTGGCCTATTCCGTCAGTGATAATTTGACGATTGCCGATTTAACGCATGGCATAACCCCGTTTAATATCTTTGAAGGGTCGTTTAGATTAGCCCAAACAATCAAATATTGGGCACCGGGAACGATTTTTGTATCGGTGGTTGATCCTGGGGTTGGCTCGGCGCGGTTATCATTGGTGGCGCAATTAACAACTGGGCAATTTGTGGTGACGCCAGATAACGGCACTTTGACGCATTTGGCGCAAGAATATGGCATTGTGGCGGTGCGCATAATTGATGAAAGCACTAATCGTTTGCCAGGCTCTGAAAAATCAGCGACGTTTCATGGGCGTGACATTTATGCGTATACAGGTGCGCGCTTAGCAGCTGGGATTATTTCTTTTGAAGAAGTCGGGCCGGCCTATGATGTTGCTAAAATTATTACTTTGCCACTTAATTTGCCGCAAGTTACCGCTAGTGGGGCATTGACGGGCAATATTGATATTACGGATGTTAATTTTGGTTCATTGTGGACCAATATTCATCAAGCCACGTGGGATGAACAGTTTGGCGCGCAGTTAGGTGAGTGGTTTAATATCAAGATTTACCATAAGGACGTGTTGCAATATCAACAAGCTTTGCCGTATGTGAAGACGTTTGCCGATGTCAATCCAGGTGAAGCATTAATCTATATCAATTCGGTGTACACGGTCGGGTTTGCAATTCAAACTGGTAATTTTGCGGCTCAAAACAATGTTACGGCTGGCCCAAATTGGTCAGTTGAAATCACCAAAAATTAATTGCTAAAGACGAAGGGGAATTTAAATTATGAAATTATCAACTCGTTCAGTTGTCGCGACTGGGATTGGCGCGGCCGTTTTCTTTATTTTGTTTAAATTTGTCGCGATTCCAACCGGGATTCCAAATACCCAAATTAATGTGGCTGAACCATGGCTAACGTTGATTACGGCGATTTTTGGCCCGATCGTTGGTGGCTTGGTGGCCTTTATTGGGCACACCTTAAATGATGCGGTTTCGTATGGCTCAGTTTGGTGGTCATGGGTGATTGCCGATACAGCCTTTGGAATTATCTTTGGGCTAGGAACCTATAAGTTAAAACTGACCAATGGTGATTTGACGACCATCAAGTTGGTTTTGTTTAACGTCTGGCAGCTCATTGCCAATATCTTAGCTTGGTCAATCATTGCGCCACTGGGGGATATTTTGATTTATAAAGAACCAGCTAATAAGGTGTTTTTACAAGGCTTTGTGGCGACCGGTACTAACTTTGTGTCGATTTTAATTCTGGGGACGCTGTTATTGCTTGCCTACAATAAAACAATTGTGAAACGCGGATCTTTAAAGCAAGAAGATTAACTTGCATTACCCCGCAATAATGTTGCATGAGGAGCACGAGTATGGAAGATACGTTCTTGGAATTTAACCAGGTGACCGTCCAATATGATGTCCAAGCAGAACCTACACTCTACGATATTAATTTAAGCATTAAGCGTGGGGAAACCGTTTTGTTGGCGGGGGCGTCTGGGTCGGGTAAAACCACTTTGGCCCGCTTATTAAATGGCTTGATTCCACATGAATTCCCTGGTCAAATCAGTGGGTCAATTAAACTGGCCGGCAAAGAGCTTTTGCCCCAGGGGATTTTTGAGCGCTCTTTAAAAATTGGGACCGTACTCCAAGACACCAATGCCCAGTTTGTGGGGTTAACCACGGTTGAAGATGTAGCGTTTGCGTTGGAAAATGATGCCCTGCCGCATGCTGAAATGGTTGCCAAGGTCATGACTTGGGCTGAAGAATTAAATTTATTGGACTTATTAGACTTAGCACCCCAGGTCTTATCTGGTGGGCAAAAACAACGTGTCGCCATTGCTGGGGTATTGATTGATGATGCGCCAATTTTATTGTTTGACGAACCATTAGCGAGTTTAGATCCAGCTAGCGGTCAACGGATGATGGAATTATTACAGCGCCTGCAAACCATCCGCGATTTAACCGTCATCATTGTTGAACACCGGATTGAAGATGTTTTACAAGCCGCAGTTGATCGCGTCGTTATTTTGGCGGATGGGCGAATTGTCGCCGATGATGCCGTGCAAAATGTGTTGCGTCAAAACATCTTATCAAAACATGGGTTAGCAACACCGGCTTACATTCGGTTGTTGAGCCAAGCGGGGGTTGATTTAACGACGGTTGACCAGTTGGCTGATCCCCGTCAATTAACCGGGCCAGCAATCGCCACTAAATTACAGGCAATTAACCCATCAATTGCAACGGCGAGCGACCATAATCTGGAGCAAGCGCAGTTAGAGATTGAGCATTTGAACTTTAAATATGGCAACAAACCTTTGTTTAACGATTTATCAGTGACCATTAATAAAGGTGAAATTGTCGCCTTAGTGGGTAAAAATGGCTCGGGCAAATCAACGTTGAGTCAGCTGATTGTGGGCTTTTTGACACCGCAAGCAGGCCAGCTAACCTTTGGCGACAACCTTGATTTGTTGGCCTTATCAATTAAGGAACGGGCCGATTATGTAGGTTATGTCACGCAAAACCCGCATCAAATGTTAACGCAGAGTATTGTCTTTGATGAAGTGGCCATTGGCTTGCGTTTGCGTGGTGAAGATGAAGAAACGATTCGTCCCAAAGTTGAACAATTGTTAAAAATGGCGGGCTTATATGGCATGCGCAATTGGCCGATTTCAGTTTTGAGTTATGGGCAAAAAAAGCGGTTAACGATGTTGGCGGTGTTGATTTTAGAACCGCAAATTTTAATTTTAGATGAACCAACCGCCGGGCAAGATTTAGCCCATGCCCAAGAAATTATGCATTTTGTGACTGATCTAAATGCGCGCTTAGGAACAACGATTTTGTTAGTGACCCACGATATGGCGTTGATGCAAACCATCGCGCAACGCGTTTTGGTCCTAACTGATGGCGAGTTAATTGCCGATACCACACCAAACCAATTATTAACAGATGACGACATCGTTTCACGCGCGGATTTGAAAACGACCAGTATCGCTATTTTAGCAGCGCGGTATGGAATTGCAGATGCGGCGGGCTTATTAAGTTGGTTAGCTATTCAGGAGGGCCTAACAAATGAATAACAATTTATTTGGTTATCAACCAGGCACCTCCTTTATTCATCAACTCACAGGGAGTACCAAATTAATTGGCTTTTTAGCCTTGACCTTATCAGGGATGTTGAGTTTTGATTTACGCTATTTAGTAATTTTAGCGCTTTTATCAATTGGGTTACTTTGGCAGTCTGGGATTAAGTGGGCGCGAATTTCGTTCTTGGTAAAAGCCGTGGCCGTGTTTGCGGCGTTGAATATCGTATTAATTTATCTGTTTGCCCCGCAATATGGCACCCAATTATTTGGAGCTAAACACGTGATATTAGGTAGTGGTGGCTATGCATTGACGCTGGAGCAATTAGTTTATGAAAGCATTGTCTTAATTAAATACTTAGTTTCATTGCCCTTAGCTTTGTTATTTTTGCTCACCACCAACCCGAGTGAATTTGCGGCGGGCATGAATAAAATTGGGATTTCATACCGGTTTGGCTATGCTTTTGCCCTGACTTTACGCTATATTCCAGATATTCAAGCAGAATATAAAATTGTGTCCAATGCTCAACAAGCGCGTGGCTTTGAAATGTCTAGCAAAGCCAAACTTTCACAGCGCCTCAAAGGGGTGATGGGTATTATGTTACCCATGGTATTCTCGTCATTGAGCCGGATTGACGAAATTAGTCGGGCGATGGAATTACGCCGGTTTGGCCGGTTGAAGCACCGCACTTGGTATTACCAACAAATTTTGACTTGGCGTGATGGGACGGCCATTTTGGTCATCGTGAGTGTGGTGTGTCTGAGTTTTGTCTTGATATTTTTTAATCACGGCCGGTATTGGTATCCACTATAGAAAAGAGTTAGTTAATGATGGATGAAAATAACCTGACCAAAATAGCTCAAGAGTTAAGTGTGGCAAGAATCCCTGTCGCGTGGCAAAATTACTTTAAATGGGTTAGTGATAATATTCACGCCTATGCCCTGGCTTTAACTGCCCATGTGGCCAAGTTGAGTCTAGTGCTGAGGTATCCCTTAAATATTACTGAAACCACGGTGCTGGCCATTTTAGCAGGCCAATTACCGATACATAGTCAATTAATTGTCGACAGTCGGTTGCCGAGTGTGTGATTTGATCAACCCCGCATTGAGGTGGCCCAATTGTCAAAAGTTTATGCCAAAGTCACTGGTTTACAAAGGGACAGACAAAAAGAAATACGCTAAATTAGTGTATTGATTTTATTCAAAAAGGAGGCAGTATATGTGGGGAATAATTGCAACTTGGCGCATGGCGTATGAAGGTATTCAAGCCAGCGAAGAAATATTGGCTAATGGTGGTCACATCGGGGATGCCATTGAACAAGTCATCAAAACAGTTGAAGACTTTCCATACTATAAATCCGTGGGGTATGGGGGGCTACCGAATGAAGAATTACAGGTGGAACTAGATGCCGCGTTTATGGATGGTGATACGTTAGATATTGGCGCGGTGGCTGCCCTGCATAATTTTGCAAATCCGGTTTCGATTGCCAGACAACTCAGTCAAGAAAAGCTCAATAACATTTTGGTCGGGGCGGGGGCTGAAAAATATGCTCGGCAGCAGGGGTTTGAACCCAAACAAATGTTGACCGAACGTGCCATTGAGTATTATTTCAAACGGGTGAACGAACTAGCCTTAGCAGACCGCCAAAGTGAGGTGCAACCCTATCGTGGACACGACACGGTTGGCGCAGTGGGCGTGGACCAGCAGCATACGATGGCGGCTGCAACGTCGACCAGTGGGTTGTTTATGAAAAAAAGTGGCCGGGTTGGTGATTCACCAATCGTTGGCGCGGGCTTTTATGCTGATAGTAAGATTGGTGCCGCCACTGCAACGGGGTTGGGCGAAGATCTGATGAAAGGTTGTGTTTCATTTGAGATTGTGCAAATGATGAAGCGGGGGGCGACACCGCAAGCGGCTTGTGAAACCGTCGTGAATGAACTTGAACAAGAGCTGCTTGAACGTAAAGGCAGTGCCGGCGATTTATCGGTCGTTGCGATGAATCAAGCGGGTGAATGGGGTTGTGCATCAACGATTAATGATTTTTCATTTGTGGTTGTCACTGAAAATACACCGTTAACCGTGCTGCTGGCAAATCGGCAGGCTAATAAAATGATTTTTAAAGCAGCAAGTGCCGAGTGGCTGGATACATACTTAGCCACACGCATGGCGCCAATTACGCAATAACCATGAAGGAAGAAGGATGAATATGCATAAATTTAACAAGCTAGGGTGTCTGGTGTTAGCTGGAATTTTGGTTGGTGGAGGCTTTACACCCAACGCATCGGCTGCCAAACCTAAACCGATCAATTGGACTATCGCAGGGGATTTAGTGACCCAAGATCAGGCCGTCTCAAACGATGTAATTTCTAATCAAATCATTTCTCAAGCCGGACAAGCGCTGTATCGTTACGGCAAAGACGGCAAGCTTCATTTGGCCGACGCAAAATCCGTCAAGGTCGCAAAAGATGGGCTGACTTGGACGTTTACATTGAAAAAGCATTTGAAATGGGCAGATGGCTCAGCGTTAACGGCCAGTGATTATGTGTTTGCGTGGCGCCGGGCGTTGGATCCTAAAAATGCCCCATCAATTGACAGTAATGCTTACAACATTGTGAATGCTGAAAAAATCCATAGTGGTGAAATCACGGATTTGACGCAATTAGGCGTTGAAGCGCCCAATGCGACAACTTTAATTGTCCATTTGGCGAGTCCAGTGCCAATGTTAGACGGTGTGTTGACGGGGAGTTGTTTTTATCCAGAGAACGCGGACTTTGTAAATAAGGTCGGGACTAAATACGGCACAGCAGCGCAATATACCAGTTCGAATGGACCGTATATTTTGAAAGGCTGGAACGGGTCAAGCACGAGTTTTAAGTTGGTTAAAAATCCGTACTATGTCGATGCAAAAAAGGTAAAAACTAAAGTAGTTAATTTCCAAGTCGTGGTGGAGTCAAATGCCGCGTATAATTTATACAAATCTGGCAAGGTTGATTTTGTAAAGTTGGATGCTGACCAAGTAAAAAAAGAAAAGAAAGATAAGGCCTACCAACAGATTAAAACGGCCGCGACGAAGTTTTTGACGATTTCTCAACGTAATAAGACGTTGAAGAATGTCCATTTGCATCAAGCCTTTCAATATTCCATTAACAAAAAAGTTTTGGCTAATAAAATTTTGTCAGGGTCGGCCATTCCAGGGAATACCTTTACGCCAAGTGGGTTAAATACTGATCCTAAGACGGGTAAGGATTTGAGTGTTGCGGCCAAAACTAAATATACGCAATATTCACCAACCAAAGCCAAGGCCGCGTGGAAACTAGCGCAAAAAGAACTTGGCGTGAAAAAGGTGACCTTGCAATTATTGGTTGATACTGACGATATTAATAAAAAAATTGGGCAATATATTCAATCACAGATTCAAGACACTTTGCCAGGCGTGACGATTGAGATGAAAACGCAACCCAAAGCAGCGCGGATTAAGAAAATGTTGGCGCATGATTATGATTTGATTGTTGGTGGTTGGGCCGGATCGACAACTGATCCATCAAACTTCCTCTCAATCTTAACCACTGGTGATCCGATGAATTTGGCAAATTGGTCAAATAAGCAATATGATGCTTATCTTCAAGCCGCCAAAACCACCGATATGTTGAAACCAGAGCAACGGATGCAAGATTTCATTAAAGCGGAAAAGTTGTTGCAAAAAGAGGCACCAATGATTACCTTGTATTATGATTCAACACCAGCGTTGATTCGCACGAACATTAAGGGGCTTCAAATTAATCAAGTCGGGGCCACCTTTGACTTCACCAAGGCTGTTAAGAAATAATCACGACGTAAAAAAAGAGGCGGGTTTCGCCTCTTTTTTGCTGTCGATTAATCACTTGCATGGGGAGTTTCTAAAAATGAAACTTCCACACTTTCAATAAAGGAATCAGTCATTTTTAATGGGGTAAAGGTGAATTGATTAATGGTCACAGGGGTAGCTACTGTCAAAGGTGGCACGTGGTTTAAGAGCAATTCTGACATTGATAACTCAGTGCAATTAATAAAACTTGTATTAAAAGCTAGTTCAAACTTATGCACGGGCATCTCACCGTGGATGGTGTAATGCATATGGCCAGCTTCATCCATGCCAAGCTTAGTAACTTGCTGGGCATAATTCACATCAGGTTCAGTGGCAATCCAACTAAACAGTTGTTCATAAATTTGATTGTTGGTAATTAACCCAGCCGTACCACCAAATTCATCCGTGACCACCAATAATGGTGAATTAGTGGATTGCATCTTTTGATAAACCGTTAACAAAGTTTGATCGGCGGCAATTGATGAAATATGGCGCATGAATTTATAAACGGGTAAGTTTGGATCAATTTGGGCATGGCGCACCACATCAAAATGATAAACGTAGCCAATGATGTGATCTTTATTGTGATCAGCCACTACTGGAAAGCGCGTAAAGTGGGTAGCTAAATATTTGGCGAGGGCGTCTTGGGCGGTCGTATTTTGATCAAACACAGTCAATGAGTTTCTAGGAATCATAATTGACGTTGCTGTTTTTTTACTAAAGGCAAAGGCCCGTTTCACAAAGAGGTGATTTTCAACCGGCATATTCCCGCGTGCTGAGACTTGGTCGGTTAAGTTCAAAATTTCTAACTCATCAAAATCTTGTGCATTAGTGGTGATTGGGGTATTGTGGAAAATTTTAAAAATTGGTTCAGCCAGCTTTTCAAGCGTCCAAACAATCGGCTTGATTAAACGATTCAAGAGATAAATCAAAGAAGCAATAATGATTAGGGCCGAAACCGGATGTTCTAAAACGGCATTCTTGGGTAAAATTTCAGTGATGATGACCTCAATGACAATTAATGTAAATAATGAGAAAGTCGACATCAAAGTAACGGTGTGAATCGGGGTAAAACTGTCGAGGTATTCAAAGTACACTAGAAATGATTCGACGAGGCGTTCCCCAACCCAACCGATGGACACACTACCAATGGTGATTCCAATCTGGGTCGTAGATAAATAATTAGAGACATTTTTGGTAATTTCTAAGGCATATTGTGTCGAACGACTTTTTTTATGATTCTTTTCAATATAAGTCGCAAGCGCCGTTGGTCGAGTCACAGCAATCGCATAGTCGGCCGCAACGAAAAAAGCGGTAAAGACAAATAAACCAAATAAAATAGCAGCGAAAATTATAATATCATACATGCTAACACCCCCCTTTTTTACGGGATAATAGAAAATGTTAATTTAACGTAATTGTACTAAAAAAAGGAGACTAGTGCGGAATTTCACAAATTAATCCGCTTTTAGGGATGGAATGGCAATAAAAAAAACACAGAAGATTAATCTTCTGTGTTTTAGTTTGGCGTTGCTATTGAGTGACCGGCAATAGCTCCGGTGATAGATTTCTCTATCAGTCAACGTACACGCAAATCTATTGCTAGAAAAGTTAGTCATGTGTAGCGGGGCGGTTCCACAACCGCTTACCGCACCTACCACCAATGCGGGTGTATATGTAGGCCGTTTATAAAGATCAAATCATGATCTTCTCGACTCATCGCATAACAAGTAGTATACGCCCAATTTATTTATTGTGCAACCTAATTAACACTCGATAGCCAGTTAATAGCCAAGCTAAGACAACTAATAAAGCCCCAAATAGCATGGCAAAGTGCATTCCTTCAACGAAAATGGTGGGATGCCCGACTGGGAAAGTAGTAATGTGATGCCCGATTTTGGCCGACATGCCAGCATATAAAGCAGTTGTGACGGCGGTAGTTCCAGTAATCATCCCCAAATTACGAGCCAGCGCATTGAGTGAACCGGCCACGCCTAGTTGTTGGCGCGGTGCATTGGACATCGTTAACGCATTGTTTGGTGAATTGAAGAAGGCCGTTGAGAACCCTGACAAAGCATTTAAGCCGGCGACCCAAATTAATGGGGTGGTTTGGCCAACTAAGAACCACATAAACAACGCTAGTGCCATGACGGTTAAAGCGCTCAAAGTTACTAACTCGCGATCAAAACGATCAGCGACAAAACCAGAAATTGGTGAACCAATTAACATAGCTAAGGGGTAGGCCATCATGTACAAACCGGCTTCACCTGGCGACACGAGGCGCAAATTTTGTAAGTAAAAGGGCATCAAGACAGAAATGAAAAAGCCTGATGCAAAAACTAAGAATGACGCAATAATTGAAATGGTGAACAATTGGATTTTAAAAATTGATAAGTCTAACAGTGGATTGAGCGCACGTTTTTCCCACCAGATAAAGCCCACTAACAACGCAATGGTTGCAATGTAGGAAACCACTGGAAAGAAAGTTAAGAAGCCTTGTTCTTGGGCAATGTTGATTCCAACAAAGAAAATCGTAATTAAGGCAAAGAGCGTGAAGACACCTGGGTAATCAATCCGTAATGTTTGTTTAGACCGCGGCTGTGACTTAGGGAAAATGAAGAGGCCAGCAATGATGGTCAAAATGCCAAGCGGCACGTTAATCCAAAAGATATATGACCAAGGCAAGACCTGCAAGATCATGCCACCGACTGCTGGGCCAGCAATCGCCCCTAAGGAAACGAACATGGCAATGGTGGCCATCGCTCGTGCGCGCATTTGAGGAGGTGCGATAGTTGTTGAGATGCCAAATGAGTTACTCATGGTCATCGCCGCACCGATTGCTTGGATGATTCGTGCAAACAATAAAAAGCCAAGTCCAAGATTAATCCCCGCTAATAAAGAACCAAGCGTAAAGACATATGTTCCATAGCGAAAAATCTTGATTTTGCCCAGTTGATCGCCGAGATTGCCAAAAAAAGTTAGCAAGCCAGAAATGCCAATCAAATAAATTGAAATTGCCCAAGTGGCTTGATTCATTGGAATATGTAGGGTATTGGCAATCACTGGTAGGGCAATGTTGACGATTGAAGAATCCAACGTTGACATGAACGTGAACATCCCGACCGCAATTAAAATCAACCAAACACGCCGCATGGGCAGTTCGGGACTAGGGTTAGTCATGAAAAAACCTCCGATATAATTATTTATTTATATTATACGCTAGGTTTTAGCTGCGTATTCAAAGAAAGTTCGCAAACTCTTCATTCTGAAAACCCTTTCACAGAAAGTCGATAAAGTCTATAATGAATGATAATAAGAAGAAATTGAGGGTAATGAGATGGCAGACGTTCTTGAATATAAAAATGTATTGGCTCCAGTAGATGGGTCAGCGGTTTCAGAAAAAGTAGCATTGAAGGCGGCAGCAGTTGCTTCACGTAACGAAACCCGCTTGGATTTGTTGTATGTGATTGACACTAACGCACTCTCAGGGGTCGCTGGTATGTCAATTACTGGTGATGTAATTTATCACTTGGTCCAAGACTCAGAAGAAAAGTTGAATACACTTAAAAATACGGTGTTAGTCGAATTCCCTGAATTAGAAGTTGACATTCACATGCGGTTTGGTTCACCTAAGAAAGTCATTGCTAGTGAATTCCCAGCTGATCATGAAACTGGCCTAATTTTGATTGGTAAGTCAGGCCTTAATGCATTAGAACGCTTGATTGTTGGTTCAGTGACTACGTTCGTCGTGCAAAATGCTAAAACAGACGTCTTGATTGTGCAATAAAACATTAGCAAAACAAGGAACCGAGGTATGGGTTATGAAAATTATTGGGAATAACCTGGAAACAATTCACAAATTCCGACACGAAAATATCAGTGAACGGTTAATGAACGATCCGCTGTTGGCATCGGTTGTTGGCTTGACCACTGCTAATAATCCGCATCGCTTGCAGTTGTTGTTTTTAGACACCAATGAAACATTTTATCTAGTTGACAACACGTCTTCAATGGCGCACTCATTGATTTATCAAGATGGGGCGATTGTGGTACGTGAATGGAGTCCCGCTGATATCATGGCGTTATTGCGTAGTTTTGAAGGCCATGGCTTTGATAACTACTTCCAGATTTTGATTATTAACACCGCTGAAGCTCACGAAGCTGTGGCAAATGCATAAATATAATGAACATGAAGCAGACTGCTCCATGTTTTTTTATTTGGCCGCAATATGCAACCGCTAACATATTTTTGAGAAAGCATACTAAACTAAAAGATTTATTGGTATAATAAATTGGTTACTACATGGTTAAGGTGAATTTAGATGAAGATTGAAAAACAAATTGATTTTAAAAGCTTCTCCTTCGTGCAGCGCTGGGTGATTAATACAATTATGCTATTAGCATTGGCTGGTTTTTTTCATACGGGGATGCATATTGCAAGTGTCTGGACGGGGATTTTAGCCGCCTTCGTCTTAGGAATTTTAAATGCAATTCTGCGGCCGGTGTTGCAATTGATTAGCTTGCCCCTAACTTTATTAACATTTGGGTTGTTTGGCTTTGTTGTGAATGCGTTTGTTTTATGGCTAACTAGTTTTGTCATCGGGGCGGGCTTTCACTTCACGAGTTTTGGGTGGGCCTTGATGATTTCGATCATCATGACGGCAGTTAACCTAGTCTTGTCAAACTACTTCACAAAAAAATAATTACCGAGGATTATAATGGCAAAAAAAATTACAGTTAAAGATTTGCTAGACAATACCCGGCTCACGGTTGTTCAAGGTGAACAATATATGGAGCGCGAAATTACGACTGAAAACATTTCGCGGCCGGGCCTAGAAATGACTGGTTATTTTAATTTCTATGCACCCGAGCGAATTCAGCTCATGGGCATTACGGAAACATCATTTGCTGAACGCATGAGTCACGATGAATTATTAATCGTGGCGCGTAAAATGATGACAGAAACCACACCAGTCTTTGTCGTTTCGACAAATCGTAAATTACCAGCAGAATTCTTGGCGGTGGCTGAGGAATCTAAAATTCCGGTGTTGGCCACTGAATTGACGTCGTCGCGAATTTTATCAAACATGACGTATTATTTGTCGGGTCAATTAGCTGAACGGCAATCAGTCCATGGGGTGTTAGTTGACATCTTTGGCTTGGGGGTCTTGATCACTGGTGATTCAGGGGTTGGTAAATCAGAAACGGCCTTGGAACTTGTGCAACGTGGACACCGGCTAATTGCTGATGATCGAGTTGATATTTATCAACAAGATGAAGAACGCCTCGTTGGGGAAGCCCCAGCTATTTTAGAAAACTTGATGGAATTGCGTGGCGTGGGCATTATTGACGTCTTGAATTTGTTTGGTGCCGGAGCGGTCCGCCACCATGCGACAATCAGTTTCAATTTACATTTAGCTAAATGGGAAGATGGCCAACAAGTTGATCGGTTGGGCAATGGCGAAGATTCAATTAAGATTTTAGGGGTTGATTTACCACGCCTAGTCTTGCCCGTTCAAACTGGACGTAACATGACGATCTTGGTTGAAACCGCCGCTAAAAACTTCCGCGCGAAGATGATGGGCTTTGATGCGACTGAAACGTTCAATAATAATTTGAACAAATTGATTGCAGAAAACTCTGAAAATAATTAGCCCAATTCAACAAATTAGGTGTAATGTAAATAATATTATAACTTAGCAAATTAAGTTATCTAGGAGGCTTATTGTGAGCAAGACAATTGTTGCCGTCTTGGGAGCTGGTTCATGGGGGACGGCCCTAGCAAATGTGGTGGCTGAAAATGGTCACGACGTGCGCTTGTGGACTCATCGAGCAGAGCAAGCAGACGAAATAAACAACCAACACACAAATTCGAAATACATGGGTGATAACCCGCTAAATGTAAAGTTAGTCGCAACGGCTGATATGCAAGCAGCCGTTTTGGATGCAGAAATCGTTTTGAGCGTCGTGCCCACCCAAGCAACCCGACAAGTGGCTTCCCAATTAAATTTGGTTTTGCAAGAATTGCAACAAGAAGTTACAATTGTAGGGGCGACTAAGGGCATTGAACCTGAAACTTACAAGTTGGCGGTTGAGATGATTACTGAAGAAGTTGATCCGGCTTTGGTCGATGGTGTCGCCGTTATCGCCGGGCCATCACATGCTGAAGGGGTTATCAAACACGACCCCACGTTAGTGACGGCTGTCAGTGAAGACTTAGCCATCGCTGAACGGGTGCAAGAAGTTTTTTCCAACGCGACTTTTCGGGTTTACACCAATGATGATGTCATTGGTTCGGAATTAGCCGGCGCCCTAAAAAATGTGGTCGCCATTGGGGCTGGTGCCTTGGATAGTCTAGGCTATGATGCTAATGCTAAGGCTGCCTTGTTCACTCGTGGCTTGGCTGAGATTGCCCGGTTAGGTCAAGCGTTTGGTGCTGATCCAATTACCTTTATGGGCTTGGCCGGCGTTGGTGATTTGTTTGCCACGGCAACTTCAGTGCATTCGCGCAACTTCCGCGCTGGTTATCAGCTAGGCGAAGGGAAGAGTTTGGCTGAAGTGGTTGCTAATATGGGGATGGTAATTGAGGGTATTTCCACGACAAAGGTTGCCTATGAATTAGCGCAACAAAAGCATGTTGATATGCCAATTACCGAAGCTATTTATCAAGTATTATATGAAGATGTGTCACCAGACGATGCCATTGCTAAGTTGATGGGTCGTGCGGTACAAAAAGAAGGGAAATAAATTTATCATGAAAAAAGTTCGTAAAGCCGTAATTCCTGCTGCAGGATTGGGTACTCGTTTTTTGCCAGCCACTAAGGCCTTGGCTAAGGAAATGTTGCCAATTGTTGATACACCAACAATTCAATATATCATCGAAGAGGCTTTGGCTTCAGGGATTGAAGATATTGTGATCGTTGATGGTAAGTCAAAGCGTTCAATTGAAGATCACTTTGATTCAAATCCTGAATTGGAAAACAATTTGAAGGAAAAGGGCAAGCTTGAATTGTTGAAGATGGTTGAAGAAACTACTTCAATCAACTTGTACTTCATTCGTCAATCACACCCACGTGGCTTGGGTGATGCGGTTTTGACTGCCAAGGGCTTCATTGGTGACGAACCATTCGTCGTTATGCTTGGGGATGATTTGATGACTGACGAAGTACCATTGACTAAGCAATTGATGGATCGTTATGAAGAAACTGGTGATTCAACGTTGGCCGTTATGCGTGTACCACATGATCAAGTTTCTGAATATGGTGTGATTGCACCAGATGGTGAAGTTAGTGAAGGTTTGTTCAAGGTTGATACTTTCGTTGAAAAGCCAAAGCCAGATGATGCACCATCTGACTTGGCAATTATCGGTCGTTACTTGTTGACGCCTGAAATCTTTGAAGAATTGGAAAAGACTGAACCTGGTAAGGGAAATGAAATCCAATTGACTGATGCCATTGATTCATTGAATAAGCGTCAACACGTTTATGCTCATGAATTTAAGGGTAAGCGATATGATATCGGTTCAAAGATTGGTTTCTTGACTACTAATATTGAATTTGGTTTGCAACATCCACAAACTAAGGATGCTTTGAAGGCTTATATCCAAGATTTGGCTAAGACTTTGTAATAGATACAGTTTATAAACTAGGACTTTGGTTCTAGTTTTTTTGTTGGGGTTTTTAGCCGTTTCACGGCTAGGTGTTTGGGTTTGGTGGCAAAATGGGCTCCGCATTGGTGCTGTTGAAGGGGGCGACAGAGTCCCACTAATCTAAGGTCCCAGGCCCTGATAAAGCAGAACCTGCAACCTAAGACCGCGTTGGTGCTCCTACCTCGCTTAACCGAGGCCGCTGAAAAAGTAACGAAATTATGAAATTAGTGAAAATCAGCGAAAATGAGTCCTTTGATTTATAAAAAAATGGAAAAATGTCAAAAAAAGAGAGGGTTTCACCCTCTTACTTTTGATTCTTTATCCCTTTTTCGTTGATTAAGGTCACAATTCTTTTCAGATTCACCGTGAATATGGCCATCGACGCTTGAATATCCATGCTTAATAGACCACCACTTTGCGCTCGATTAAAGCCGTGATAGTTCTTAAGTTCTGAATATTTAGCTTCGATTTTATATCTAGTTTTGTAGCTGATCTTAAAATCGTCCGACTCCTGATATTCTAGCTGATAACCATGAGTGGGGGTGAGTGTTGGTATTCGATACGTCTTTTGCTTTTGTTCTTTGGTTATGCAGCCTTCTTGTAATGGGCATTTATGGCATTTCTTGATGTCCATCCAATATTGAATAGCTGTTTTTTCATTGGTTTGAGCTCCTAGATGTTTTATAGAAGCGGGTAATTCTCCAGCAGGGCAGACTGGCATGTTAGCATCTTTATTGAATTCCCAATTATTTTTGGGATTTCTTGTTGAACCTGAAATTGTCGGATGTAATTTTGCAACTAATGCAATGCCGTTATTGAGGGTATATTTTATATTGGGTGAACCTGAATATGCTGTGTCTCCAATTACTTTGTTAACGTCTACACCGTTTCGTTTTGAAACTTCAATTAATTCTTGCAAGAATTGTCCATCAAATTTTTCGCCACCAGTTACTAGTGCTGCAGTAATAATTCTTTCATCTGACATTGCTGTATGTGTTTTGTAACCATAAAATGAAGTTGTTGAAGATTTGTGACCTAGCTTCGCATCTGCATCAAGTGTTTCTCGACTACGTTCTGTGATGTCTTCGACTTTTTCCTTTACCACGTTTAGCTTTTCCGAAATGTTTGGAATGTTTGAAACATTACTTTGTTCTATAACTTCAATTAATTTCTGTGTGTATTCTTTTTCAAGATCTAATTCACTAGTTATGTTTTTGGTCGGAAATTTAGTCTTAATTGATTCGTCAACTGCATAAACAGCTTTACGCAATTCTTTAGATGAATTACGCAAAATTTCAACTGGATTGTTTACACCAAAACGCGCCGTAGTGTGCGTAGAATCGATAATAAGATTTTTGCTTTTTAAAACACCGTTTTCAATCGCGATAGTAACGGTTTTATTGATTAATAGGTCTAATAGGTTACCATCTTTTAATCTTAATTTTCTGAATTTTGTGAGCGAGGTTGGATGTATTACGTCATCTTCGGGAGCTAAGTCCAAGAAGAATTTTAAAGCCATGTCTGTGTGAACTCGCATAACTAAATCACGATCAGATAAATTGAAAACTGATTTTAGATATAGATATTTGAACATAAGGACGGGATCAAGGGCGGTACGCCCTTGAAATATCGAATAATTATTAATTAGTTCATCGTAAACAAATGAAAAATCAACTAATTCCTTTACTTGACGCAAAAAATGGTCTTTTGGAATGATAATGTCATAGAGTTTCATATATGGACTTAAATTTAATTCATTTTGTTCGCTTAGCATACAAATTATCCCCGTCTATTCTGGCAAATTCACTATCTTAATTATACCAAAAAACGCCTATATAAAGGCGTTTGTCGACTTAAAAACCGCTCCAATATGGACATTAATTACTGGACTCAAACGGCCGACTTTTTCAGCAGCCTCCGCTTAACCCCCTACAACAGCACCAATGCTCCGCCCATTTTGCCACCAAACCCAAACACCGGCTTCCAGTCGCTTTAGCTCCTTACAGCCCTAAAGCTTCAATTACACATTTTCTTATTTTTTTGGTTTGTTCTGATGTTTAGTTCCAAAGGAGTTCAAAAGACGGAACAACTCGTAAAAAGATTTTGATTGATTCTGGATCAAGTGAAAGCATTATGCAGTTGGGTAATTCAAATGCACCTATTTTGTCGTCATCCATCACGTTAGAGGTTGTTAATCGCAGGATTAGAGAGACTAAATAGTACAACGTAATAGGTTGTACATAGTTCAGTCATAAATCAACAATGGAAAAAAACTCGTAGACAAGGTACAATAAATCTCATACAACTAACAGAAAGTTAGCTAGATTAATTGAAAATAAGTTTCCCACTGAGGAGGAATGTCCATGACACAACATTACGATACAATTATTATCGGTGCTGGTCCGGCTGGAATGACTGCAGCTACCTATACCGCTCGTGCTAATATGGCAGTTTTGATGATTGACCGCGGGATTTATGGTGGTCAAATGAATAACACGGCTGAAATCGAGAATTATCCTGGGTTTGAATCCATCCAAGGGCCAGAATTGGCTGAAAAAATGTATGGTTCAACAACTAAGTTTGGCGCCGAATATGCGTTTGGCGCTGTTGAACACATTGTGGCTGAAGACGAACAGACTTGGCGTGTGATTACTGATATGGATGAATACACGACCAATTCAGTGATTTTGGCGACTGGAGCAGCGTATAAGAAACTCGGTACGCCAGGCGAAGACGATTATACCGGCCGTGGGGTATCTTACTGTGCTATCTGTGACGGTGCCTTTTTCCGTGGCGAACACGTGGTTGTTGTGGGTGGCGGTGATTCAGCAATTGAAGAAGCCACTTATTTGGCTGGGTTAGCTGATAAGGTGACCATTGTGCATCGGCGCGACAAATTGCGCGCACAACAAATCATCCAAGATCGGGCTTTTTCAAATGAAAAAATCGATTTTGTTTGGAACTCAGAAGTCCAAGAAATCCTTGGTGATGGCAATAAAGTTACCGGTGTTAAAATCGTAAATAATCAAACGGGTGCAGAAAGCCAAATTGATGCGGCTGGTATCTTTATTTATGTCGGATTGTTGCCAGTTTCTGAACCATTTGCTGATTTGCACGTGACCAACGAACAAGGCTGGGTGATTACCAATGAACGGATGGAAACCGCTCAACCAGGTATCTTTGCCGTGGGTGATTTGCGCGAAAAAGAATTACGCCAAATTACGACGGCAGTTGGCGACGCCGCGATTGCCGGGCAAAATGCCTTTTCGTACTCTGAAAATGTGAAGATGGCCAAGCAAAATATTACGGCTAAATAATTTTTAATTTAAAAGGAATCGATTAAGTTACGGTTCCTTTTATGGTTATTAATGATGCATCTTTCATTAATGTAGAAAGAAGCGTAAAATATTCTTTGAGTGTTTTTAAAAATTGCGAAAGGAGTCCACAAATGACGCAAGGGACAAAAATAATTGCTTCTGCACACTATGTGCCATCAGATATCATAACCAATGATGATCTAGCAGCAATCATGGATACCAACGACGAGTGGATTCAAGCACATACAGGTATTAAAGAACGCCGGATGTCACTGCAAGGTGAAAATACGTCTGATTTGGCGACGCAAGCTGCGCGCTTGGCCTTAGCACAAACGGATTTAACCGCCGCCGACATTGATTTAATTATTGTGACGACCTTTACTCCAGACGGTTTGGCACCATCAACGGCGGCCTTGGTACAACGGAATTTACAGGCCGAAAATGCTTGGGCGTATGATATTTCAACCGCTTGCTCTGGCTTTGTATTTGGCATGAGTACGGCAGATAAATTTATCAAATCTGGGCAATATAAAAACGCCTTGGTTATTTCAGCTGAAGTTAATTCGAAAATGATGGATTTTAAAGATCGCACATCCGCCGTCTTTTTCGGAGATGGCGCTGGGGCCGTTATTTTAACGGCTGTTGAGGCCACGGCAGGTGAAGTGGTTGGTGAAAAAATGCGCACGATTGGTGATGCGGATGTAGTCCATTCTGGCCGCGTTGCTCCAATGCGCAAACTTGATGCTGATAACTATCCAGTCATTGATGCGTTTCAACAAGAAGGCCGTAAAGTCTTTAGTGAAGTGACGGACATTATTCCAGCACACATTGCCGGTTTTTTGGCGGATCAAAACTTGACCCCAGCAGATGTCGATTATTATATTACCCACCAAGCTAATTTGCGGATTATTGAAAATATTGCCCGAGCGTTAGAGCAACCGATGAGTAAATTTTCAGCAAACGTGGTTTATTATGGGAACACTTCATCGGCCGGGATTGCTATGGCTTTTGATGAATTGAATCATCAAGTCGATTTGACTGGTAAAAAGGTGTTGTTAACCGGCTTTGGGGCTGGGTTCACATATGGTAGTTTGTTACTACAATTTTAATGAGGAGGCACAATGACTGATTACTATGAAATGCTGGAACAATTGCGAACTGGGCAACTAGATCAATTTGTTTTGGAAGCCACCGAATTTCCGGAATTTTATGAAATATGGCGTAATTATTCATATCAAAATGTAATTCGTGGCATTGCTAGCCAAGGCGGTAAAGTGACGTATACCAAGGCGCCAGAAGCTGACTAAACGGATGGATTACAAATTTTTGATAAACTGGTAAACCACTTCGAAAATGAATTGAAAACGCTTGCAATACGTTTTAGATACTGCTAATATAATAATTAGGATTAAGGCAGGAATGCTTTTATCAGGATAAATATATAATTAAATTGGATTTAATTTAATTGACACAGAGGAGATTTTTAACATGGAATCACGTGATTTTAACATCGTAGCAGAAACAGGTATCCACGCACGTCCAGCGACTTTGTTGGTACAAACTGCTTCAAAGTTCTCATCAAACATCACATTGTCATACCAAGGTAAAGACGTTAATTTGAAGTCAATCATGGGTGTTATGTCATTGGGTGTTGGTCAAAATGCTGACGTTTCAATCTCTGCTGAAGGTGAAGATGAAGCTGATGCAATCGCAGCTATCGAAGAAACTTTGAAGGCTGAAGGATTGACTGCTTAATTTGTAACAAAATACTTGAATAGAATTAATCTGAGGAAAACAAAATGGCAACAGTGATTAATGGAATTGCTGCATCAAACGGTGTAGCCATTGCAAAAGCATATAAGCTAGTGGACCCAGATTTGTCTTTTGAACAAGTTACGATTGAAGATGTTCAAGCAGAAACGGACCGCGTAAAGGCGGCCTTTTCTATTTCTAAGACAGATTTGGAAACCATTCGCGATAAAGCAAAAGAAAATATGGGCGCGGCTGAAGCGGAAGTTTTCACAGCCCACATCATGGTTTTAGAAGATCCTGAATTGATTGGTGGGATTAGTAACGCGATTGCATCAGATAAGATCAACGCTGAAGCTGCCTTGAAGCAAGTGACAGACATGTATATCGGGATGTTTGAAGGCATGGCGGATGACAATCCATATATGGCGGAACGTGCAGCTGATATTCGTGATGTGACTAAGCGCGTACTTTCACATTTGTTAGGTAAAGAATTACCAAATCCAGCTTTGATTAAAGAAGAAGTGATCATCGTCGCTACCGACATGGCGCCTTCTGATACGGCGCAACTGGATCGAAATTTCGTCAAGGGATTCATCACTGATTTAGGTGGTCGAACGGCGCACGCTGCTATCATGGCACGGACGTTAGAAATCCCAGCGATTGTTGGTTCACAAGTGGCAACCAGTGATATCAATGATGGTGATGTCATGATTTTGGACGGCATTGACGGGGTAGCGATCGTTAACCCAACCGATGACCAAATTACCCAATATCAAGCTAAGGGTGACCAATATTTGCAACAAAAAGCTGAATGGGCTGCCTTAAAGCATGAAAAATCAGTTTCGGCTGATGGTATCGAATTCATGACTGGGGCCAATATCGGTACACCTAAGGATTTGAAGGGTGTTAAGGAAAATGGTTCAGAAGGAATTGGCCTGTATCGGACCGAGTTTTTGTACATGGACTCACAAGAATTGCCAACTGAAGACGATCAATTTGAAGCCTATAAAACGGTGCTTGAAGGGATGGACGGCAAAGTTGTTACAGTTCGAACGATGGACATTGGTGGCGATAAGAATTTGCCATATCTACCATTGCCTAAGGAAGAAAATCCATTCATGGGTTATCGGGCTATCCGAATTTCATTGGATAAGCAAGACATTTTCCGCACGCAATTACGCGCCTTGCTACGGGCTTCAGTCTATGGTAATTTGTGGATTATGTTCCCAATGGTGGCGACATTAAATGAATTCCGCCAAGCGCGTGATATATTTAATGAAGAAAAGACGGCTTTGTTGGCTAAGGGCGTGACAATTGCTGATGACATTAAATTGGGCATCATGATTGAAATCCCAGCGGCAGCGATGTTGGCTGATAAATTTGCCCAAGAAGTTGATTTCTTCTCAATTGGAACCAATGATTTGATTGCGTATACAATGGCGGCTGATCGTGGCAACGAACATGTTTCTTACCTATATCAACCATATAACCCATCAATTTTGCGCATGATTAAGATGGTTATCGACGCTGCACATAAGTACGGTAAGTTTGCTGCGATGTGTGGTGAAATGGCTGGTGATCAAATTGCTGTGCCAATTTTGATGGGACTTGGCTTGGATGAATTTTCAATGTCAGCAACATCAGTTTTGCAAACGCGGGCTTTGATGAAACGTTTGGATACTAAGGAAATGGCTATTTTAGCTGAAAAAGCTTTAGATTTGGACACTAATGAAGCAGTTGAAGCTTTGGTTAAAGCCGAAATTTATGCAAATTAAGCGGATTGACTGAAAAAAGCAGGCAAGACAAACCAGTTTTGTCAGTCTGCTTTTTTGTTAAAAGGCAGAAAGGTGGGCAGGTGTATGACCAAACGAAATCCAATCGTCGTGGCTAATTGGAAAATGAATAAGTTACCGAGCGAAACAATTGAATATATTGTGCAAATTCAAGAGCAAGTCAAAGCGTATCCCGAAGTCGATATGGTTTTGGCGGGCCAAGATGTCTTATTGACGGCCATGGTTGCTGCTGCTGGTGGAACGACATTATCAGTTGGCGCTGAAAATGTGTATTGGCAAGATCGGGGCGCATACACTGGTGAAACATCGCCGGCTGCCTTACAAGATTTAGGCGTGAAATACGTCATTATTGGCCATTCTGAGCGCCGTAATTATTTTCGAGAAACTGATGAAATGGTGAATCTAAAAGCCGTTGCTGCGCTCAAACATGACTTGATTCCAATTATTGCGATTGACGAACCAATTTCAGCTGAGTCAGAAAGTGACAATGTGCAATGGGTGGTTAATCAGGTGATTGAATCGCTGGAGGGGATCAGTGAGGTTGATGCAACTAAATTAATTTTGGCGTATGAACCGACTGCTGCCATTGGTAGTGGCCAGGCGATGACACCAGAATTGGCGCAATTCTCATTACGCCGGATTCGGTTAACTTTGGCGGATATGTATGGCTGGGAGATTGCTAATCGGATTCGGATTACTTATGGTGGGTCTGTTAAGCCGGCTAACGTTTATGAATTGATGGTGCAACCAGATATTGATGGCGTTTTGGTTGGTGATGCGGCGCTTGATCCGCATACGTTTGTGGAGTTAGTTAAGCTTTCGGCGCAGGCTATGCGGGGTAGTGAATAAGCACATTAAGGAGTTGATTTTGATCAGCTTCTTTTTTTGTTGGAGGTCTTATTTTGCTTTTGGGGTTGTTTAGCCGTTTCACGGCTAGGAATTTTGGTTGGTGGGGAAAGGGGCTCCACATTGCTAGCGTAGAGGTGGGCGACAGAGTCCCACTAGTCTAAGGGACTCGGCTCCGCGCAGGCGCGAAACCAATTCCCTAAGACCGCGTTGGTGCTCCTACCTCGCTTTTTCCACCACTACGCCAGCAATGCTCCGCCCCTTTCCCCACCAACCAAAATCCCAACCTTCAGTCGCTCTAGCTCCTTTCGGTTACTAAAGCTTCAGCCAACTACTTCTCTCGTAATAATCTACTCCACCAATCATGATGGATAATCTTGTTTGTGTTTCTTAATTTTGATTTGATTCAAGAACAGTTTCTGTCAAAGCCCCCCCGAAAAAGATGATAATTAAAAAATCAGGCGTGTTGGAAGTTTGCCTCTTAGCCAAATTTGCTTTGATGGAATAAAAGTGAAGCTCTAGGGTTGGAAGGAGCTAAAGCGACTGGAGACCGGAATTTATGTTTGGTCTGGGGAACGGCGGAGTATTGCTACTGTTGTAGGGGAATCCGCGAGGTAGCGGCACCAACGCGGTCTTAGGGAGTTGATTTTGCGCTTGCGCAAGGCCAAATCCCTTAGACTAGTGGGACCGTGTCGCCCCCTTCAACAGTAGCAATACGTAGCCGTTCCCCAGACCAAGCATAAATTCCTAGCCGTGCAACGGCTAAGCAACCCCACAAATAAAAAAAGTCCTCGGTAAGTATAATCTAAGGCGAATTTGTGCTATAATTTTTGAGTACGGAATTAATTTAATTCCATAACTATTATACTTTTCAATGCGCTAAGGAGAAGACAACATGTCTGCAATTACTGATATTTACGCACGCGAGGTTTTGGACTCACGTGGTAACCCTACTGTCGAAGTTGAAGTTTACACTGAATTGGGTGGCTTCGGTCGCGGAATCGTACCTTCAGGAGCTTCAACTGGTGAACACGAAGCTGTTGAGTTGCGTGATGGTGACAAGGGACGTTACTTGGGTAAGGGAACTTTGAAGGCCGTTGACAACGTTAACAAGTTGATCAAGGACAAGTTGATTGGTATGGACGTTACTGACCAAGTATTGTTGGATAAGACAATGATCGCTTTGGACGGTACTCCTACTAAGGCTAAGTTGGGTGCGAACGCTATTTTGGGTGTTTCAATCGCTGCTGCCCGTGCCGCTGCTGACGAATTGGGAACACCATTGTATAACTACTTGGGTGGGTTCAATGCGCACGTTTTGCCAACCCCAATGATGAACGTTATCAACGGTGGAGCACACGCTGCTAATTCAGTTGATTTCCAAGAATTCATGATCATGCCTGTTGGTGCAAAGACTATCGCTGAAGCCGTTCGTATGGGTTCAGAAACTTTCCACGCTTTGCAAGCGTTGTTGAAGGAATCTGGTCACGCTACTGCTGTTGGTGATGAAGGTGGATTTGCTCCGAACTTCGCATCAAACGCAGAACCTTTCGAATACTTGTTGAAGGCTATCGAACGCGCTGGTTACAAGGCTGGTAAGGATATTGCTATCGCCTTTGACGTTGCGTCTTCAGAATTCTTTAACAAGGAAACTGGGTTGTATGTCTTGGACGGGGAACCTGACAAGAAGGAATACACAACTGATGAATTCATCGATTACTTGTCTGACTTGGTTGACAAGTACCCTATCGTTTCTATCGAGGATCCGCTTGATGAAAACGAATGGGATGCTTGGGTTAAGTTGACTGACAAGTTGGGTAAGAAGGTTCAACTTGTTGGTGATGACTTCTTCGTTACTAACACTGAGTACTTGAAGAAGGGTATCGACATGGGAGCTGCCAATGCTATCTTGATCAAGGTTAACCAAATTGGTACTTTGACTGAGACCATGGAAGCTATCGAAATGGCTAAGGAAGCTGGATACACTGCCATCGTTTCACATCGTTCAGGTGAAACTGAAGACACGACTATCGCTGACTTGGTTGTTGCTACTAACGCTGGTCAAATCAAGACTGGTTCATTGTCACGTACTGATCGTATCGCTAAGTACAACCAATTGATGCGTATCGAAGACTTGTTGACTGCTGATGTTGCAGAATACAAGGGTATCGCTAGCTTCTACAACATTGCTAAAGAAGCTAAAGATGGAATTATTAACTACTAATCAGTAATTCTTAATTCTTGAAAAGGACGTCGTTTTGACGTTCTTTTTTTAGTGTAATTTTGCAGGTAAACCGTCAAACATGTTACACTTATAGTAATATTTCTAGTAAAGTGAAGGTCGCCGCACCATGGCTACAAAGAAAAAAATCAAATACCTTGTCGCCGTGGAAGTCGGTGATAAGACGATGGTCTATGATTCATTTGAAACACAGGATGAAGCTAAAGCCGCTGTGGATGAATTAGTGGGCAGAAATGAATTTGATCATGTGTTAATCATTAATTCCAAGGACAAGCGGTTTGACAAATTAATGTCGGATACTAAAGTGATTCGAAAGTTCTTCACGCAAATGCTGGTTAGTTTGTTCATTATTATGTTTTTTGGCGTAACAGTGCTTTTAAAAGCGCCTGAAACTACGATGGCGTTGATGACTGGGGCGGTCATTTTAGATTTTGTGTGGGTTTGGTGGTCAATCAAATCAATGAAAAATGCCCGCGATTAATAATGTGAGGAAAACATGGCTAGACGAAAAAATAACAAATTAACTTTAACCGGTGCGGTCATCGTTATTGCCGTGGGATTAGTTTTTAAATTAGTCGATCAACAATATAATTTATCGGGCACCCAGTCATCTAACACCAATTATGCAACGACAACTCAGGTCGTTAAACAAACCGGGATTGATTACGGTAGTGTCGAGGATACGCACCCAACTGAGACCTTAGCATCGTCAGTCCTGACCGCTAATGTGAAAAAGCAACTCAAAACAGACAGTATAAAATTTAATGGTGCTGGGGCATTTGTACTTGCTAATGATAAAAATAATTTAAATGCTAAAGTTACCTCCGCTCCATATGTACAACTTAGCCAACAAGATCAATTGCGGCGCCCAGGTGTGGCTAATGCTTGGCTTACAAAAGCTGCACGCCAATATCAAAATCGCACAGAAACTGGTAATGATGCAAAAATCTATCCAGTTGGGTGGGAACAGCTAACCATTGGTGGCCGGTATTCGCAATTATATAACCGGGGGCATTCGATTGGGTATGCCATTGCTGGTAACATCAAGAGTTTTGATGCCAGTGAGGCTAACTACCAAAATATCACTACGCAAACGGCATGGGCCAATCAAGCTTCAAACGGTGATGCAAACAATACTGGGCAAAATTATTATGAAAACTTAGTCCGTAAGGCTTTAGATAATAATCAAAAAGTTCGGTATCGCGTTACGCCGCTTTATGATGGGAATAATTTAGTACCATCTGGTAGCAAAATGGAAGCAAAATCCGCCGACGGATCATTACAATTTAGCGTCTTTGTGCCAAATGTCGAACCGGGGGTGGTTATCAATTATGCCACTGGTTCAGCAAAATTGAGTAATTAAAAAAGAGGATTCGCAGTGAATATGCGAATTCTCTTTTAAATTTTAAATTAATGCCTTTTAAATTAATGTCTCAAAGTAACACGCAAGGCATCTGATTGGTTGTAGCCGCGTGTCCGTAAAATGAAATAACGCATTAGGCGATAAGCGGCAGTCCAGAACTTACGCGTGGCGCGCACAAACAAGTTAGTTAACGTAAGTGTGCCCGTCAATAGGATGAGAATAGTTGCGATTGAAACGAAAAGAATAAATGATTCTGAATTAAACATAATAATTACTCCTTAATAATGTTGGTCTAGTTAAACCTAATAATGTGTTCAGTTAATGTTGAATATCTCTCAACAAAATCTATTATATATTAGGTAAAACCGAATTGCAAGTAAAAGTTAAGTTTAACCTTGCCAAAAGTTAAGTTTTCTTTTACAATTAAATTATTAAAGCACATAGACGTTAAGCATAGGGATGGTGATAAACATGGAAGCTTCAGAAGGCAAGTTGATTATGGGGGCCAATATTAAGCGGCTCTTGAAGAAAAACAGAATGACAGCGGCTAAGTTGGCAGAAGTAGTTAATGTTTCAACTGCGACGATTTCAGATTGGTCAAACGGTAAGACGTACCCACGTGTAGATAAAGTTGAAGTTATGGCTGAATTTTTTGGTGTTTCTCGCTCAGAGTTAGTAGAAGACCCTGATACTTTGCTAGCCAACGCTGAAACTTCTGAAGAACCAACGCTCATGGCGGCACACTGGGGAATTGATATTACAGGTTTGCCAGAAGCTGATCGACAACGCGTGGTTGATCGGGCAAAGGCATATATTGAAGGCTTGATTGCTGATTTCGAGGATCACGATGCATAGTAACGATTACGACGAACTGTTGATGCGAGTGGAGGATAATTTAAGCGAACAAGGCTTAAACCCAGTCATCTCGGATACAGTTCCATTAAGAGAAAATTCGCAATTAGATGGGGTGACTTTCATTAAAGGAAAGAATGCCTTTATTTTCATCGATAAAAATCTTTCCCGCTTTGATAAGGCCAAAACATTAGTGGAAGAATACTTCCATGCAATTTCAGATTTAGGCAATCATTTGGATTATGATGCTGTCCGGGCCCACAATGATGAGGTCGATGCACGTGAATCGGTGATTGGTTATTTAACTGACGAGGACCAAATTCTACGGTTAGCTAGAAAGTATGAAGATCAAGTTTTTGGTGCTTGGGTGTTAGTTGAAGATTTAGGTTACCCTGATGATTTTGCTGAAGAAACCATAGATTATTATCGAAGTAAGGGCATTATTCGATAAATTACACAGGTTGTTGTAAAATAATGAAAATAGCGTGTAACATATTGTTGAAAATATGCTATACTATTTCTTGTTGTTAAGCGCGCCTAGTGTAATGGATATCACGTGAGATTCCGGTTCTTGAGATGAGGGTTCGATTCCCCCGGTGCGCATTAATTAATTTATCCTAAACGTCTGTTTCAGGGCGTTTTTCTTTTTCGTTAAAAGCCGATTGTTATGCTGATACTTACCCATGATTAGTAAACTGTGATTGATAAAAAGATATTGTATATTACATAATTGCCTTGAGTGATTAATGTCTGTAAAAGGTTTGCGAAATTAACGATAAAAGAGTAAAATTAGTAGTTGTAAAAACGTTTACAGAAGAAAAATTGGAGGCATCTTAATAATGACTGTTAAGATTGGTATCAACGGTTTCGGCCGTATTGGTCGTTTGGCATTTCGCCGTATCTTGGAATTAAAGGGTACTGCAGACGATATTGAAGTTGTTGCAATCAACGACTTGACTAACCCTGCTATGTTGGCATACTTGTTGAAGTATGATTCAACTCATGGCACTTTACCATATGATGTTTCAGCTGATGAAACAGGAATCATTGTTGACGGTAAGCACTACACTGTTTATGCAGAACGTAATGCTGCTGACTTGAAGTGGGTTGCTAATGACGATGTTGAAATCGTATTGGAATCAACAGGATTCTATACTTCAGCTGAAAAGTCACAAGCTCACTTGGATGCTGGTGCTAAGAAGGTCTTGGTTTCTGCTCCTGCAGGTGCCGTACCTACTGTTGTTTACGGTGTTAATCAAGACACTTTGACTGCAGACGATCACATCGTTTCTGCTGGTTCATGTACTACACAATCATTGGCTCCTTTGGCTAATGCATTGGAATTGGAATTTGGAATTGAAATTGGTTTGATGACGACGGTTCACGCCTTCACTTCAACTCAAATGATTCTTGACGGTCCTAAGGGATCAAAGTTCCGTTCAAACCGTACTGCTTCAGCAAACACGATTCCTCATTCAACTGGTGCTGCTAAGGCTATCGGTTTGGTTGTTCCTGCTGTTGCTGGTAAGTTGGACGGTCACGCCCAACGTGTTGGCGTTGTTGACGGTTCAGTTACTGAATTGACTACAGTATTGGGTAAGACTGTTACTGCAGAAGAAGTTAACGCAGCTGTTAAGAAGTACACTAATGATTCATTTGGTTGGAACGAAGATGAAATCGTTTCATCAGATATCATTGGTGACACTCACGGTGCTGTTTTCGATCCAACATTGACTAAGGTTATCACTGTTGGTGACAAGCAATTGGTTCAAACTGCTGCTTGGTATGACAACGAATACGGTTTCACTTCAAACATGATCCGTACTTTGTTGCACTTGGCAACTTTGTAATCAAAAGCAAATAACCTATATTGATTGAACAGGTGGTTGGGTGGAAATTCAATCGCCTGTTTTTTTATTAAAAAAGAAAAAAGAGGATTTAAACAATGGCTAAGTTGACTGTTGAAGACTTGGAATTGCAAGGTAAGAAGGTATTGATGCGTGTTGATTTCAACGTGCCTTTGAAAGAAGAAAACGGTGAAGTGGTTGTGGCTAATGACAACCGGATCACAGCTGCATTGCCTACTATCAAGTACGTTTTGGAAAAGGGTGGCCGTGCTATCTTGTTCTCACACTTGGGTCGTATCAAGAGTGAAGATGACAAGGCTGGCTTGTCAATGCGTCCAGTTGCCCAAAAGTTGGCTGATTTGCTTGGTCAACAAGTGGTTTTCGTACCTGCAACTGAAGGTAAAGAATTAGAAGACGCCATCAATGCTTTGCAAGATGGTCAAGTTTTGATTTTTGAAAACACGCGTTTCGAAGATGTGGTTAACGGTGAAGAAGTTAAGCGCGAGTCAAAGAACGACCCTGAATTGGGTAAGTACTGGGCTTCATTGGGTGACGTATTTGTCAACGATGCCTTTGGAACTGCGCACCGTGCGCACGCTTCAAACGTTGGGATTGCTTCAAACATCGCCCAAACTGCTTCAGGCTTCTTGATGGCCAAGGAAATTAAGTTCTTGGGTGGTGCCGTTGAAAACCCAGAACGTCCATTCGTAGCTATTATCGGTGGAGCCAAGGTTTCTGACAAGATTACAATCATTGAAAACTTGTTGAAGAAAGCTGACAAAGTTATCGTTGGTGGTGGAATGGCTTATACCTTTGACGCTGCTAATGGTAAGGCCATTGGTAACTCATTGTTTGAAGAAGACAAGGTGGCTTTGGCTAAGCAATTGATTGAAGAATCAGGTGATAAGCTTGTTTTGCCAGTTGATGCACTCGCTGCTGATGCGTTCAAGAACGATGCTGACACGTATGTTGCCGAAGATGGTATCAAGGACGGTTACATGGGACTTGATATCGGACCTAAGTCAATCGACGCCTTCAAGGCTGTTTTGGCTGATGCAAAGACTGTTGTTTGGAACGGCCCAATGGGTGTGTTTGAAATGGAAAACTTTGCTAAGGGAACTTTGGCTATCGGTGAAGAATTAGTTAAGGTTACTGAAGAAAACGGCGCAACGACAATTGTTGGTGGTGGAGATTCTACTGCAGCCGTTCAACAATTGGGTGTGGCTGATCGTTTGAGCCATATCTCAACTGGTGGTGGTGCTTCATTGGAGTACCTCGAAGGTAAGACTTTGCCTGGAATTGCTTCAATTTCAGATAAATAATTACCACAAAAAAGCACGTCAATCAGAAATGATTGACGTGCTTTTTGATTTTGTTGATTGGCCTTATTTAATATTCAGGGTTTGACCAGCTTGCAATGTGTCAGCTGTTACGCCTGGATTGAGGGCTTCGAGTTGGGCTTGTGTTAAGCCGTTTGCATTTGCGATGCTGTAGAGAGTTTGGCCTTGAGCGACGACAATCGTGCTGGCAGCGGTATCTTCAGTTGTTGTATCAGCATCAGTATCTGTTGAGCTAGCCTCTGTTGAAGAACTTGCCTTGGCTGCTGTCCCACTGACCTTGATTGTTTCACCAGCAATCAAACCATCGACATCTAAACCGGGATTTAAGGCCTTCAACTTTTCAAGTGAAATACCAAATGTGGCGGCAACCGCAGTCGCAGTATCCCCGGATTGAATGGTGTAGTCTTGGGTGCTGGCCTTCTTAGCTGAACTGCTCTTCTTGCTGGTTGACTTAGCACTTGAGCTCGTCTTTGAAGAGGATGTCTTGCTAGAAGGCGTTGTGTCATCAGTGAAGTGATAGTAGGCACTTGTTAGTCCAAAGGCCACCCCAGCGACAACGATGAAGCCGACGAGACCCACAAGGATAGTGAGTAAAGTTGATTTAATTTTATTTCCAGTATTATTAGCCATAGTATTTTTTTAACTTTCTTTTAGTTTTGCTATCAGTTTAGCATAAGTTAAGGGGTGATAAGGCAATTGTTTATATTTTTTTAACCGCATATTAACATTTTCAATGATGTCGTTTGGGACAATGCTTTATTGGAAGCCAATTCTAGCGTATAATTAAACGGATAAGAGAAAATAGAGAGGGGCGTAATATGACTGAATCATATACCCCAACTTGGATGGTCGAAGCAATTTATCAGCTGACTCCAGCCCAATTGAAAGCAAACAACATTAAAGCCGTTTTAACTGATTTGGACAACACGCTGCTGGCTTGGAATAATCCAGATGGCACTACTGAATTACATGATTGGTTAGAAGCCATGCATGAAGCGGGAATCCCAGTGATGATCGTATCGAATAATTCGGCCGTGCGGATTGCCCGGGTTGCCGATCCGTTGGACTTGCCATTTGTATCCCGTGCTTTTAAGCCATTAACGCGCGGGTTGCATGAAGCGACGCAAAAATTGCAGCTGAGCAAAGCAGATGTTGTCATGGTTGGTGATCAATTATTGACTGACGTGTGGTCATCCAACAATTATGGCATTCGCAGTATTTTAGTTAAACCTTTGATTGAAACTGATCAATGGAATACCAAAATTAACCGTTTCATTGAAAAAGGGGTTAAAAAACAAATGTTGGCTAACCATCCTGAATTAACTTGGAGGAATTCCCTTGATAACTGAAATTGAAGTACAAGCTGAATTAGCTGATGGACTACGCTGTATTGGCTGTGGTGCCTTGATTCAAACCACCGATAAGGTTGCGGTAGGTTATACGCCGATGTCAGCTTTGATTAAAGGTTTTGATAACAATGAAGTGTTGTGCCAACGGTGTTTCCGTTTGCGGCACTATAATGAGATTCAACCCGTCGATTTGACGGATGACGATTTCCGCCGCTTGCTTGACCAAATTTCAGCGACTAATTCATTGGTCGTATATGTGATGGACGTCTTTGATTTTAGTGGTTCATTGATTCCTGGTTTGCACCGCTTTGTCGGCAGCAATCCAGTCTTATTGGTCGGCAATAAAGTTGACGTCTTGCCACACTCATTAAAGCGCAGCAAGATTCGTGACTGGATGCGCCAACAAGCTAACATGGCTGGGTTGCGGCCGATTGAAGTGGCCTTGACGTCTGGTAAAAACGGCGATGATGTGCCAGCTTTGCTTGATTTGATTGAAAAATACAGGGATGGACGCTCAGTGTATGTGGTCGGGGTTACCAATGTTGGTAAGTCAACCTTGATTAACCAAATTATTAAGTTTGTGACGGGTGAAAAGCATGATGTGATTACCACTTCACGCTTCCCAGGGACGACTTTGGATCGAATTGAAATCCCATTGGACGATGATTCAAATATCATTGACACCCCAGGGATTATTCATCCTGATCAAATGGCGCATTATTTGGCACCACAAGACTTGAAGTATGTTTCACCGCAAAAGGAGCTCAAGCCACGGACGTATCAACTCAATCCCGAACAAACGTTGTTCTTGGGGGCGTTGGCGCGGTTTGACTATGTACAAGGGCCTAAAGCGGGGATGACGGCGTATTTTGAAAACAACTTGCCTTTGCATCGGACTAAGTTGGCCAATGCTGATGAGTTTTACGCCAAGCATGCAGGTGAGTTATTGTTGCCACCATCAGCAGAATTTTTGGCGGCTTTACCACCATTACAACGACACGAATTTAAAACGACAGAAAAAACTGATTTAGTTATTGATGGCTTGGGCTGGATTACTGTGCCCGCAGACGTCGTAATTGCTGGATGGGCGCCTCAAGGGGTTTCTGTGTTGACACGAAAGGCGATGATTTAATGATTGAATTACGCGGAAAACAAAAGCGCTGGTTACGCGCACAAGCTCATGATATGAAGCCCTTGTTTAGCATTGGTAAGCAAGGCTTGAGTGAAGAATGGTTAGATCAACTTGGTGATGCTTTAGAAAAGCGTGAACTATTCAAGGTTAGCATCTTGTCTAACTCTGATGTTGAAGTGGCTGAATTAAAACAAGCGATTGAAGCCAACTCAGAGTTACAAGTTGTCCAAACCATTGGGCATACCTTGGTTTTGTTTGGTGAATCGAGTGACCGTGAAAATCGGAAGTACTCAGCAACGGTTCAAAAAATCTAATTTGATAGCATCCTCATGAGGAGTGGTGGAAATGAACGAGTCTTTCAGCACAACAATTGAAAAAACGAGAACGCAGCCTTTTGCCGAGCGTTCTTTTGTTGCGGAAAAAAAGAAAATCGGGATTTTAGGGGGCACCTTTAATCCACCGCACATCGGCCATTTGATGATTGGTGAGCGCGTGGCTGATCAATTGGGCTTGGATAAGGTTTATTTCATGCCTAACGCAAAGCCACCTCACGTTGATCATAAGAGTGCCATTGACCCATGGCATCGCGCTAAGATGGTTAAGGCGGCGATTCAAGGCAATAGTCGGTTTGGGCTAGAATTGTTAGAGGTGCAACGTGGTGGTAAAAGTTATTCGTATACCACGATGCTGCAATTAAAAGTTGAACACCCTGATTATGAATTTTATTTCATTATCGGCGGGGATGAAGTCGCCTATTTGCCAACTTGGTATCGAATTGAAGATTTGTTGAAATTAGTGACGTTTGTCGGGGTCAATCGGCCAGGCCAACCACGCCATAGTCAATATCCAATCGAATGGGTGGATGTGCCTGAATTAGACATTAGTTCAACGGATATTCGCCGACGAATTGCTCAGCAAAAGAGTATTCGTTACATGGTGCCTGATTTGGTGGCTGCCTATATTTTAGAAAACGGGTTGTATCGTAATGACAAACACGATTACTTACACGGGCCGGTATTATAACGGAACCCGAGATGCATTATTACCAAAAATCCAAGCGGCGATGTCTGACTATCGCTTTACGCATGTTTTGCGTGTGGAGCAGATGGCGCTAGTTTTGGCTGGGCAATGGGGCGCTGATTTAGAAGCAGCTTCTATCGCGGCTTTGACGCATGATTATGCAAAAGAACGCTCGGATGCTGATTTTATTGCCACGATTAAGGCGCAAAATCTTGATCCTGAGTTGTTAAAGTGGGGCAACAATGTCTGGCATGGTATCGTTGGTGCCGAGTTGGTGCGTAGTGAATTAGGAATTACAGATCCACAAATTTTATCTGCTATTCAAAAACACACCACTGGAGCTGCGGTGATGACACTATTAGATAAAATCATTTATATGGCTGATTATGTTGAAGCTGGCCGTGATTTTGATGGAATCGATGAAGTGCGTGCATTAGCACAAACTGATTTAGATGCCAGTGTCGGTTGGCAAGCCGGGCATACCCTCGCTTACTTAGCAGCTAAACGGGTACCCATTTATCCATTAGCACTGGAAACTTATAACGCTTGGGCAATTAAAACACAAAAAAACGGCTAATCACAGCCGTTTTTGTTTGCCGATTAATGCCAGATTGCTTGGATGAGCGTGCCCAATGCAAAAGTGATGGGATAAATCATCAAGGGCAAAGAGATGGCCTTGAATAACTTTCTAAAAGTTGTGCGTTTATCTTGCATGGCAAAGAATGGTGTTGCGGCCCGCCAAACTTTTGGTAAGACGGCCACGGTTAGTAATGTTAACCAAGGTGCGACATGTAAAATAACCAACGGAATAGTTGAAATTGGGCCCAGAATCAATAACCCTTTAATTAAGTTGATCGTCGCTGGCTTGCCCATGTAGAAGACCAAAGTTTTACGGCCGTTGGCGAGGTCTTCTTCTAAGTCTGATGCGTTGTTCCCAAATGAACCAATCAACATGACACTATACAGGGGCAAAGCGGCGAGCAATAAACTGCTAATTACGCTGAATTGTGCAAAATTAATGCTGACTTGGCCAAAGCTGTGGGTATTGATATAAACCACGGTAGCGGGGATGATGAAGCCAATTGACATCCCGGTAGCAAATTCACCAAACGGGGTGCCATTTAAGCGCAACCCAACGGAATATTGCACCGCCACAAAGTAACCGATTAAGCCAAAAATCATCACTGGCCAACGCGTAGTGAAAATCACGATCAAACCAAGTAGCCCAGCAATTGTATATAAGGCAATGGCTAAGTTTTTAACGCCGTTTGCGGGTAAGTTCAGCGTTCCAATGGTACTAGTTTTTTGTTGATAACCGGTGATGTCTTTGGCTTTGATATAGTCCATGTAATTGTTAAAAGTATTCGTGGCGCCATCAAATAAAATCATGAAAATTAAGCCGATGATGGTCCCTAGCACGTTAATTTGATGGAAATTATACCATGCATATGCGGTACCAAAAATAAACCAAAAGGCGTTGAGTGGGGCGTGTGAAATTTCAGTCACCGCAGCATATGTTTTCCAGTTAAGCCAATTCATTAAAATGTTCTCTCCCATAAAAGTAATTATTTTAAATATACCACAATAAACCGCCATGTAAATGCAAGCTACTTATGGTAAAATTGATTAGTTAGAGAATGGATTTAATAGGGATTTTAAGATAAATTTGAACGCAGAAAATTGGAGAAAATAATGGCAGTAAATGACATGCTCGAAGTTGCAGTAAAGGCCGCTGATGCAAAGCGCGCCGAAGATATTGAAGCGATTGATATTCACGAAGTTTCACTAGTGGCAGACGCCTTTTTGATTTTGGATGCACCAACAACTCGGCAAGTAGTCGCAATTGTAGATGAAATTGAAGACAAAATGGCCGAAGCAGGTTATTTGTTGGTTAAACACGAGGGTCGTCATGAAGGTGAATGGGTCTTGATGAACTTTGGTGATTTGATTGTCCACGTCTTCAAAAAGGAAACGCGTGGTTTTTATAATCTTGAAAAGCTCTGGGGCTCAACAGGCACTGAAATTAACTTGGATCAATGGTTGGTTACTGAAGAAATCTAAATCAGAAGCAAAAGAGGGTCGAGATGGCAAATTATTCAACATTCGCAAAATTATATGATGATTTATTTGATGAATCGGCCTATGAAGATTGGTTTCAATATGCCACTAAGCACATTGCTAATCAGCAAGGCAAGGTCCTTGAATTAGCGGGTGGGGCTGGTCGGTTAGCAATCATGTTGATTAAAGCCGGTTATGATGTCGCGGTGCTTGATTTATCAACGGAAATGCTCGGTTTAGCAATGCAACACGCTAAACAAGCTGGCGTGGACCTGCCATTGTATGAAGGTGATATGCGGGAATGGTCGGGCTTGACGACGAAATTTGCCACAATCACCTCATTTGCTGATTCGTTTAATTATTTAGCTAATGAACAAGAAACTTTGCAAGCGTTTGAACAGGTGGCACTCCACCTCGAAGCCGGCGGACAATTCATTTTTGATGTGATTAGTCCGTATCAAACGGATGTGTATTATCCAGGCTATATGTATAACTGGCATGATGACGAAACGGCCTTTATGTGGGCGTCATATGGGGTTGAAGAACAAGCCCATACAGCTGAACATGAGTTGACCTTCTTTGTGTATGATGAAGCTATTGATGGGTATAAACAAATTCAAGAAATTCATACTGAACGGACTTATGAATTGGCCACGTACATTAAATTATTGGAGCAAGCAGGGTTCAAAGATATCAATGTGACAGGTGATTTCGGTCGCCAAGCAAAGGTTGATGAACAGACCCCACGTTGGTTCTTTACTGCGACCAAAGCATAAATAATGGGGATTAAAGATGACGGCTGTTGGTTTAATAACTGAATATAATCCCTTTCACAATGGGCATGCTTATCATTTAAAACAAGCTAAATTAGTGAGCGGGGCTGATACTGTCGTGGCAGTGATGAGCGGGAACTTTGTGCAACGTGGAGTGCCCGCTATTTTTGACAAATGGCGCCGGACTGAATTTGCCCTGGCTGGTGGCGTTGATGTTGTTTATGAATTACCCTTTGCCTTCGCCGTGCAACCTGCGCATATTTTTGCTAATGGGGCCGTGCAAATTCTAGCGGCCGCTGGTGTGGATGCAATTGCCTTTGGGGCGGAACATGCTGATTGGGATTTTATGGCCTTAGCACTGGCCGCCAAGGAGGCAGTTGCTGATGCCGATGAATTCCACAATTACAATCAAACCTTTGCGACTAGTTTTAACACAGTCTTAAAAGCCAAGGTCGGCGTAGAATTGACGGAGCCTAATGATTTGTTGGGCTTTAGTTATGCCACGGCCATCATTGAATTAGGCTTAGCTGACCAGCTGCAACTTTACGCCATCCAACGCGAAGCAGCACAATATCATGATGAGACGGCCACGGATGCTACTATTGCGAGTGCAACAGCGGTACGGGCGATGATTGACACGGCCGATCCAAAACTAGCTGATTACGTCGGTGCTAACGCTGCCAAATTAATGGCTGTAGGAGCACAAACCAAAGCGTGGGCAACAACGTGGTTTCCGTTGTTACGTTACAAAGTCCTCACCACGCCAAATGCGCAATTAGAACAGCTCTATCAGCTAAATGATGGCTTGGCGTATCGCTTGTATGAGGTGCTTGATCGCCTAGAAGATACACAGGATGCCGAGCAAGCTTGGGCTGATTTTATGACTGCCTACAAATCAAAACGCTACACGTATGCCAGGATACAACGCTCTTTGTTATATACAATATTGAATGTAACTGACCAAGAAATGCAAGTAGGATTGGCAAATCCGTATTTGCGGGTGTTGGGTAGTTCGCCGCGCGGCCGTCATTTTATTAATGCGCATCGTGATTCGGGTACATTGCCGATTGTGCATAAAGTTACCAGTGCTGACATTAATGGTTTAATCAAGTTGGATTATCGTGCGGGCCGACTATATCAATTATTAGCCAAACCAACTTGGCAAAATGTGCGACAGGATACGGGCCGGATTCCCGTGATGAAAGAGGAGACAAAAGAATGAAGTGGCAATTTGTTGAATTACAAAAATATAAGCAAGCAGCAATGCAATTTGAAGAAGTGGTGGATTTGACTGACCCGTTGACGACCACTTTTGGCAATGAAATTTTAGCGGTTGAACCTTTAAAAGTTAAAGGTTATGCCCAGGCTGAACAAGATGACATCATCGTGCATGCCCATGTTTTGACGACCATTCAAACGCCATCAACGCGTTCTGGAAAAACCGTGACGTTGGATTTGGATTTTGAAATTGATGAAATTTATATCAATGATGAAGCCCATGCGAACCGTTATGAAATTACCGATTCCGTGATTTTGATTGAGGATGCGGTGATTGATTTTGATCGAGCCTTGATTGAATACGTGGTTTTGCAAGTGCCCCTGCAAGTCTTGGCACCTGGCGAAGAAGCCCAACCGATGCCAGCTGGTGAAGGTTGGGAAGTGATTGCAGAAGAAGATTACGTTGAAAAAGATGCTGAGGCGCCAGTGGATACCAATACACCACTGGCTGGCTTAGCAGATTTATTTAAGGACGAAGACTAGACTTAACAAAGGAGTCGATAATGGCGATTGCAAAAGAAACCCCCATGATGCAACAATACAACAAAATTAAGGCGCAATACCCAGACGCTTTTTTGTTTTATCGGTTGGGTGATTTTTATGAGCTGTTTAACGACGACGCTATTAAAGGTTCCCAACTCCTTGAGTTAACGCTCACGCAACGTAATAAAAATGCGGTCAATCCGATTCCGATGGCCGGCGTACCGCATCATGCGGCGCAAAATTATATTGATATTTTGGTCGATAAAGGCTACAAGGTCGCCATTGTTGAACAAATGGAAGATCCGGCGACGGCTGAGGGGATGGTTAAGCGCGAAGTTGTGCAATTAATCACGCCTGGCACCCGCATGAAATTAAGTGCGGACAATGCTAAAGAAAATAATTATTTGGTGAGTTTGACGGCCACGGATGAAACTGCATTCGGGCTGGCTTATGCTGATTTATCAACTGGTGAAATCAAAGCCACAGCACTTGCGTCTAGTAATGCTGTGCTCAATGAAATTACGCGGTTAGAGACCAAGGAAGTTGTTACGGACGGTCAATTGCCCGAGAATTTATTGGCTAATTTGACGAGTTTAGGGATTTTAATCTCGCATCAAGGCGAAATTGTAAAAAATGCTGAGATTTCATATTTAGCGCAAAATTTAGCTGACAAGCCGCAACGCGCGACTGAAATTTTGTTGACGTATTTATTTACCACGCAAAAACGCGCCTTGGATCATTTGCAGATTGCTAATAGCTATGAAATTGCCCAATATTTAAAGTTGGATCGCAATTCCCGCGCTAATCTTGAATTAACGACCAATATGCGTACACAACAACGGGCGGGGACGCTCTTGTGGTTACTAGATGATACTAAAACCGCGATGGGTGGGCGGATGTTGAAGCAATGGATCGAACAACCATTGCTGGATCAAAGCCAACTAGAAGCGCGCTACGACAAAGTCGGTGAGTTGATTCAAGCTTATTTTGGGCGCGCTGCTTTACAAGATACCCTCAAGCAAGTTTATGATTTAGAACGGCTAGCTGGCCGGGTCGCCTATGGAACTGCAAATGGCCGTGATCTATTGCAATTACGGAATTCACTACGGCAAATCCCAGAGTTGGTTATCACGCTTGAAGATATGGATGCGGCGATTTTTGGTGGTTTGTTAACGCGTCTTGATCCAGTGGCGGATATTGAAGACTTAATCAGCCATGCCATTGCCGAAGAACCACCGCTTTCAGTGACTGAGGGTGGCGTGATTAAACCAGGGTATCATGAGCAACTCGACGCCTATAGAGACATTATGAAAAATGGTAAGCAGTGGTTGGCCAACATGGAAAGCACTGAGCGGGAAGCCACAGGGATTAATTCTTTGAAAATTGGGTTTAATAAGGTTTTTGGTTACTATATCGAGGTTACTAAGGCCAATATTCCAAAACTTGATCCCAACCGGTACACGCGCAAACAAACATTGGTGAATGCTGAGCGCTTTGTCACACCTGAATTAAAAGAACGCGAGCAACAAATTCTAGAAGCGCAAGAAAAATCAAGCCAACTCGAATATGAGTTATTTTCACAAGTTCGCGATGAAGTTAAGCAAAATATCGACCGGCTGCAAAAGTTAGCCGCGACCATTGCTGAGTTGGACGTCTTGCAGGCCTTTGCGACGGTTGCCGAAAATTATCAATTTGTGCGCCCCACGCTAAATCATGATCATGAATTAGCGATCGAGGCAGGGCGGCACCCAGTTGTTGAAAAAGTCTTAGGTCATCAAGCCTATGTAGCTAACGATGTGAAGATGCAACCAGCCGATATTGTGATGTTAATTACTGGACCAAATATGTCTGGTAAGTCGACGTACATGCGCCAGTTAGCCTTGACGGTCGTGATGGCCCAAATTGGGTCATTCGTACCAGCCAAAGCGGCCAAACTCCCCATTTTTGATCAAATTTTCACGCGGATTGGGGCGGCCGATGATTTGATTTCCGGTAATTCGACGTTCATGGTGGAAATGGCTGAAGCAAATACGGCGTTGCAAAATGCGACCAATGATTCATTGATTTTATTTGATGAATTAGGCCGGGGAACCGCTACGTATGATGGGATGGCGTTGGCACAAGCAATCATTGAACACGTGCATAATCATGTGCATGCCAAGACCATGTTTTCAACGCATTATCATGAATTGACGGATTTGGATCAAAGCTTACCGCACCTCTTTAATGTGCATGTGGGTGCAACTGAAGAACATGGCGATTTGGTCTTTTCACACAAGGTGTTGCCGGGACCAGCTGATCAATCCTATGGAATTAACGTGGCTAAATTAGCCGGGTTACCTGCGTCTTTGATTACCCGGGCCGCCACAATTTTGACGAGTTTGGAAGAGGGACAAGCTGCTTTGCCACCTCGTCAAATTACGGAACCTGCGATGTTAGCAGAAAACCAACAAATTGATTTATTTAATATGGGGCTTGACCCAGCCACGCAAAACGTGGTTGATGCACTTAAGCAGGCAGATGTTTCCAACATGACACCGCTTGATAGTATGTTGTTATTAAATGATTTACAAAACCAATTAAAATAATGCACAACTGATTTTGTTAGAAGGGAGTGGATAGAATGGCTGAAATTCATGAGTTACCAGATGTCTTAGCAAATCAAATTGCGGCCGGTGAAGTGGTGGAACGCCCGGCTTCAGTCGTCAAAGAATTAGTCGAAAACGCCATTGACGGCAATGCTAAACAAATTGATGTGTTAGTTGAAGAGGCCGGCGTGCAATCGATTCGCGTGATTGATGATGGCGATGGCATCGATGCTGATCAAGTCGCCCGGGCTTTTTTGCGCCACGCAACCTCAAAAATTGCCAATCGCAATGATTTGTTTCGCGTCCATTCGCTAGGCTTTCGTGGTGAAGCTTTGCCATCAATCGCCTCAATTGCTGATGTGGTCTTAGAGACCGCGACAATTGACGACGATCAAGGCTCGCTAATTCATTTTAAGGGTGGCCAACTGTTAGAAGAAAAAGGCACTGGGGCGCGTAAAGGGACTGATATCACGGTGCGCGATTTGTTTTATAACACCCCCGCGCGCTTGAAGTATTTAAAGAGTCAAGCCACCGAGTTAGCCCAAATTGTCGACATTTTAAATCGGCTGTCGTTTAGCTACCCCAATATTGCGTTTCGGTTGAGTCACAATGGCAAAGAACTGTTGCGCACGACGGGTAATGGTAATTTGCAACAGGTTATCGCTTCAGTCTATGGCTTGGATCAAGCCCGCCAAATGGTTGAAATCAATGCTGAAGATAATGACTTTGCCATGCATGGCTTTGTCTCACTCCCTGAATTAACGCGCTCAAACCGCTCGTATATCTCAATTTTGATTAATGGGCGCTACATAAAAAACTATAATTTAGCCAAAGCGTTGGTTAAAGGCTATGGTACGCGTTTGATGGTGGGCCGCTTCCCAATGGCCGTGCTGTCAATTACCATGGATCCGTTATTGGTGGATGTCAATGTGCACCCTCAAAAACACGAAGTTCGCCTCAGTAAAGAAACCCAACTGATGGATTTGATTGAACAAGCCGTGCGGAAACAATTTGCGCAGACGAATCTAATTCCGGATGCTTATGAAAATTACCTCGGTAAAAAAATCGAACCAGCGACTGATAACACGACGTTTATTGGCCAATTAAACGAAGCATCAAAACCGTATATCGCAGGTCAACCAGGCGAGCATTCAGCACCAATCACGGATGCTGATTATCAAAAATTGGCCGCTGCTTTCTCACCTGCTGAGCTTAATCCAGTTGTCGTCCATGACGCCGATGAATTAACGACTGAAGCGGTCCAAGCCTTTACCAAAAAATATGCTAACGAAGCCGCCGTTTCGCCATTTGGTGAGACCGGGACCGCCATGCCGGGTGCCCAAATTGATTTGAACATGGCCGATCAAGCAATTTCGGCGGTGAATGCCCAAGGGGAAAGTTTTCCAACCTTGGATTACATTGGCCAAATGCATGGGACGTTTTTGTTTGCCCAGTCAGCGGATGGTTTGTATTTGATTGATCAACACGCCGCCCAAGAACGGGTTAAATATGAGTATTATCGCGACGAGATTGGTAAAGTCGGCTTGGAAGCGCAAAAGTTATTAATTCCAATCGTGTTGGAGTATTCAACGAGTGAAATGCTCCAAATTGCTGGGCATCAAGCTGAACTAAGCGAGTTAGGCTTACAGCTTGAAGCCTTTGGAACCAATTCGATTATTGTTCGCGAACATCCAGGTTGGTTTGAAAAAGGCCAAGAGGAAGCGACCATCAAAGAAATGGTTGATTGGTTATTGCGGTACGGTAATCTAACGGTGGCAGCTTTTCGGGAACGCACCGCTATTATGATGAGTTGTAAGCGTTCGATTAAAGCCAATTGGGCCTTAAATGATAGCGAAGCACGGAGCTTGATTACGCAATTGAGTCACGCTGAAAATCCGTATAATTGTCCCCATGGTCGCCCAGTTGTGGTTAATTTCACCTTGTTAGATATGGAAAAAATGTTTAAGCGGATTCAAGATTCGCATGAAGCTTGGATTGAATATGATAATCATCCATTCTAGCACCAGCCCTTTTTTAGTTGAACATTAGCTGGGACGGAACTACACTAGTCAACGAATAATAAGAAGACGAGGCACATAAAAATGAAAGCACGCGTATTTTTTGCAACAATTACTGGAAATAATGAAGATGTCGCTGACGTGATTGTGGATGAATTCCAACAAGCCGGCGTAGAAGTTACCAAAGAAGATTTTATGGATGCTGATGCGGCAGATATTGATCCGAGCGACACTGATATCGTGGTTGCCGTAGCGTATACCTTTGACAAGGGCACGTTAGCAGATGAAGCGCTCGATTTTTATGATGACATGGAAACCATGGATTGGTCGGGCTTGATTTATGGGGCGGCTGGTTCAGGGGATGTCTTTTATGGCAATGATTTTGCCGTTGCCGTTGATTTGATGGAAGCCCGCTTTGCTGAGACTGGCGCCATCAAGGGGGCTGAGGGGGTCAAAGTTAATTTGAGCCCTGATGATGAAGCAGAAGCCGTTTTACGTGCATTTACGAAACAATTAATTGCCACTGCAAAATAATGCTTAAAAGCCAAACGACCATCAAAATGACGGTCGTTTTTTGTTGCCGATAAAATAATTTGTTGCGACAGGCAGGCTAATCCGGCTATACTTAAGGGGTAAACGGACGATAAATGGAGGGCTTAAAATGACTGAAAAATTTGATGTACTATACATTGGGAGTGGGCAAGCCACGTGGAATGGTGCCGTGCCGGTGGCCAACTCAGGCTTAACAGTGGCCGTGGTTGAAGAGGATTTGTTTGGTGGGGTGTGTTCAAACCGGGGATGTAACGCCAAAATTATTTTAGACAAGCCAATCGAAATTGCGCGAACAGTTGAAGCTTTGCAAGGTAGGGGCTTTGATGAAACACTCACCATCAATTGGCGTGATTTAATGGCGCACAAGCATGAATTAATTGATGCCCAATCTGAGCATAATGAACATCGCTTGACGAGTGCGGGAATTACCGTAATTAAGGGACATGCCAAGTTTGTCGATGCGCATACAATCACAGTCAATGATACGCAATATCAAGCTGACAAGATTGTCATTGCGACTGGGTTACGGCCACACGTGTTGGACGTGCCGGGCAATGAATTGTTTCATGATTCAACGGACTTTTTGGCGTTAGCAGATATGCCAGAGCACGTGACGATCTTGGGTGGTGGCTTTATCGCCCTTGAATTTGCGACGATTGCCAATGCAGTAGGGGCTAAAGTCGACGTAATCACTTACAACAATCGCTACCTCAAAGCATTTCATCAACCATATGTGACACGTGTTGTGGCTGATTTAAAGCGACGGGGTGTGCGCTTTTTGCCAAATATCACGTTGACTAATGTGGCTGAAAATAGATTTAGGGAAATCGAACTGACCGGTGAACATAACTTCGCGTTGACTACCGATTATGTAATCGATGCGACTGGCCGGATACCCAATCACGATACGCTGGATTTGGAGAAGGTTGGCGTAACAACTACACGAACTGGCATCCCAGTTGATGAGCATTTGCAAACAAATATTCCTGGTATCTATGCAGCCGGCGACATCATCGATAAGATTCAACCCAAGATTACGCCCACTGCGGCCTTTGAATCACGCTATTTGGCCGCACTGTTTACTAACCAAACAACTGAGCCCATTAATTACCCAGCAATTTCAACGGTGGTCTTCACTTCGCCGCGGATTGCCCAAGTTGGGGTGACGGTTGCGGAGGCTCAGCAACAACCAGATGTCTACACAATTGAAGAAGTCGACTATCTATCAGATTGGTTCCGCCAAGTCAGCAATGAAACTGAATCGTATTTGACCTTAATATTCAATCAAGAGCACGTCTTAGTTGGCGCAACTGAAATGAGTAATGAAGCGACAAATTCAATCAACACGTTTGTGCCATACATTGAAATGGGCCTGACACGCCAACAATTGCAACGCTTTGTATATCTGTTCCCATCAATTGAATATACCGGGCAAAGGCGCTTGTAAACCCAAATGTTAGTGTTTCAAAGAAAGGAGCATGAACATGGGATCAAGGATCATGCATTATGCGATTGCGGCTGAATTAGCCAAAAAACATCCGGTCAATGGCGCTTTCTTTTTAGGCAATGAAGCACCAGATACCAATAAAGAGTCAAACACGCCAAAAGAATTAACCCATTTCATGACCCTAGATGCAAATCAAGAGCATGTCATGCACATTGAAAATTTCACCCAGAAATATCATGCAGCTAGTAATGATGATTTTGTGATTGGTTATTATGCGCATTTGGTGGCTGATGATATTTGGTTAAAAACGATGTTTCACAAATATATTCCTAGCGCTGGTGAGCCAGACCGCAACCGGTTATTAGCATTATATTATGCTGATTTTGCCCGGTTAAATCAGCTCATCATTGAACATTACCAATTAACGTTTAATAGTAATTTGGTTGCAAAACCCAAACACATTATTGATGAAATTCAATATCAGGATTTACCAATGGTTTGGCGAGAAGTGCAAATGGATTTTGAAGAAATACCCGAGGCAGGGGACTTGCAACTATTTAAACTAGCGGATGTATTTGAGTATATCGATGCAACCGTCAAGATACTTAGTGTGGCAATGCAACATGATTATGCATTTTGAGCCTTGAAACCTCACTCTACCCGTGTATAATAGTATTTATATTAAAACGTTGACGAAGATACGTCGTGGAACACACTTGTTGTTAGAGACATTACGGTTGGTGCAAGTAATGAGCAAGCGTCCTGCTGATACTACTTTTGAGTGACTGGGCTAACCAGTTTCGTGAATCTCGCGTTAAGAGATACATGAGGATAGGGGCAACTCTATCAAACTCAGGTGGTACCACGTGCAAACGTCCTGTTCAAACCTTTATAATTAGGTTTGTACAGGGCGTTTTTGGTTTCAAGACACCTCACGTTAACAAAAAATGATACTCGCGATAAAAAAGGAGAGCTACGTAATATGGCAGATATTAAACTTACATTCCCTGATGGTGCAGTCAAAGAATATGCAGCCGGAACCACGCCATTGCAAGTTGCAGATGGCATCTCAAAGTCATTGGCCAAAAAGTCTGTGTCTGGACGTTTGAATGGCGAATATGTTGGCATGCATGACGCCATCAATGTCGATGGTAGCTTTGAATTGATTACCAAGGACTCAGATGAAGCCTTAAAGTTGTTGCGGCACTCAGCTTCACACTTGTTGGCACAAGCTTTAAAGCGTGTCTATCCAGACATGCATTTTGGGGTAGGTCCAGCCATTGATAACGGCTTCTACTACGATACTGACAATGCTGAAGGCCAAGTTTCCGTCGAGGATTTCCCTGAGATTGAAAAGGTCATGAAAAAGATTGTCGCTGAAAACTTGCCAATCGTCTCACGTGAAATTACGCGTGATGAAGCGCTAGAAATGTTTAAAGACGATCCATATAAGATTGAGTTAATCAATGATTTGCCAGCCGATGAAAAGATTACCATCGCTGTGCAAGGTGAGCATATCGAATTGGATAAGGGTGGGCTGGTACCATCAACCAACTGGATTAAGTTCTTCAAATTGACGTCTGTGGCTGGCGCTTATTGGCGTGGTAAGTCTGACAATCCAATGTTGCAACGTATTTATGGAACCGCCTTTTGGTCAGCTGAAGATTTGGAGGCTGAAATGCAACGGCGTGAAGAAGCCAAGGAACGCGATCACCGTAAGATTGGAAATGATCAAGACTTGTTTTTCACGTCCCAAGAAGTTGGGTCAGGGCTGCCAGTTTGGATGCCAAACGGGGCTGCGATTCGCCGTACGTTGGAACGCTACATCATCGACCGCGAATTAGAAAAGGGTTACGAGCACGTTTATACACCAGTGCTGTCAAACTTGAATTTGTACAAGACGTCAGGCCACTGGGATCACTATCATGATGATATGTTCCCACCAATGGACATGGGGGATGGCGAATTCCTCGAATTGCGGCCAATGAACTGCCCATCTCACATTCAAGTCTTTAAGCATCACCCACGTTCATACCGCGAATTGCCTTTGCGGATTGCTGAATTGGGTATGATGCACCGTTATGAAAAGTCTGGAGCCTTGACTGGTTTGTCGCGAGTGCGTGAAATGACGTTGAATGACGGCCACACCTTTGTGATGCTTGATCAAATCGAGGATGAATTCAAAAACATCTTGAAGTTGATGGTTGACGTGTATGCTGATTTCAATATCACTGACTACCGGTTCCGTTTGTCATATCGTGATCCCCAAAATACTGAAAAGTACTTTGATGATGACGTAATGTGGGAACGTGCCCAAAAGATGTTGAAGTCAGCCATGGACGACATGGGACTAGAATACTTTGAAGCCGAGGGTGAAGCTGCCTTTTACGGACCAAAGTTGGATGTGCAAATCAAGACGGCCTTGGGTGGCGAAGAAACTTTGTCAACTATCCAATTGGACTTCTTGTTGCCAGAACGCTTTGACTTGCACTATGTCGGCGCAGATGGTGAGCAACACCGTCCAGTCATGATTCACCGTGGTGTGATTTCAACGATGGAACGGTTCACGGCGTACTTGATTGAAATGTATAAGGGCGCTTTCCCAACCTGGTTAGCACCACATCAAGTCCGGATTTTACCAGTCAATCGTGAAGCGCATGGAGCGTACGCACAAGAATTGGCAGATAAGTTGTTGCACCAAGGCATCCGAGCTGAATATGATGGTCGCAATGAAAAGTTGGGTTATTTGATTCGAGACGCCCAATCATTGAAGATTCCATATACATTGGTAATCGGGGATGAAGAGACAACGAATAATTCAGTAACAATTCGCCGCTTTGGATCAATGGAAACTGAGACCAAGAGCTATGAACAATTCGAAACAGACTTGTTAGCAGACATCGCTAATCATTCAAAAAAATAGAGTGAGAAACATGGTGTTTTGCGTTCCGTCCTAACGTTGTTTTGACGGTTTACGCTGAAAGCGTGAATTGGCAAAAGGGCGTTAGGTAAGGAATGCAGCCAGGTTGAACACGTTTAAGAGAGTGCGAAATATGCGTTTAATTGTTGACAATTCCTAATACTAGTCTGTAAAATTATATCTTGTGGTAGGTAACTGCCC
>JAITQG010000048.1 GCA_031289015.1 Lactobacillaceae bacterium
GGTGGAGATGGCGGAGCATTGCTAGCATAGTGGTGGAATAAGCGAGGTAGGAGCACCAACGTGGTCTTAGGGAGTTGGTTTTGCGTTTACGCGAAGCCGAATCCCTTAGACTAGTGGGACTCTGTCGCCCACCTCTATGCCAGCAACACGGAGCCATTTCCCCCAGCAACTCAAAATACCTTGGCCCAAAGGGACAAAGAAAACAAAAGACGCCGACCAAACCCACAATCGACATCTAGAAAATGCTATATCTCCAAATCCGGGAACCAAATCTTAATCTCGCGTTGAGCATGCTCAACCGAATCAGACCCATGCGAAACATTCCGAACCTCATCCCCAGGCCAATCACGAGCAAAATCTCCGCGAATCGTCCCCGGCGCAGCTTCAGAAGGATTAGTCGACCCCATCAAAGTCCGCCACCCCTTAATGACGTTGTCCCCCTCAACAACCATCACCACAACCGGGCTCTCCATCATATAGCGCAGTAACCCCGGAAAGAACGGCTTATCCACCAAGTCACTATAATGTTCTCGTAACAAAGTCTCATTTGGTGTGACCATCCGCAAAGCAATTAAATCATAAGCTTTGCGTTCAATCCGCCGAATAATTTCGCCTACTTTCTTTTGTTGCACGCCGTCTGGTTTAATAATCACAAGTGTCCGTTCTGTCATCCTTACACCCTCATCCTTCTAACAATTAATACTTTTATTGTACCGTATTTTGAAAGCGGTTTCAGTATTTATTCATTTATTTTAAGAGCTTCAATCATGTTGATGTTTTTTAGTTTGAAGTGAATAATCAACATCACAATTAACGAAAATCCAATCGTGAGCAGCCCAGCACATCCAAAGCTCAACAAGTGAATTGTAGGACTGTACATGATATTGTCGAGCTCGGTTGTCGCCAGAATCAGGCCATGCAAACCAATGCCCAGCCCCCAACCGATAACAATGCCGATCAGCGTCAAAATCCAATTCTCACGATAGACATAACTCGTGACTTCACGATCATAAAAACCAAGGACCTTAATCGTTGATAATTCACGCATCCGTTCGGCGACATTAATATTCGTCAAATTATACAACACGACAAACGCCAATAGCCCCGCAAAGACAATAATCACAATCACGACAACATTAATGCTGTCCAATGTGACTTTCATGATTTCACGGTTCTTGTTCATGAAATTGACGTTTAAAATATTGGGGTCTTGCATTAACGTGCTGCTGACCTTATCTTCACCACTTGCCGGTAACTCCTTGAATTTCATCAGTGCGGTCGTGTAGCGCGGTTGTGCATGCATGACGGTTTGATAATATTGTGCCGTCATATAAATCGCGTGGCCACTATATTGTTCTGTGATGCCCCCGACTTTGAGGCGATATTGTTTGCCATCAATTGTCTTGGCGGTAAATGTTTTGCCAACCTTTAACTTAAAGAGCTTGGCAAATTTTTCAGTCACCACGGCGCTGTGGTTGTCGAGCTTAATCGCTTGCCCGGTTTGCCGATCGCGCAACGTCACGTATTTGGTAAATTGTTCAGGCTTGTCTGTCACCATTAGCGTTGCGGACTGCGTATCAACTTGCTTGGCCTTTTTCTCCAGGTTGCCCACGCTGACTGGCGTATACGCGTCAAAGTGTTTGGTATCCTTGAGCACTGCTTTTACAGCTGGTGTCAGTTCAGTTGTCGTCACGGTCGCTTGGTAATGATAGACGGTTTTGAATTGCAGATTTAAAATGTCGCCGATCGAATTACGCAAACCAAAGCCCGCCACCATCAAAGCTGTACAGCCCGCCACCCCAACGATGACCATGATCATGCGAGTTTTGTACCTAAACAAATTACGTACCGTGACTTTTTGCAAGAAGGTCAAGTGCCGCCAGATGAACACGATCCGTTCGAGCAAAATGCGCTTACCTGATTTCGGCGCCTTGGGTTGCATCAAGGCCGCTGGGTTCGCTTGTAAATCCCAGCGAAGAACAAACAAACTCACGCCCAACGTGCAGATCAACGCCACCACTACACTAATCGCCGACAAACTCCATGAATGGACTGGGATAAATTCGCTGATGTTGTAGACCCCCGAAAAGGCATCCACAATCACGTAAGCCAAGCCGTATTCACCAATCAAAATCCCAATAACCGCGCCAAATAAACCGGTCAACACGGCATATAAGATATATTTCTTAGCGATGTCACCACTCTGATACCCCAATGCTTTAAGGGTCCCAATTTGCATGCGATTTTCTTCGACCATGCGCGTCATCGTAGTCATCACGATGAGGACGGCCACCAATAAGAAGAACAACGGGAAAACGAGTGCGATTTTTTCAACACTTGTCGAATTGTCGCGGTATTCATTATAGCCAGGATTGTCAGCGCGCAAAAAAGTATAAATCTTACTTTGCACTTGAACTGGCAGACCTTGTGATAAACGCGTTGATACCGTTTTTGCCGCAACTTTGCTGACTTGTTTTGCGGTTTGCTTGGCTAATTTATTATAGGCACTCGTGTATGCAACGTATTTGTGGGGGTTTTGCAACGTGATTTGTGCCGTTGTCGCCCCTGCGAGATTCAGCGCGGCCGGTTTGACAATGGCAAAATAATCCACAACACCCTTGCCGACAGTTGCATTGCCCCGACTCTTATTGTCAATAAATCGTGGCGAATTTACGAAGCCAACAATTTTGAATTTATGGTCACCTAATACGGCCGGTGAAATTCCACTCGCGCCTTGCATCTGGCTCATGTTTGGGGTTAATGAAATCTTCTGCCCAAGCTTAAAGCCAAACTTTTCTTTGGTAATTTGATCGAGGCTGATTTCCGTTTTGGTCTGCGGCATCCGACCAGATACGATGGCATATTGTTGCTTGTCAGGCTCTGGAATAAAATCGATGACGGCGTTGTGCTCCTTGACAGCCAAGGTGATTTCTTTGGTCAGCTTAACGCTTTGCACCCCTGCCACTTGCTTGAGCTTTTTAGCATCGGCTTGAGTGAAGCCATATTGGGAACTCAAGCGAAAATCTGCTAATTCATGCTGGGTAAAATAGTGCTGGGCGCGCACCAATAAATCGGCACTCGAAATCGTGAGGCCGGCATAAATGGCGACCCCAATAAAAATAATTCCGACAATTGACAAAAAGCGGGTCGGCGACTGAAAAATTTCTTTCCAACCAATTTTACTTAATGCTGTCTTTTTCATGGCGCCTACCACTCAATCGTTTCAACATCTGTTGGCGTCGTGTTGGTGATAATTTCTTGCACCTTTGCATCATGAATGCGAATCACGCGGTCGGCCATAGGCGCAATCGCTGAATTGTGGGTAATCACAATCACCGTCGTGCCGGTTTGATCACAAATGTCACGCAACGCCTTTAAAATCAGCTTTCCCGTCGTATAGTCAAGTGCACCCGTTGGCTCATCACACAACAACAACTTGGGCTTCTTGGCAATCGCGCGTGCAATCGTTACCCGTTGTTGCTCACCACCGGATAATTGCGCAATAAAATTATCTTGCCGATCAGCCAAGCCAACCGCGGCCAATGCTTCATGTGAATCCATGGCATCCGTGACAATTTGATTCGCTAAGTCGACATTTTCTTGTGCCGTTAAGTTCGGCACCAAATTATAAAATTGAAAAACAAACCCAACATCATCGCGCCGATATTGCGTTAATTGTTTTTGCGTAAAAGCCGCAATATCGATGCCATCTACCAAAATTTGCCCGCTCGTTGGTTTGTCCATCCCACCGAGCATGTTGAGTGCCGTTGACTTACCCGAGCCACTCGGTCCAAGGATGATCGCAAATTCACCCTGTTCAATTTGAAAATTCACGCCGTTATTAGCCGCGATGGTCGTATTACCAACGTGATATAGACGCTGCACATCTTTAAATTCGATATAACTCATAATCTGCTCACTTTCAAAAAATGCTTCTCTTATAATTTAGCAAAAACTCGCAAATAAGCTGTGTTGAAACTCTTCGTGTATGCATCGACTTTTCATAGATTCGCTTTGAATTGTCTTTTTTATTAGTATATCGAATATTAAATTTTAATGTAACATCGTTTAGCTTTTTAAATTATTTTCTTTTGTAAATCATTTTTTCATGAAATAAGCTAAAACAAAAATGATTGGCACGAGATTTATCCTCGCGTCAATCAAATTATCCTGATGTGAATGCAGATTTTGCTTGCATATGATTTTGAGCAGTACGAATTGTATAAAGCAACACAATATACGCTAATGTAACCAAGCACCCGTTGCTAAAATTAACCGCCGGATTCAAAGCTTCTTTTGCGACGTGTTGATTAACAATTAAGCCCCCTTGTAAATAAACGCCAGGCACCCATTTTAAAATCGGATCCAAAACTGGCAAGATGATTGGGGCGGCGATTTGCGCCATTGTTACTAACAAGGTCACCATAATCGTCAACAATTGATGTTTGAAAATACTCCCAATAACTTGTGCAAATAGTAGAAAACCAATAATGCCAAGAAGTTGCAATACTCCCCCTTCAACAATTACTTTCCAGATTGGAATTGCAGTATACGCCACAGTATTTTGCAACACCTCTGGATACGCTAGGTGTCCTGGACCAAAAAATATAGTTCCCAGTCCAAACGCAATCACCAGGACAGCACCATAAACCAGTACCCCAGCTGCAAAAGTCGAACATAACAGATAATTATCTAAGTGGTTGGTCTTGATCGGTAAAATCAAATCCATATTTTTATTACGTTGATATTTTTTGGTTAAATCAGCTGTCAGCATGAAAATCATCAACGCAATAATAATTTCTGGCAGCAACGAATTCATGACTGAACTAACATAATTAACCCCGGATACGCCATCACCGCGCATATCTGGATAAACATTATGTTCCTCGATAAACTTTAGCTTGGCGAGTTTTGCCTGCTGAGCATTATCGTTACTAATTTTTGCTTGGTCATCAGCATTATTTGCTGCATCTAGTTTAAGCAACGCCAGTTTGGACTTTGCCACTTTGCTCCATTGTTTATTCGTAAATGCTTTTTTAATTTTTGTTTCAATGGCATAGCGTTGCGTAAGCTTCTCATCAACTGGTTGATTATGAGCTTTTGACTTTGCAATCGCTTGTTTTTCACTGGCCATGTTAATGTTTAATGCTCCATCAAATTGTGATAGATTACTGGCATTATATTGCAGGTGAAAATATCCGCCTAACAACAACATTATGACCAACAATGGGATATAGAAGTGCCTTTTCTTAATCAACGCCATGAATTCAATTCTTATTATTTTGTTCAAGACGAGCTCCTTGCTGAACCGCATTACCATTCAGTCGCATCAAATATTTAATTAATTCTGTGATACCGCCAAATTTGTTGCCAACGATCATAATTCCATCCACCAGCAGCGTCAATTTCTTCAAGTGTTCTACCTGAATATTGAAAAGTAACATCACGTTTGTGCCAGGCCCCATAAGTTATTTCTGAAGTGATTTTATTTTTATCTTTATAGCGCCAATCATCAACTGATTCTGCCTGTGCCATAACAGATTGAAAAACTATGCCTACTGAAAATCCAATAATTACAATACCTAGCAAACTGAGTAATACTTTAAATTTTTTCATAAATAACTCCTATTATTCATTATCATTAATTAGCAAATGTTGACTGGTTTTTTTTTCTATTTTTTGTTGAGACATCCGTATACTTAAAAGGACAAATATCCAGATTATCGACACAAGCACTCCTTGATCATATGTAATGGCATGATTATTTGTAATTGTTGCAATATGATTATTAACTACGAAGCCACCCGTTAAATACATTTCTGGAATTATATGCATAATCGAATAAAACGAAGTAAATACTATAGGCGCGACGGATTGAAATACGGTCACTAGTACAGTAATCATAATGGTCAATACGGTGTTTTTGAATATTCCACTAAATATTTGTGCGAGTAACAAAACAGCAAAAATACCAAGAATTTGGAGTGACATGGTCTTCAATAGGACAATCCAAATTGGAATCGATTTTATACTTTTAGCCGTTTCAAAAATAATTGGATATTGAAAATGGCCCAGTCCATTAAAAATTGTACCTATTAATAAAGTGCTAGCTATTATTACGAAATAAACAACAATGGCCGCAGTAAAACTAGTAATTAGCTTTGAATTATCCATAACATTAGATTTTAGCGGGAAAAGTAAATTTACATTTTTTTTGTTTTGATATTTTTTTGTTAAATTCCCAACCACCATAAATATAATGATTACCACAAACAATTCAGGAAATAATATATTTAATGTATCCAACGTAAAGTTTAATCCTGATAATGCACTATTGTTAATATTTGGGTAGACGTTATGGCTTTTTACGAATTGTAAAATCAATTTTTGACGCTGAAAATAAATTAAGCCTGGATCTTCCTTGGCAGTAATATGATATTTTTTCGCATAAGCAGCATCAATATCAATTAATGTTATACGATCTTTAGCAACCTGGCTCCACTCATGCTTATCAAACGAAACTTGAATTCTTTTCATTAATTTTTGTTCTTTTGATAACCATGCGGGTATTGCTTTACCACTCTTCTTAATCTCTTTTATTTGTTTATCATTGAAAGAAATGTTATCCGTTAATAATCCAGCGACACTTCTAGTTGAGCTAGAAGTATACTGTCCAGCATAAAACCCCCCGATAATAATTACAATTAACAACAGAGGAATATAAAAAATTTTCTTACGTATTAAGGCGATGAAATCAAGCCTACTAATCTTGTTCAATTAGCTCACCTCCCCGCAAGGTCAGTAATTTAGATTCAATTAAAGCCAAGTCGTCTGGCTGATGGGTAACAAATATAATCAGCTTATTTTTTTTACTCATTTCAGAAGTCAAAATTAAGATTAATTTTTCGAGATTAACTTCATCTAAACCGTTATTTAACTCATCAATCAACCAATATTTGGTATCACTAACCAAATATAAAGCCAACGTGAGCATTTTATGCATTCCCAGCGAATATGAACTAACACGCCGTTTTATATATTCAGTCATGTTTAGTTCAGTGACGACGTGATCAATTACAACATCACTTTTCCAAATAAATTTAATGTATTCCAAATAGTCTATCCCGGTCATTGTGGAATCAAATTCAAAATCATTAGGTAAATAAAACACATTACGTTGTGGCACTGATGCATAAATTTTGCCAGTAAATGGGACAAGTCCAAAAATAGCGTTTAACAAGGTAGACTTACCAGAACCATTGCGCGCTTTAATGAGATAAAATTCATTTTCAAGAAAAGAATAATTGACGTTATTTAATACATTTAACTTATTAAAGGAAACGCCGAGATTGCTGATTTCAATCATATTATGTACCCGTGAACTTATTGATTAAATTACCATTCAAACTGTCTTAAATATACTAACATAAGTATTTATAAATTACTGCTAATATCTATAAAAAATATAAAAACCACGTTAACTAATTATTTAGCTCGTTTTCTGTCGATTTATTTGATTTGATTACTTTATTAAGGGACAACTGCTTATCAACCCCATTACAAATGAAAATCAAAGCCAAACATACCCGTTGAATCCATAAGTTTTTCTCACCAACAATAAAGCTGGCTAATATAACAAAACCTACAGTACTCCACAAGATAATAAATTTGTTTTTAATTTGTTCCTTCATCATTGCCACCCTGCGTCTTTTATTCGCTCATGATGCTTCTTAGAAAATAAACTATAAACCGTATTTTATAACATTGTTTTTAATTAAGCAATTAATATCCTTATTCTCGGAATATCTAAAAACCACGTTAACTTGTTAGCTAGTTAACGTGGTTTCATCGTGATACATTTTTTTAGTTAGGCCACTTACTTCGTTGGTACAATCCGCAAGCCTAAATGACGACGGCCATAAATGGGTTGCTTGCGGGTTTCCATTCCTGTTAAATACACCAATTCGCGTTGCTCTGAATATGGCTTGCGGGCTGGTTGACGATTCGTTGTTGGGCTGGGTTTATTACCACTTGTTGCCACTGGCTTATCATCGCGTTTTTCAAAGCGCTTCTTAATTGAGCCTTCAACTGATTGATTGGTCTTAGCAAACTTTGGTTGTTCAGGCCGTTTTTCAATTGGTTGATGCGTGCGCACGGCCGCAGTTGATACCGGTATGCTTGTCAAACTTGCAACACTTGAAGCAACCACGTTTTCACTGGCCGCACTGCTCGAGCTGGCAACTGAAACTGGCTCCGTAACAACGTTAACTGTTGATTCGGTCACTTCAGCAACAACTGATTCTGCGATAACCTCGCTAACTGGTGCTGCCACTACTGCAACTACCGGTTGAGCTGATTGTTCAACTACCACCGCTGCTGTTTCAACTAAGCTAGCACCTGCAGATTCAGCTGGAACTTCACTTGTCTCAACCACCGGTGCGGGCGTTGGCTCCACCTTGGCCACGCTCGGCACAATATCAATATAGGCATACGTTTCCACGTCCCGCCATTGCCACTTGCCTTTAAATTGCGTCAAAGCTTTGCGCCACTTAATCAAGTACGCTACGGCCAATTCGTTTTTCATCGTTGGTGCTAGCGCGGTCGCCGTGACGGTATACTTTGCTAAAACTTGTAATTCAGTATTCCCAGCCAACCACGCCTCCAAGACGTCGCGAACGCTTGCTTGTTTGTCAGCGACTGAGCCAATTTTGACCCAGTTCACCTTCGTATTAGTCTTATTTACCATTTGCAATATCCATTCTATAGGCTTTGATCGTAAAGTTCAGCCATTTCATAATCTTCAGGGTTCAAGCGGACGTAATTCGCCAAGGCTTCAGCGGCCAACGCGGTTTCGCCTTCTTCGCGGAAATAATAATAGGCTGGCTTCAAGAAATTAATGTCATCAATGAAGAATGGCAAGGCGGCATTCCAATACTTCGTTGCCATCTCAAAGTCTTCTAAGGCCGCATATGATTGCGCCAAGTTCCAATACAATTGCGGATCGATTTCAAAATCATCGTCTTCCATGTATTGGTTCAACAAATTAATATTGCCCACGTGATCAGCAATCCCAACTAATAAGCTTGAATAGCCAATAAGCAACGGCATCGCTTCAGGGTTAATCTTCAAGCCTTGACGATACAACTTGTCGGCTTCATCGATTTCACCCAAACTTTGCGCCGCCCGGGCTGCCAAGGCATACAATTTTTCATTGAATTCATCAACAGCAAGGCCAGCTTGATACGTCAACAACGCCTTTTCGAGGTTACCTTTGGCTTCATACAATGCCCCCAATGGTTCATACAAACCACCATATGAGGCATCCAATTCTTCCAAACCTTCTAAGACCTCAATCGCTTGGTCATGCGTTTCTTCATCAGAGGCATAGACCAAACCAAGCTGGAAGCGCACGTCTGGCGTTAAATCAGTTTCCTTAATTTGTTCCAAGTAAGCGCGGGCATTTTCGACGTTACCGACTAATGCATACGCAACGCCTAAACGCGAAGCCAAATCTAACCCAGACACAAAGCGCGTCCCATTTTGCAACAAGTCCCGATACAATGGAATCGCATCTTGATAGCGACTTGAAACATTGTAAAATTCAGCCAAGGCAAATTGCACGATGGCTTCTTCTGGTGCTAATTCAGCAGTTTCTAACAACTTGGCTTCAGCTGCTTCAACCAAGCCTTCTGATTGATACAAATCCGCACTAACTAACAGCGCTTGCAAGTATGCATCAGAATCTGGTGTGATATCGGCCAAATATTCCAAGGCCACGTCAGTTTCATCTTCATCAATGGCGATATCCGCCAAGGCCGTGCGTAATTGATCTTCATCAGGGTACTTAGCTAATAATTTTGTATAGGCGCGTTTGGCTTGGGCAGAGAACCCTAACGCGTACAACTCTTCGGCCAATGAATACACGGTGTCATCGTCGTCATATCGTAATGCTGAAGCAAATGATTTTTGGGCGTCCTCTAATTGGCCCCCACTCAATTCATCAAGCATCCGTTCTGCAAATGTTGCCATGGTTGTCTACCTCATCTATTTTGTCTGGAGTTTTGCTTTGGCAGCGGCCAGTAAAGCTAGTTTGGCCGCTTTCTTCTCTTCTGATGTTACCACGCCTTTTGGAGCAGCTCCACGAGAAAAGTCATTGTGTTTAATCGAACCTTTTGTCCCCATCCTCTTATCCTACGCTTTCTTTGCGGGCATCACAATTTGCCACTCGTTATTAAAGAATTTCTTATACGCCATAAAGCTGGCAAACACCGATGAAATCCCCGTCGCTGACAATAACATAAAGACGACCATGATTTGGTATTTAATCGCGTGCACCGGATCAACCCCAGCCATAATCAAGCCCGACATCATCCCCGGTAAGGAAACCAAGCCATACGTCCGCACGGAATCAATGGTCGGCTGCATCCCAAACCGAATGGCTTCACGCGCAATGTGGCCAGCCGCTAACTTAGGTGACGCACCCAAGGCCAAGCGTTCAAAGACTTCTTCGTGTTGATCATGAAACATCTGATTCAATGAACGATAGACTAACCCGACCGCTGTCATTGAATTACCGGCCACCATCCCCGTCACCGGAATCAATTGGAACGGTTCAAACTTCAAGACGCCCGTCAAAACCAGAATACTCATCGTAATTGTCGTTGATAGTAACAACGCCCACCAAGCAATCCCAAAGGCACCCGGAATCCCCTGGGCACGCTTTTTACCGTTGCGGGCAGCATTAAAGATAATAAAAATCATCATCGCAAACGTCAAAAACACATTATCAACGTTGAAAATGAATTTCAAAATAAACCCAACGATAATTAATTGCACAATCGCGCGCACAACGGAAATTAGTGTATCTTTTTCAAGCCGCAGTTTTTCTTTATAACTGATGCCTAAGGAAATAACGACTAAAATCACCGCCAACGCTAATGACCAATTTGAAACGTCAATCGCATTATTCATGATTAAATACCACCTTTCCATCACCAACCGTCAATACCCACTTAGCTTGGGCGATTTCGGCTTCATCGTGGGTCACTGACATCACCGCAAAATGATGCTCAGTTTGCAAGTGTTCAATCGTCTGCCAAATCGTTTCTTTGGTCTGTGCATCCAACCCCGTTGTAATCTCATCGAGCAACAAAACTTGCGGTGGGAAAATCAAATTGCGCAATAAGCCGACTCGTTGGCGCTCCCCACCAGATAATTCTTCAATTGGCTTATCCAAAAATTCTGGGGCCAACGCCATTAAAGTTAAGCCGGCAATTTGTTTTTGTTCATCGGGTACTAATTGGCGAACTTCAAATGGTAGATTCAAATTTTCCCGCACCGTTTTACCAAATAAATGTGCGGATTGGACGGCATATGAGACTGCTTGGCGATACGCACTAATGTTAGCTGCCCCTTCAACAAGCGTAACCGTCCCAGTGGTCGCAGTTTGTAGCCCAGCCACAATCTTAAGCAAGGTACTTTTACCACCCCCAGATGGCCCAACCACGGTCAACCATGCGTCTGATTGCAATGTAAACGACAAGTCGTCAAATAACGTTTGCTCCGTTAATGACATCCCTAACTTATCAAGTTTAATAATATCTTTCATTTAAACCACCTCACATACTATTTTACATTAATTTAGCCTTGAAATGATATGAATAACCAATCGAAAACAGCTCCCAACAAAAGTGGAAGCTGTAATTTAGTGTACTTGTAAATGTTTAGTTGTAGCAACGATAAAGCCCATCACGATGAGCACGAGCATCACCCCAACAAAGATATAATTTTGCAAATTGCCAACAGGATCAATTTCAAATGCGATTCCATATAAAACCGGTCCGGTGGCTGCGATACTATAACCACCTGCTTGGGCCATGCCGGCTAGTTTTGCAGTTTCTAACGCATTATTGGTCTTAACTGAGAATAACGTCATGGCCGCTAAGAAATAAATCCCGGTGGTCACACCGATACCACTACTAATCAACGCCCAATACCAAAAATTATTCGTGTCTTGCCAAAATAAGAAAATAGCCGACACTAAGCCAATGGCCCCGGCACTCGACAAGATAATCAGTAAGCCGCGAGTTTTAACATTCGCAATAATACTGGGCAATAAGATCGACAACGGCAACGCAATCAAAGCATATAACGTCATGATTAAGCCAATTGAAACCAACGACACATGATGGCGCACCATGAGCGCTGGGAACCAGGCCACAAACGTATAATTAATCAACGATTGGGCACCAAAGAGAATCAAAAATGGCCAGGCCCGCAAATTGGTCCAGACTTTAAAATTTGCATCGCCAGTTTCAGCGTGTTTTTGCCCCCACGTATTTGTGAAGGTGATTAAGTTATTTTGCATAATCAACCAAATCACAATGACCAAAACTGGGACGGCTAACAACAAAATCATCATCGCATACCACCCCATTGTGGCAGTGACAGGGGCCGTAATAAAGTTAAAGACCCCCGATCCCAACATCAACGCCAGCGAATACACAGAGGTATACACCCCTATGCGACTGGGAAAGTATTGGGTCACTAGCGCTGGCATCAATACGTTTAGGTGCGCAATCCCCAGCCCAATTAAAATCGTGCCAATAAAGACGGTGGGAATCGTAACCACAACGCGCAACAACGAGCCAAGCACAATCGCAGCTAAGGCTAACGTGACGGCGCGCTTCAAGCCAAAAATGGCAATGGTTTTAGCGGCCACATTTGATATCAAGACAAACATAATCAATGGAATCGTCGTTAACATGCCCAAATTTTGTTGGGATACATGTAATTCACGGGCCAAATCGCCCACCATTAGTGGTAAGGTCGTGATTGGCACACGCATGATGAACCCAATCATAAAAATACTAGTCACAAATAACAGCATAAAAAAGCGGGTATTTTGTTTCATTAGTGTTTAAATCCCCCTTTTCTGCAAGCTAATTCACCTGTGCCAACATTGGTTTGATGGCAAAATTAATGGCCGTAGCTAAGAGCACACCGGCAAAGACTTGTAATAAATTACCAAAGACATCCGCCAACGAAACAAAAATCGCGGCTTCAAGTTGCACATGATTAAGCAGTTGTAAGCCAATCCCACCAACAAAATAGCCGGTAACCATGACCATCCCACCCAAAATAACGGTTAAGGCCCTTTCAGATGGTGTGGCGTCTTTGCCATGATAACCAAAGACGGCTCCCTCTGCGCCATGAGTGACTAATGATATCAGCATCCACTGCGGATAGCCAGACAATAGGTCCAACAACAACCCCGTGAGGCCGCCAACTAACATCCCACCTTTGGCCCCGAGATTCCAGGCGGCCAACACAATCCCAGTTTCAACTAAACTGATGAAGCCGGTTGGGGTTGGTACGCGCAAGAAAAAATTTAACACTAAATTCAAGGCGATAATAATCCCGATGAGCGCAATTTTTTTTGAAGTTAAATACGTTTTATTCATTAGTTATCTCCGTTCAACCGGCGAGCGGCTTGCCATACATTCCCAAAGGCCGCGTCTTGTAAGCACACGCCATGGTTAATGCCTTGCGCCACGAAAGCTTTGGCATCTGTGACCGCAGCTAAGACGGGTTGTTGCAATGCCAAGCCACTGGCAATGGCCGAGGCAAATGTGCACCCCGCCCCATTGTTATACGGCACGGCCAATTTGGTAGTATTTAATGGCGTCGTGGCACTTGGGGTGACCAACACATCTAAGGCCGTTGCCCCGGCTAACCGCGCACCCCCTTTGACAACTACATTTGTGACTTGGTGTTGTAAAGTTTGCGCGCCGGCTATCAAACTAGCCTCATCATTGATTGTCAAATCCGTCAATAATTCAGCTTCCGTTAAATTCGGTGTGATAATCGTCGCCAATGGGAACAGCAAAGTTTGCATCGCTTGTTTAATTTCAGCGACTTGACTGGCCCCCGCTTCTTTAAACACCATCACAGGATCGATGATGATGGGAATTTTGCCCACAAAGGCTTCTAGAAAAGCGCTAACTTGTTGAATCGCCGCCACACTGGGCACCAACCCAACCTTAATCGCTGCAAACTCAATATCTTGCACTGATGCTAATTGTTGGGCCAAAACGGCACTGTCAACCTCATGCACGGTAAAATCCTCACCAATCACCGTCACAATGCTAGTAATCACGCTCATGCCAAATAATCCATACTCGTTAAACGTCGCCAAGTCTGCTTGAATGCCACCGCCAGCTAATATGTCTGAACCAGCAATTGTTAATATTTTCTTAGGCATCCTTGCATCCTCCAGTCGTTTTTTATCCTTTTAATCGTACCCAAATCGGCGGGCTATTTCAAGAGCGCACATATTACAAACAAAAATAGCCGTCAGCGCGACGACTATTTGTAGACTCAATTATTTTGTATCAGCTGTTTTGATGGTTGGCTTTGGGGCACCCTTCCAAGCAGCGATTGAAGTTCCATTGTTTTCTTTGTTGATATAGTTACCAACATTCTTTTTGTGGTAGGCCTTAACCAAGTCCTTGATGTACCACTTGTTCTTGTTCTTCTTTTGAGCAGCAATGATGTTGATCCATTGGTGCGTGTTCTTGTTGTTGGCCGTCCAAACGTAAATGGCTGAGTTTGGATCCTTCTTAGCAGCTTCCACGAACGTTGCTGAAATCACTGCGGCATCAACTGAATTCAAAGAAGCCAACGTTTGATCAGCAGCCAATTCCTTGACTTGCACCTTTGATCCAGCCAAAACATCCTTGACCGTTGGGCTTTCAACACCCTTCTTCAACTTGATCAAGCCTGCTGACTTAAGCAAGAACAACGCGCGGGCTTCATTAGTTGGGTCATTTGCAACCGCCACTGTGCCACCTTCTGGAATGTCTTTAACACTCTTGTACTTGTTTGAGTACAAACGGCCAGGGCCAAGCGTCGTTTCACCAACAGCGACCAAATCGGTATCATGGGCCTTGTTCCAATCCTTCAAATAGGCGTAGTGTTGGAAGGCATTGGCATCCAAATTACCTTCAGCCAAGGCTTGGTTGGGTTGGTTGAAATCCGTAAAGGTCACTAACTTAATCTTCAAGTTGTACTTAGCGGCGTTTTTCTTAACCAACTTCCAGACCCCTTCATCAACCTTAGATGGTGAATTGATCCCCACTTTAATGGTCTTTGGGGCATGCTTTTTAGCTGCTGAAGCCACGGCTGGGGTAGCTGCTGATGCGACTGATGCAACCGTCAAAACAGTTGCAAATGCTGTAAATACTTTTTTCATAATCAAAAATCTCCTCAGATTCAAAACAAACATAATAGCAACGTTCCCAAGCCGGCCAAGCTTGGGGAAATAAAAAACCGGTGCCGTCAGCAAATTGCTAACAACACCGGGACGATTTCTCGTGGTACCACTCGGATTCCATGGCTGATACGTAAGCCATGCTCATTTAGTACGCCTTGCACTGGATGCATCAACAGCTCCGGATATACTAATTCGCGATAACGGGCGAACCCGGGCAGGGCTAACTTAATAATAAGCTCACCCTGCCAAAAATGACTCGAAGACCATTTTCAAACACTGCCGTTCATCGACTTACACCAAGCATCGACTCTCTTTGCAACTTTCATGTTTTACTTCATCTCGTCGTTGTCATCAACAAATAGAATCATATCACTAACAATATTGTATGTAAACACCGAGTTTTAATTTTTTTAATTTAACGCTAATTTATGAAAAAAGTCATGAAGATATCATCAACAAATTGACCATTTAGGTAAAATTGTTGCTGCAATGTGCCCTCAATTTCAAAGCCATTCCGTTGATAAAAACGAATCGCCCCTGGATTAGTTCCCAGCACCCGTAAATTGATCTTAATAATTTGGTGTTCTTTAGCATACGCTTTTAGCCAATTGATAAGTTGCTTCCCTAACCCTTGATTTCGGGCCTGTTCACTAATCACAATGCCCATGCTCAATGTGTGGGCGCGAAAAGCTTCCCCACGTCTAAATTCCAATACGCCTAACACAGTAGCTTGCTGAGTAGCCAACACAAACTGGGCTCCCGCACTGATCATTTTTGCAATGACGGCCGCTGTATATTCTTCCAAATGTGGCGTATTCGTAATGTCCCAGCCGGCGTTATAGATGTCGGCGACTTGTTGATAATCATTTTGCGTAATTAGTCTAATTTCCATAGTACCCTCCACTAATGAATTTTGTCATCATTGTAAGCTAAATTTGTGACTTAAACAACAAAAAACGCATTCACTAATGAAAGTAAACACGTTAATTGAGTATAACCCTGACGCCCAGTAATTGTTGCGAGCAACAATTACTTAACAGCGTCCTTCAATCCCTTACCAGGCTTGAATGCTGGAATCGTTGAAGCTGGGATGTCGATTTCTTCGTTAGTTTGTGGGTTGCGACCCTTACGAGCTGCACGTGAACGAACTTCAAAAGTACCGAAACCGATCAATTGAACCTTTTCTCCCTTTGCCAATAAATCTGAGATGGCAGTGAAAGTAGCGTCAACTGCAGTAGTTGCATCCTTCTTGCTGAAACCTGCTTCAGCGACCTTGTTGATCAAGTCTTGCTTATTAGCCATTAGACTAATCCTCCTATGGTGTGTTATACACAATAATATTTGCATAAGACTAAAAACCTTATGTTGGTATAAATATATCAAAACCACGCCTAGCATGCAAGGATTTTACCATGAAAAACGTTGTTATATTGCGGTTTGAAAGCATTTACATGAAAATTTGATGCAAAAAAAGCCGATTTATGGGATTTACTCCAAAAATCGGCGCTATTTTGTGTTTAAGTTCGGGCCCGCTTAATGATATGAATTGGCGTTCCGGTGAAATCAAAGGCTTTACGAATTTGATTTTCTAAGAAACGTTGATACGAGAAATGCATCAATTCAGGTTCATTAACGAAGACCACAAAGGTTGGTGGTTGAATGGCGACTTGGGTTGCATAATAAACTCGCAAGCGCTTTCCATTCATATTTGGTGCTGGGTTCAAAGCCAACGCATCCATAATGACATCATTCAAGGTTGAAGATTGAATCCGTCGTTGATGATTGTCATTAACTTGCTTGATCAATTCAGGCAACTTATTCAAACGTTGCTTTGTCACTGCCGAAACAAAGACGATTGGTGCATATGACAAATATTGGAACTCCGCACGAATCAAGTCTTCAAACTCTTTCATCGTGTGGTTGTCTTTTTCAAGGGTGTCCCACTTGTTGACGACAATCACAATCGCCCGACCAGCTTCGTGCGCATAACCTGCGACGTGCTTGTCTTGGTCGCGAATGCCTTCTTCAGCATTCAAAACCATCAAGACTACATTTGAATCATCAATGGCCCGCATGGCCCGCATGACTGAGTACTTTTCAGTATTTTCGTAGACCTTACCACGCTTACGAATTCCAGCCGTGTCGACCATCGTGAATTCATCACCTTCAGGCGTCGTAAACTTGGTATCGATAGCATCCCGAGTAGTTCCTGCAATGTCTGACACGATTACGCGGTCTTCACCCAAAATGGCGTTAACCAATGATGACTTACCAACATTAGGTCGGCCGATGAATGAGAAACGAATCGTATCATCATCAGGCACCCCTTCATCTGTTGGGAAATGCTTAACGATTTCATCCAACAAATCGCCCAAACCAGTGCCGTGCGAACCAGAAATTGGGAATGGTTCCCCAAAGCCTAATGCGTAAAAGTCATAAATGTCATTACGCATCTCGATATTGTCGACTTTATTAACCGCCAAGACAACCGGCTTGTTTGAACGATACAAAATTTTAGCAACTTGTTCGTCAGCGTCAGTCAAACCTTCACGTCCACTAACCATCAACACAATGACGTCGGCTTCATCAATCGCGATTTCGGCTTGTTGAATGATTTCAGTCATAAATGGCTGGTCACTCATTTCAATTCCACCTGTGTCAATCAAACGGAATTGCTTAGTTAACCATTCGGCACGCGTGTAAATTCGATCACGAGTGACTCCAGGCGTATCTTCGACGATGGAAATTCGATCACCGGCGATACGATTAAAAATAGTTGATTTTCCAACGTTGGGACGTCCCACGATGGCGACAACAGGATAGGCCATAGCTACCTCTTTCTATGTCATCACGACATAACTTACTTAATAACTGATTCTTGTATTATAGCATTTTTTCGGGATGACTAAGCGAATCAAGGCATAATTTACTAATTTATTTATAGGGCTTCAGTTGATTGGCAAAGAAAAAGACTGAGTTTTTGCTCAGTCTTTTTAGTCGCACATGTAAAGATTAATCAAAATCCTTCAAGTTGAACAAGTCACCCAAAGTTGCTGAACCTTCTTCTTCTTGCGTTGAATAGTTCATTGGAGCGCTGTTACGACTCTTGTTATTGTTATTGTTGTTTTGACGACGTGGGCGACGTTCTCCGTCACCGTTGCTGCCAGCCTCACGTGCAGGGGCTTCTTCCAATGCCTTGATTGACAATGACAAACGTTGCTTGTCAGAGTTAACTTCTAAGACCTTGACCTTAACCTTGTCTCCCGCCTTCAAAACATCTGAAGGGTTTTCAACGTGCTTGTGTGAGATTTGTGAAACGTGGACCAAACCTTCAACGCCTGGGAATACTTCCACAAAGGCACCAAAGTCAACGACACGCTTAACAGTTCCTTCAAGTACAGTACCTTCTGGAGCTTCTTCAGCGGCCTTGTCCCAAGGTCCAGCTTGCGTAGCCTTGATTGACAATGAGATACGTTCCTTCTCCTTGTCCAAGCCCAAAACCTTAACCTTAACTTCTTCACCAACTGACAATACGTCTGATGGTTGTGAAACGCGTTCGTGTGAGATTTCTGAAACGTGAACCAAACCGTCAACGCCACCCAAATCAATAAAGGCACCAAAGTTAGTCATACGAGCAACCTTACCTTCGACAATGTCACCTTCTGACAAGTTGTCAAAGACTTCTGCCAATGCAGCTGAGCGTTCTGCGTTCAATACATCACGACGTGACAAGATCAAACGGTTCTCAGATGCGTTGATTTCGATAATCTTTGCCTTGATTGTTTGAGCCTTGTATTGGTTCAAATCTTGGACAAAGCGGTTTTCGATCATTGATGCAGGTACGAATCCACGTACACCGTTAACATCAACAACCAATCCACCCTTAACGACTTGGGTAACAGGAGCTTCAACAATGTCGCCCTCGTTCAACTTGCTTGCAGCTTCTTCCCAAGCACGACGAGCATCCAAGGCCTTCTTTGAAAGAATGTATGAATATCCCGTAGTTTCTGATGTAACAGGCATCTTAACCACAGCTTCAACCTTGTCACCTACTTTGATCAAGTCCTCAACATTTGCGTCGCGGTCTGAAGTCAATTCACGTGCAGGGATAACACCCTCAACACCTGTACCATCAATACCAACCACCACTTGACGGTCGTTATCAATAGCCAATACTTCACCCGTTACTACGCTACCAACTTCAACAGTTGGTTGTGCGTCAAGGGCTGCCAATAGCTCGTTGTTCTCTTCGTTCATTACAATAAATCCTCCTGGTCACACGACTCTTTATTTTACATATTATACGGGAACAAAACCGTAAATACTAGTAGTACAGTGTGACAATTTCAACATTAATTTCTAACTATAAAAGTTAGGTTTACGCTACTTCACAACTTGGTCGTGGATAATATCTTTGGCGACATTGACCACATCTGGAATTGAAAGTCCCGTAGTATCTAATTCTACCGCATCTTCCGCTTTTTTTAAAGGACTAATTTCACGATGTGAGTCTAAATAGTCTCTTTTTTCGACGGCGGCCTCGATTTCCGCCAATGTTTCGGGCATTCCTTTGGCTTGATTTTCCTTGAAACGCCGGGCTGCACGCTCTTTTACCGAGGCAATCAAAAAGATTTTGACTTCCGCATTTGGCAAAACCGTGGTCCCAATATCGCGGCCATCCATGACCACACCACCTTGCAAAGCGATCTCACGTTGCAAATCAACCATCGCGGTGCGCACTGGCCCATAGGCTGAAACGGCTGAAACGTTGGCCGTGACTGCAGTTGAGCGGATTTCTTCGGTAATTTCAACATCATTTAGAAAAACTTTTTGGCCATCCACACTTGGCGCAAAACTAATTTTAAGCTTGGGTAACAACGCCACCACTTGGGCTTCATCGTTAATATCGACCTTGGCTGATAACGCTGCATACGTGACGGCCCGATACATCGCACCGGTGTCAACGTAGACAAAATTTAAATCAGTGGCGAGAATTTTGGCGATGGTGGATTTTCCAGCAGATGCCGGCCCGTCAATGGCAATTTGAATTTGTCGCATATCTTCCATCCTATTTATTATTTACAAGTAACTATTTTAACACAAAAAGCCCCCCAGTTTAACGGGTGGCTTTGCATTCTTTTAAAATTATGGTTGCTTTCCGATGTAGGCGAGAATTCCACCATCAACGTAGAGCACGTGCCCGTTGACAAAATCCGATGCCGGACTTGCTAAGAACACTGCGGGCCCTTGCAAATCCTTGGTTTCACCCCACCGTTCGGCCGGCGTCTTAGCGATGATGAATTGATCAAAGGGATGCCGTGATCCATCTGCTTGCAATTCACGTAAAGGCGCCGTTTGTGGTGTGGCAATGTAGCCGGGCCCGATGCCGTTACATTGGATATTAAATTGCCCGTATTCTGACGCAATATTACGCGTCAACATCTTGAGCCCACCCTTAGCTGCGGCATAGGCGGAAACGGTTTCGCGCCCCAACTCACTCATCATTGAACAAATGTTGATGATTTTACCACCACCGTTTTTAATCATGCCCGGAATCACCGACTTAGCGACAATAAATGGCCCGTTCAAGTCGATATCAACGACTTGGCGGAATTCCGCGGCACTCATCTCAATCATCGGCACCCGCTTAATAATCCCGGCGTTGTTCACCAAGATATCAATCGCACCGACTTCTGCTTCGATTTGATCAACCATGGCTTGTACCCCGGTCTCATCGGTCACATCACACACATAACCGTGGGCGTCGATGCCAAGTGCTTGATACGCGGCAGCACCTTTGGCCACCCCTTCTTCAGTCCGGTCATTGTAGACGATGGTCGCCCCTGCAGCGGCATAACTCTCCGCAATTGCCAAGCCAATCCCATACACGGCCCCAGTAATCAACGCAATTTTTCCATCTAAGCGAAAATTATTATTATCAAAACTCATAATTGAACTCCTCTGTCGTGGCACAAGTTACTTCAAATCGTCCATGGCAACCATATCCATGTCCGTGTAGGTGATATTTTCCCCACACATCGCCCAGATAAAGCTGTAATTGCTCGTTCCTACGCCGGTGTGAATCGACCAACTTGGACTGATAATCGCTTGTTCATTATCAACGACCAAATGCTTAGTCGCGTCAGGTTGGCCCATCATATGAAAGACCTTGTTAGGGGCCGCCATATCAAAGTAGACATAAGCTTCCATCCGGCGTTCATGCGTATGACACGGCATTGTATTCCAGGCACTACCAGGTTCCAAAATCGTATAGCCCATTTGCAATTGACATGAATCACACACATTGGGGTGGATATATTGATAAATATTGCGTTCATTCATCGTCAATGGTTCACCAGTATTCATTGGTTTGATGTCATCGATGCTAATTTTCACGTTGGGATACTTGTGATGCGCTGGCGTTGAACTGATGTAGAACTTAGCAGGAGTTGCTGCATCCACAGAACTAAACACAACATGCTCAGTTGCCTTGCCGATGTAATAGCCATCTTGTTTCTTCATTGATTCTTTAACACCATCAATTTCAATAAAACCGTCGCCACCAATGTTGATCACGCCAAGTTCGCGCCGTTCTAAGAAATATTCCACGCCCAATTCAGTCGACAAAACAATTTCTAGCGGCTCCGTGCTTGGCGTAACCCCACCAAAAATCATCCGATCATTGTGTGTATACGTTAAATTAATTTCGCCAGGTACAAAGACCTTTTCAACTAAGAATTCACGCCGTAAATCCTCAGTCGCATAATTTTTAATATCTTCTGGACTATGTGTATAGCGCGTTGTCATCTTTTGCATGTTATTTTTCCTCTGCCTTTCGTAAAGCTTGCATTTCAGCACTTACCAACAAAAATGGGCCGTAACCCTTGTGATCATTAGCGACAATCGGGGTTTCCATATAATACGCATATGAACCATCACGACCCGGGAAATTGCCCCCCAGCCCCGCCATTTGGCAAATCTTGTTGACGTTCACCCATTGCACTTCTTCACCAATCGCATGACCGCGTGTTTTGATTGATAGGAACTGTTCAAGCGCATTGGTCCAAGCCTTATCGCGAATCGGTGCAAAGGTTTTTGCATCGATATAATCCAAGCGAATTGCCTTGGCCAGCGCGGCGGTAATCATTAATGACCCCGAACTCTCCAAATAATTCAGTGGCCGGGTGCCTGCATCAACAATTTGATACCATAAGCCCGTTTTTTCACACGTGTGCTGACTCAGAGCCGTCAATAACTTAGCAAGATTGGCTTGAATTTGACGGGTACCCGCATCTTCAGGCAAATACTCAATTGTATCGACCATCGCCATGACAAACCACCCAATCGAGCGTAACCAGAAATGCGGTGATAAGCCGGTCTCTTTATCGGCCCAAGGTTGTTGCTTAGCTTCGTCATAAACGTGATAACACAGCCCGGTGTCGGCATCGACGGTGTTTTTATACGCGTTGATGAATTGCAATTGACAATCTTTAAACGTCCCGACTTCAACCGTGCCTAATTCAGCCGTTTCATAAAATAAACCAGTGGGCTGTTCACCAAACAAATTCAGGTAACGCGTGTAAAAGACGGACCCCATGTACAAGCCATCCAACCAACATTGATATGGATAGATGCCCTTGTGCCAAAAAGTGCCATCATTTAAGCGGGGCTGATGAATCAGTTGTGAAAACAATAAATCCGCCGCATCCCGATATTTTTGCTCGCCAGTTTCGGCCAACAAATCAAGCACGGCTTTCCCATTATTGACGTGATCCAAATTGAACTCGTCATAGTTGTAGCCTTTAATTTGCGCATCATCACCAACGAATTGATCAATATTTTGCTTGATATACGCCATATATTGTGGCTTTGGGTCAAGCTGATAAATCGCATATAGTCCATTTAACGTCAACCCGTCTTCATACTCCCATTTACCTTTGAGATTGATATTAGGTTCCCGTGCCAACAAGGTATCAGCGCCCAATTGCGCCCAGTTGGTACTTAAATCACCATAACTTTTCGCCATGTCATTCCTCTACTATCTGCAGGAGCTTAGGATTGCACCTTGCTCTTATAGCCAACGTTGTTATTACCAAAGCAATCTTCATACTTCCAGCCCGTCAAATCTTCAACAACTTGGCGCGCATCAGGCGTCACATCTTCAGGTGCCCCGCCTTCTTTACGCCGCTTGATTTCAGCAAGCAATTGTTGATGAATTTGCGTATTCAAGCGCATCTTTTGGGCAAAGAACATCCCAATCACGGCCATCAAACAAACGAAGAAAGCCACCCCGATAATCGCATTCAAAGCAGATTGGGGCTGGACTTCCAGATTGGCATCAAAGCCAAAGAAGGACAATGCCACGCCCAAGCCCATGATTAACCAGGCGCGGACTAATTTACCAACCATGGTCATGGCTCCAGCATACACGCCGGCCCGATGCCGCCCGGTCAAGGCTTCATCGATATCGGCCATAAACGTGTACGTTGACCAAGGAATGTAATACACACCCCCAGTTCCAATTCCAAAGAAGATCGTGATGCCCATAACGATGGCATAGACACCCACGGTTCCGGCACCCGTAAAGCCTGCCATGTACACAAAGCAGTACGCCAAAATCGAAATGACCACAATCATCAAACTGGCTTGCATCGGCCGCCGATAGCCCTTTTTGGCCACCCAAATCATCACGATAAAAGTTGAGACAATTTGTAAAATACTTGACCAAGAATTCAACAACGCCACGCCCGACTTTGCCAAACCTAAGATATAGACCACAAAGAATGTGAATGTCGAGGCCCACAACCATTCAGCCCCAAAGCCAAACAAGTACATCCCGAGTTGGGTTCTAAATGCCTTAACGCGCAACGTTGAAAAGACGTCGATGAAGAGTTTTTTCATGTTTTCTAACAATGAGCCAGCTTCAGGTTCATGCACCTCTTCAGGTGAACGTTCCCATGAATTCTTATACAAAGCAAAGACAGCGACCATCATGATGATTCCAAATGAAATCCCAGTCAGTGCAAAGGCCCATTGGTTGTTTTCGCCCAAGCGCCAAAAGAAGAAGGCGGGGATGATTTGTGACAAGAAATTAGCCAACTTACCAAAAATGGCTTTGGTACCCGTCAAAGTGGCGCGATCTTCGAAATTATCAGTCATTTCAGGCGCTAATGACTCGTATGGAATCATAATCATCGTGTACACACATTCAAACAAAATGTAGGTCACGAGGTAGAAAATCCATTTCGCATCGGTTGGAATCCCACCAGGGAGCGGAATATAAACCAATGGATACAAGACAATCAAAGGGATTCCGATTAGCAAGAAGAAGCGGCGTCGACCAAAGCGCCGACCGATTTTGAACCGATAAAAATTGTCTGAAATGTATCCCATGATTGGGTTTGTGATTACGTCCAAATTGGTGGCAATCGTGAAAATCAACGCGGCTTTCCACGCTTCAATTCCAACGACGGTCGTATAAAAAATCAACAACCAAGTTTGCGCCATGGCCAGTGAACCTGACCCCAATAAATTAACTGAACCATAACTCAACTGATGAATCAGGCCAATCTTTTTCTTTTCCATTATAGATACCTATCTATGTCAATGTGACATGTTGTTTAGTGGCGTAGCATTAATGTTTCGTTGGGACAATTGGCCGGCCGAGTTTGCGGGCCCGCTTTTCAAAATACATCGTGACTAATGGCGTTAAAATCGACGACACTAGCACACTTGTTGCGACAATCGCCGTGGCATTCACCGCAATGGGTGCAAATTTTGGTGCCATATCAGCAATCGCTGTTGGCACGGCCACCGCTGCACCGGCCGTTGATGACGCCGCCCAACCGGCCACCCCATCACTCCCCGTCACAAAGCGATCGACAATTGACAAAACGCCACCCGAAATTGCGACCACGGCCACGCCCATCAAGATACCCATGAAGCCAGATTGGACAATCGCACCTAAATTGATGCTAAAGCCTAATGTGAAGGCAAAGAAGGGAATCAAGACTGGTACGGCTGGGCCAAAGAACTTACGAAAATCCTGATCCAATGAACCCAACATAATTCCTAAAGCAAACGGAATCAGCGTTGAAATCAAGGCCGTTACGGGGAATTGGGCCATGCCGGCAATCCCCATGGTGATCATCGTCATGAATGGCCCCGACTCAATACTGATGAACGGGAAGCCCGCCGCGTCTTCATCACGCTTCAATGACGTCATCAACGCCATGTACAAGCCGCCGTTGGTTTCATTAAACGAAGCAATCACGGCCAAGGCTGACAACCCGGCAAACAAACCGGATGTGATGCCTTCTGTGGGCAACAAATGGCCAATGATGACTCCTAAGACGCCGGCTAAAATAACTTTTGAAATTAATAATGACAAGCCTTTTTTGGCAATATAGCCCGACGATTTGAGATTAATGGTCGTCCCGACACAAAAGAAGAAGACGAACAAGATAACTGAGGTCCCCGTCAGATAATGCCCGGTAAACCCTGGCAAAAACGCCGTGGGTTCGACTGGATTGGGATAAATCGCGCGGGTCAGCGTCCCAATAAATAGAGGAACAATCATCATCCCGCCCGGAATTTTTTCAATCCGTTGTTTAATTCGCATATGTATACCACCTTTTTTATTTGTGCACGTGCACATTTCATGCTTGCGGATTAGCTTTGCACGATCAATTTGGCCGCGACTGGGATTTTGGCGTCTTGGGTTTGCTCCATGACCACGTAAACGAACGGTTTATGTTGCCGGATAATCGCCAGCATCCCCGCCAGATCCATCACTCCGTCGCCAATTGCGGTGGGGACAATTTGTCCATTGACCACATTGAAATCTTTGAGATGAATCGCCACAATTTTTGCCCCAAATAAATCAAAAGCGCGTTGCAAGAGTGCGGTTTGCTCTTGATATGTCGTTGCTGTAATCAAATTTGTAGCGTCCAAGATAATGCCTAATTGCGGTGAATCAATCCGTTTGAGGAGTTCCACCGTTTGATCTAATGAATAAATCGGATGGTTTAACCCCGGCTCAATCCCAATTAATATGTTGTGTTGTTCCCCCGCCTTGACTAACCGCTGAATCGAGGCAACAGCTAATTCAAAGGCTGCGGGCGTAAAGTTTTGTTCGGTGTATTGAATTTCTGGTAAAACATTGCCAGTTTCTGAAGCGACCATACTTGCCCCAAAATATTTGGCATGGGCGACATAGGCTTCAAACTTTTGTAAAAGTTGTTCACGTGTGGCCAAATTTGGGTGAATCATATTGATGTAGCAACTCAACAGCGCAATTTGTACATCGGCTTGTTGAAATTGCTGCTTGATGAATGTGCCGTAGCCCGGTGATAAATCAGGCGCGCCACTCGGTAAATCCGGAAACGATTTACCTAGGGCTAACTGCACATTTTTGATGCCGTACGCCTTGATTTTTTGCGGTAGTTCCAGATATGAATGGCAGTCTGTCACATCATGGCCGCGAATCGTCAAATTATCCATATAAACTCCTTTGTAAGCTAGTTTCATTCTACTTAAACTAGCGCTAAAAGTGTTGTTAGAACTATGCTTATTCGGCCGTTTCAAAGAAGTTTTCAACTGTCCAATTCAATTGCAGATAACTAAATGTATACAGGCTCAAATTGGTATGATTGTTCCAGGCATGCACGTTTTGAATGGTGCCGATTGGATTTGAATTCGATGACACGCCGCTCGCCAAATTACCGTAACTCAATGAATCACGGAGCACGTGGTTGACACTCATGCCTTCACCACCTAATTTAAAGCCATTGCCATCACCCGTGATGGCAATGTTGTCGGTCCAACCATTGTCGTGGGCCAACGAATTGGTAATTAAGACGGCGCCGATTTTGCCGATACCAACTTTATTATATAAATCATAACCATCATCGATATTGCGATACGCGCTGACATGATCAAGGTGGTTATTGGCACCTGACCGCAACTTGACTGCAAAGCCATCTGCATTGTTGTGGCTTGGATCCTCATTTAAGTAGCTGGCACAATAGCGCACTAAATTATCGTGAGGCCAATAGGTTGTTTTCAATACATCATCACTGAGTCCTACCAGCAAGCCTGAGTCGCCATTATGATGGAAGGTCGAGTTTTCAACGACATTATGACTCCCGGCGATTTGTAAGCCGACCGTATTCGCTAGTGAGTTTTTGATTTCAACCCCCGACACGATCCAATAATCAGCATCCAAGACGATACTTTTGGTTTGCTGATTCAAATTCAACACCACTGGTAGCGTGCCTGGATTATCAAACGTCACCAAGTTAGGATTGCTCTGCGTATATTGAGCCGCACTAATCAACGTGACTGGCTTTGTTGCGGTCCCAGACACGTTGTAATTAATATAGAGTTGTTGGTCCAAATTGTACTCACCACCTTGGAGCACAATGGTTTGCCCAGGATTCACACAAGCCGTGGCCGTATAGATGTCAACTGGTTGTGCGGCCGTCCCTGTGCCTTGTCCAGTGGCGGTTGGCGCAACATAAATCGTGTCACCCACAAATGTCCGCGTGTTCATACGTGGTTGGGCAATTTTGTCTTTAGGCTCAACGGGCAAGACTGGATGCGGATCATCAACTTTGGGCCGGTCAGTCTTTGTATTAGATGTTTTTAGTTGGACATTTTTGACCACAATCTCGGCATTGCGCGCAGTATAAAAACCAACTGTATAATCAGTTGTTTGCACGCTCAACAAATCAGGCGTATAGAAAAAATCATTACGCCCAGTAATCCACTTGCCGTGGCGGTCCACGATGCCGCCCTTAAAGCCAGAATTGTTTTTCACAAGCCGGACATTATATGTATAGTTATTGGCGGGCATGGTTGGGCTGGTGGCATCAATCACAGTTTGCTTGAGCCCCTTGGAACCTTCGCCAATCATGGAGGTCACCCCCGTCCGCTCAAAGAAAGCGGATTTACCACTAGCGCCCTTGTCTTTAACAAAGCCTCCCACAGCCACGATATTTGAAGCAATCAGATCGTCGTTATCAGTCGTCCCAATCACATCCCGCGCCATGATGCCAAAACCTTCTTGCCCATCATATGTACCACCGTTGACGTCTTCTTTGCCAAAATGTTGCACGGTAACGGTCGCCGTCAAATCAAAGTTTTTCGTTTTTGGTAATTTGGTGTAATAATATGAAATTCCATCATGATCACCCGTGATTTTACCACCGTTATTTTTAGAAAATAAATGCACATTGCCATTGCGTAACTTTTCAACTAGATTTTTACCAGCTGCAATATTTGCACTTTGTCCAAATACCGTGGATTTCCAAGTCGTTGGCGTGCATTTGTTAATGGTCTGGGCCGTCATGGTGGTTGGCTGCCCAAGCATGACCCCACCACAAACCAACGTGGTCAGGCCAATCATCAAAGCCCCTTGATAAGTTTTTTTCATTATTCTTCTCCGTTACTTCGCATTAAATGTTCACGTGAACAATCAGCAACAAACTATCCGTTTAAACGCCTTCAGTATAGCATAGCCACTAGTTTTTAGTGTGGTTTAGCGCTTGTGTTTATTGGCAAAATAAAAAGCCTGAAAATCACGCTGATTTTCAGGTTTTCTAAATAATGGTGAACCGATGCTGTTAGCACGGGCTTGTCAATTATTTAATTTTAATTTCTTTACCAATATACGTTGACCAATTATCAGCGTTCATGCCTGGATTTAAGGCGTAAATCGCTTCTGGTGTGGTATTGTGCGCCTTCGACCAGCTAAAGAGCATTTGACCGTTGCTTAGTTCGAGCTTAGCAGTATTTTGCGCAGCTTCTGAACTCGACTTAGCAGCAGCCTCAGACTTGCTCTTGGCTTCAGCAGCGGCTTGTGATGAAGCCTTGGCTGCTGAGGCTTGCTTAGCTGCAGCAGCTTTCTTGGCAGCGGCTTTCTTTTGTGCTTTCGTCTTAGTCTCAACTTTACTCTCAGACGTGGTTGTCTTGTCCACGGCTAAAGAAGACACGGCCGTAGCATCAGCGGGCTTATTTAACTCTTGTAGGTAATTATAAACCGGCACAAAAGCCAATAACAAAATAATTGTCACTAGTACCCCAACAACGAGACTGACACGTTGGGTGCGCTTACGATTAGCTGAACGTGAATACTTGCGTACCGGATCATCATCACTAAAAGAAGCATCCCATGGCTTAGGGTTATTTTTATCTTGATTATCCATGGTTTTCTCCTTATTTGTAGTTTTCATTACAAATAAGTTACCACATTAAGAAGCCCAATACTATCAGACTTAGTGCCTCTTTACCTTAAATTAAAAAGTTCGTCGATTTGGGCCTGCCATTTTGGGATTTTTAGCTGTTTGGCGCTAAAATCAGCCGGTTGTTGCAAGCCTAACTTAGCCAAATCCAAATTCACTGACCCCACGGCCTCATAAGTGCCATCAAAGCTTGTTGCATCTGCAAAGGCGGCTAATAATTGTGCCCGCAAAGCACCAGTGGCTTGTGCGTACTTAATCATCTGCATTAAGGCTTGTTCACGCGCAATTTCGCGTTGGGCAAAGATTTCTAGGCTTTGTTCCAACGAATACTGATGCGTGCGATAAAAATCTAGCACATTAAACTGATTGCTTCCGACATCTTCGGCCGTTAATTGATTGGCGTACACACCCCGGATCGCAGCTTCATTTGGAATCGTCCCATGAATCATCAGATATTGGACCTGTTCATCACCAGGGGCATATAAGAGCGTGGCTAAGGCTGGTTGGCCATCACGCCCCGCCCGCCCAATTTCTTGGAGATAATCGGCGAGACTATTGCTGAGATGATAATGAATCACAAAGCGCACGTCATCTTTATCAATCCCCATGCCAAATGCTGACGTGGCCGTAATGATATCAAGCTTGCCAAACATGAATTGCTGTTGGATGCGCTGGCGGTCATTGCTATCCAACCCGGCATGGTAAGCGGCGACCCGCAAGCCGGTCTGCTCGGCCAACCACTCAGCCATACTCGTCGCTAATTTACGTGAGGCAAAGTAAATAATCCCCGGACCTTTAGTTTGGCGCACTAACTCAGCTAATCGCGCGCGCTTGGCACCTTCATTAGGTAATTGTTCAGTATGCAAAAAAATGTTTGGCCGATCCACCGAACGTTGATACAACTCGATATTATCTGCTGGAAAAGCAAAATGTTGCACCATCGCATTTAACATTGATGGTGTTGCCGTCGCGGTCATTAACAAGGTTTGGGGCGCGTTTAACTGTTGATAAATATGGTTTAAATTCAAATACTCAGGTCGAAAATCCGGCCCCCAACTGACCAATGTGTGAGCTTCATCGATGACCAATAAATTAATTGGCACTTGTTGGATGGCGGTTTGGACATCGGCTTGACTCAGGGTTTCAGGGGATACAAATAAGAACCGATATTGTTGGAGTTGGCGCAAAATTAAATTACGACTCTCCCGATTAAGCAGCGAGTTGAGCGCCACCACGCGATTTTCACCGGTAAAATTCAAGCGGGCCACTTGATCTTGCATCAAGGATAGCAGTGGCGTCACAATAATGATGAGGCCGGGGCGTAATTGGCCCATCATTTGATAAATCAAGCTTTTGCCGCCCCCTGTTGGCAACATCGCTACCATGTTTTTACCGGCTAATAAACTCGTTAAAATCTCGCGTTGACCGGGCTTAAAACTGGTAAAACCAAATTGGGTTTGTAAAACTTTGTCGATTGACTGCATTTATTTAGCCCCCAATTTGCTTTGATAGATTTGATACAACCGAAAATACATAAACTCACTTGGATCATCGGTTTTATGCACCGTCGCAAACTCCCATGTATCTATGGGCCCCGTTAATTGCTCTGCGAATTCAGCGGTTAATGATGGCGTCAAAAATTTAGCATACGGAAACACCTCAACTGGTAACCAAATGGCCGCCGCTAACCAGTGTTCACGAATGGTACTTTCTTTGACCCGTAATGCCTGGCTTAATTGAGCAACCGATTGATCGTGTAATAACCCGTCAAAACTTTTTTTGGCTGAGACTGGCAAAATCGATTTAGGCACCAAGACCTGCCACAATAATTTCAACGGCGAATTACTTGTTGTGTTCAGCGTGGCAACCCATTTGGCGTATAAATCAAGTTCCCAAAAGCGCCGATCCAATTGATTCCAAGTCGCTGGCAAATCAAGTTGCGCCAGTGCCAACCCCGGCGTTTGATGCCCTAGCCACGTCGACACAAAGAAATCAGCTTCTTGAGCACTCAACGTTTCCAACCAATTTTTGATGATTGAATACCAGGCACCAACCAAATTGGGATTATTAACTTGCTTAACCCACTGTTTGACCAGCAACATTGTTTTTAAATCAGTTTGAAACGGATAATAGCGCTTATTTTGATACGCCAGCTCCGACACAACTTGATTGGCCAGTAAAAAACCTTGCCGGAAATTGACAATGTCAAAATTCAACATGGTGTTTAATTGTTGGGGTAAATAATGCTGTTCTGCATAGGTCTGTTGCGCCTTTGCACCCAATTCAGTCAATTGATAAATCCCCGGTTCGGTTGCCACCAACAGGCCCGCCTTAACAAACTTTTGCAACCGTGCCTCATAATCGGGCAATTGTAATTCAGGCATAATGCCAGTGATTGATAATAGTTCGTAGCGCAACCCTAAATACAAGTGCGACACGCTTTTTTGATTTTTGAGCAATGAAAAAATCACCCGGTTTCGGCGCGGTTGCTGCTTAGAAAACAAGGTGATTAAAAAATCGTCAGTCATATGCATTGCCCCACTTTCCAAAAATTATCTGCTATGTTCAGTGTAGATAATTCGCGTTAGTCTGACAAGGGCGAGGTTTAAGAATGCATGGCTTGATTCGTCGTCGTGATGAATTTGCGCATCAAACTGTACACAATTAAGCCCAACACTGACAAGATCAACCCTTCTAACAAATTAAATGGCAAGACCGCCCCCACCATATAGTTTTGTAAACCGAGCGTGGCACTGATGTCAAAATTAGCAAATTTAGCGTACAACGGAATGGCAAAAAAGTAATTCAAAATCAGCATACTTAAGGTCAGTGCTAGCGTGCCCAAGCCGACCCCAAGTGTTGTTTGGCGCCAGTTGCCCTTCTTCACGAAGATATATAGTACCGTCAACAACACGCCAAAACCAATTACATTCATCGGCAAGCCGATCATGTCATTTACCCCCGCATTGTTTAATAAGAGCTTTAACAACGTGCGAATCAGCAAAATCACATACCCGCTTTTTAAATCGAGCATCAAGGCCCCGATGAAAATTGGAATAAATGAGAGATCAATTTTTAAAAAGCTAACCACTGGAATCAGGGGAAATGCAGCAAAAACCATTAAAATAAAGGCAATTGCCGCCATCACTGCGATAATCGTTAACCGGCGTGTTTGATTCATAATAATTTTCCTCTGTAGTCGTAAATAAAAACGCTTTTTTGTACAGGGCATGCACAAAAAAGCGAATAAGTTTCGTCTTACTGCCTTCTTTATACCAGACTTTACTGTCGGTGCTGGAATCACACCAGCTCGGCCACGTTGCGTGGGTCGTGGACTACTTGTTACCAAGATTACCACCGGTTGGGAATTACACCCGCCCCTGAAGATCATATTCAATTATTAGTTAACATTGTACCGCATCATGAGCTATCAAGACAAGCTTATAGGCGCCCTGATGACTTGCGATATTGCTTACCGTTCTTGAGTTGTTGCACTTCTTCATAACGCAATTCGCGATATTCACCAGACAACAAATCATTGACTTCTAACATCCCATAGCGCTCACGGTGCAGCTTCAACACGGGATGGCCCACGGCTTTGAGCATTTCTTTGACTTGGTGATAACGACCTTCATGGATTGTCAATTGTACCGTGGCAGTCCCCTTTTTCTTGTCAAATTTCAAAATATCGGCGCGGGCTTCAGCAGTTTTCTTACCACCAACTAGCACGCCCAAACGCAATTCCTTTAATTCATCATTGGTTGGAATCCCGCGGACTTTGGCGATATAGACCTTGTCAATCTTATACCGTGGGTGCATCAGCATGTTTGCCAATTCACCATCGTTAGTCAACAACAACGCCCCGGTCGTATCGTAATCCAAGCGGCCGACCGGATACACACGTTCGCGGACTTCATCCAACACATCGATGACCGTGCGGCGATTTTTATCATCTGAGGCGGCCGTGATGACTCCGCGGGGCTTGTTCAACAAGAAATAAACAATCTTTTCTTGGCCTTCAATGGGCGAACCCTTGACTTCAATCTTGTCCGTTGGTTCGACCTTGGTCCCTAATTCGTGAATCGTGACCCCGTTGACGGTCACCATGCCATCAGTAATCAACTTTTCAGAGGCGCGCCGTGAAGCGACCCCTGCTTGTGCCATGACCTTTTGTAAACGTTCAGCCATTATCATTCTCCGTATTTTCTGTTAACTCAGCGTCTTGAGCGCCAAATAAGGTATCCGCATCATTCATCAGCGGCATGCTATCGTTTTGATGTGAACGCAAATCATCCAAGGTTTGCGCATTCACGAGTGGCGGCAATTCTTGGAGCGCCGTCAAGCCAAAGTAGTTCAAGAAGTAATCTGTCGTCCCATATAAATTCGGGCGCCCGGGTTGGTTAGCGTGGCCGAGGCTTTGCACTAAATTGCGCATGACCAACTTTTGAATCGTGGCATTAGATTGCACGCCCCGAATTTCATCGATTTCCACACGGGTAATCGGTTGCCGATACGCAATGATTGCCAAGACTTCCAATGAAGCAGTTGACAGTGCCGTCGTTAATGGTGCGGTGAAATACTTGTGCAGCAAGCCAGCCAAATCAGCCTTCGTCACTAATTGATAGCGGTCTTCAGTTTGTAAAATCGCCACCGCACTATCGGGGTCTTGGTCGTATTTGATCGCCAACTCTTCTAACAAGCCCAACACGGCCGGTTTCTCAAAGTCCGTGGCATTGGTGATTTCAGCAATCGTAATCCCCTCATCACCTGCCACGAATAACAGGGATTCAATTTGTTGCATACTCGTCATCGGCGGACGCTCCTTCTTCACTCTCATCAAAGTATGGGATTTCACCCAAACTCAATGTGATCGTGCCAAATTCTTCAGCTTGTTGCACTAATAAATGTTGATGCCGGACTAACTCGAGCATCGCCAAAAAGGTCGTGACCAATAAATCGCGGTCGTTGGTTTTTCCAAAGAACGCCGCAAACGGCTTGGTCTCACCTGGTTTAAGCTTGTGCATCATTTTAGTCATTTGCGAACTAATTGACCAATTTTCACGTTGCATCGTGCGGGGATGGACTTGTTTTTGCGTCCGCTTGGTCAACATGTCATTAAAAGCCAATTGTAAATCAATCAACGCCAAGCCCTCGGGCAACGGCGCCACATCAATATCATCGGGTAATAACATCGGCGCCCGGCCAAATTGGAGTTGCCGGCCTTCTTCACGGTCACGCAAATCTCCCGCCGCTTGTTGGTAGCGTTGATATTCTAACAACTGTTCCATCAAAGCTTGGCGTGGATCGAGTTCGGCATCATCAATCACCGCGGCCAAATCAGCATCAAATTCTAATTCTGGTTTAGGCAATAAATAGCGTGACTTGATACTCATCAAAGTTGCGGCCATCACTAAAAACTCACCAGCGATATCCAAATTACGCGCTTCTTCTTGATGCAAAAATGCGAGATATTGGGCCGTGATGGTCACAATCGGAATATCCATGATGTCCATTTCGTTGACCTTGATGAGATGTAACAACAAATCTAATGGGCCATCGAAGTCTTTTAAGTGATAGGTTAATTCTTCATTCATGATTTAATGCATACCATTCATTAATGATTTCTTGGGTCGCAATGGTCCCCATGATAAATTTGTCGGGATACCGGCTCAACAACCCTTGATAAATTGCTTTACCAACTTGCGCCTTATTCTCCGGATTGACTTCGGTCCCAAAAGCCAACATCCGCAATAACACGGAATCATAGACCTTTTCAACGCCCAACACGGCCACATAGTGCATCGTGTCGGGTTCCCGCCATAACAAGAGGTCACGCGACTTATCGGCATGATACCAGTCGATTTCGCGCTTCACAGCGGCTAAGTTATTCAATTTGGGGATATATGACATCAAACCCATCGCAATTTTTGGTTGTTCATCTTGGACAACGATTAACATGCTGTGACCTCTCTTTCATAATTATGCGCGGGGATGCGCGTTTTCATAAACTTCCATCATCCGTTTTTTGGAAATGTGTGTGTAAATCTGCGTAGTTGAAATATCGGCGTGCCCAAGCAGTTCTTGGACAATCCGCAAATCAGCGCCATTTTCCAAAATATGCGTGGCAAACGAGTGCCGCAACGTGTGCGGTGACACGTCTTTGGTAATCCCAGCGGCTAACACCCACTGCTTAATCAGCTTCCAAACCCCTTGGCGCGTCAATTGATGGCCGTGATCATTTAAAAAAATTACCGCATCATCTTGGGCTTTACCAAGCAATGGCCGCGCTTCGGTTAGATACTTCAATAACCAATGCGCCGCCACATCGCCAATCGGGATAATGCGTTCCTTATCACCCTTACCAATGGTTTGAATCAAGCCCAATTCCAAATGTAAATTGTCCAACTTGAGGTTCACCAACTCGCTCACCCGCAGCCCTGTTGCATACATGACTTCTAGCATAGCGCGGTTGCGAATCCCGAGTTTAGTCGTTGTATCGGGCACCTCAATCAAGCGTTCGACCTCTTCAAGCGTCAAAACGGCTGGTAAATGTTGCGCCTTTTTTGGTGGGTCGACCTGCGTCATCGGATCAACGGCGACCCAATGACTGGTGACGCCATATTGAAAGAATTTACGCAGCGTGGACACCATATGAATCACCGAATTACGTGATTGGCCTTGATCACTGAGAAATTCTAAAAAGTTCAAAATCACAAAGCGATCCACGTCAGCAATTGGCAATTCAGCCTTTTGCTCTTGTAAATACAGAAAAAACTTATGCAAATCTTGGCGATAAGACGTGCGGGTATTGGCTGATAGCCCGCGTTCAACAGTGACGAAATGCAGATAATCAGCGATGTAATCATCATATTTAGCAATTTGCGTCATCTTTACGCCTCGCTATCGGTAACCAAATAAATTCCGTTGGCATCTTGGGTAATCCGGCGTTGCTTGTAGAGATTACCAACTGCCCGCTTGAATTGACCCTTACTCATTCCAAAATACTTTTGAATGTCAGCAGGGTCAGATTTGTCAGTGTAAGGCAATGAATGGCTAGCTGAACGTTCCAACAAGGCCAACAACATTTGCGCATCTTCACCAATGGCCTTGTAAGCTAACGGCTTGAGCGTCATATTTAACAACCCATCAGGGCGCACCCCAATAATGCGGGCCGTGATTTCTTCACCCAAGCGCGGTTCACGTAGGCGTTCACTGGGATGGATAAAGCCAAACTTGTAATCGGCGGTGATCACCAATGTCCCAACCATCTTTAAGCGATACACGGTGGCTTTGATGTCCTTTTTGCCCTTCATATCAGGCTTGGCAGGAATCCGCACGGCATTTAAGATTTCATTGGTGACTAATTCGCCCCACAACCGATCTTTGTTATCAATGCGCAAAGTGACCATCAAGCGATCACCTTTGCGTGGCCAGAGTTCTTTGATCGTGGGCAGTTCGTCTAAGGAAACGACCACGTCTTTATTCGGCAAGCCAATATCAACGAACACGCCCAAATCACGACGAATGTCAGTCACCGTGCCCCATGCATAATGGCCCAAGCGTACGTCAGGAATCTTTTTGGTGATTTCTAAGCGGTTATCTTTATTTTCATACGCAAACCCAGTCACTAAGCCACCAATGTTTAAAGGCTTTTCCAACTCAGTTTTGGCGATTTCATACGTTACGCCCTCGACTTGGGCGTAATAAAATTTATCATTTTCATCCGTTACTTTAGCCGTGATGATGGCCCCAATTTTGTGTATCATGCTCTTCTCACTTTACTTGTTAACTTTATATTCATAGTCTATAAGTTTTATGTCAACTTATAGTATAACAAAAAACGCCATCAAAATGGCGTTTTGGGTCTTAATCTGTGCTGTTTAATTTACGAATCAAATCATCAATTTTGTTACCATATTGGACTGATTCATCCTGCTTGAAAAATAATTCAGGCGTTTTGTAAATTCTCAAGCGCGCACCTAATTCTTTGCGAATCAGGCCTTTTGCTGCATCTAACCCAGTAGCAGCTTTTTGGTTAACGGAAGCCAATTCTGACAACAGTGAATAATAAATCGTGGCTTGTTGCAAGTCACCAGTTACCTCGACACCTGTCACCGTAATACCCTCAACCCGCGGATCACGTACCCGCTTTAAAAGAATATCATTGACTTCACGTTGGATTTCTTGCTCCAACCTTCCAACACGGAAATTTTGTTGAGCCATTTTAGCTCCTCCATTTCATTGACTAGCTGTCTTACTTAGGCTTTACTTCAATCATTTCATACGCTTCGATTTGGTCACCGACACGTTCGTCGTTGTAGTTTTCGATCGTCAAACCGAATTCGTAACCATTCTTAACTTCCTTGACATCGTCTTTGAAACGACGCAATGAACCAAGTTGACCATCATAAATGACGATGCCATCACGGATTAAGCGAACCTTTGAGTTACGCGTAATCTTTCCAGACATCACAATTCCACCAACGATCGTCCCAATCTTTGAAACCTTGAACAACTCGTTGATATCGGCAGTTCCGACCACTTGTTCTTCAAAGACAGGTTCCAATTGACCCTTCATTGCGGCTTCGATTTCATCAATCGCATTATAAATCACTGAATGCAAACGAATATCGACAGAATCTGAATCCGCTTGTTGCCGGGCAATCGGCGTTGGTCGGACGTTAAAGCCGATCACAATCGCACCAGATGCTTCCGCCAAAGTGACGTCAGATTCGTTGATTGCTCCAACGGCCGTGTGAATGATGTCAACCTTAACACCTTCAACGTCGATCTTGTTAAATGATCCAGCCAAGGCTTCAACAGAACCTTGCACGTCGGCCTTGATGATAACGGGCACTGACTTCATTTGCTTTTCAGCCATCTTGTTGAACAAGTCAGCCACTGACACCACGTTATTACGTTGGCGATCAGCAATCAAAGCCCGCTTAGCACGTTCTTCACCAGCTGCACGCGCCGTCTTGTCGTCTTCAAAGACCACGAAACGATCGCCAGCATGTGGCACATCATTCAACCCAGTAATTTCGACTGGTGTTGATGGCTTAGCTTCCTTGATACGACGACCACGATCATTAGTCATCGTCCGGACCTTACCAAATGTGTTACCCACAACGATTGGATCACCGATGCGCATCGTACCTTGTTGAACCAAGACAGTCGCCACAGTTCCGCGACCCTTATCCAAACGTGCTTCGATAACTGAACCAGCAGCGCGTTGATCAGGATTGGCCTTTAATTCAAGCACGTCTGATTGCAACAGTACCATTTCCAACAATTCATCAATATTTTGCCCAAACTTGGCTGAAATATTCACGAAGATGGTGTCACCACCGAATTCTTCTGGAATCAATTCGTATTGCATCAATTGCGTGATCACGTTTTCTGGGTTGGCACCAGGCTTATCAATCTTGTTAACGGCCACGATGATTGGTGTACCAGCGGCCTTAGCGTGGTTAATCGCTTCGATCGTTTGTGGCATTACGCCATCATCGGCGGCAACAACTAGGATCGTGATATCAGTAATATCCGCTCCACGGGCACGCATCGCCGTAAAGGCCGCGTGACCAGGGGTGTCCAAGAACGTGATGACCCGGTCTTGCAACTTAACTTGGTAGGCACCAATATGTTGCGTGATGCCACCAGCTTCACCCTCAGTAATGTGTGAGTTACGCAAGTAGTCAAGCAACGTGGTCTTACCATGATCGACGTGACCCATGATCGTAACAACTGGTGCACGAGGCACTTGGTTGTCACTATTTTGGTTTTCTTCTTCAAAGAACTTGTCGATATCGGCAATGTCGACTTCGACCTTAGCTTCGGCTTCAATCCCGTAATCCAAGGCCAACAATTCGATCGTATCACCATCCAAGGCTTGGTTTTGGTTAACCATAATTCCTTGCATGAACAACTTCTTGATGATTTCGGTTGCATCACGGTGAATGAGCTTAGCAATATCTTGCACGTTCATGCCGATTGAATAAACCAATACTTCTGGAAGTGGTTGTTCCTTACGAACTGTTGGTGCTGCCTTAGGTTCTTCACGGCGGTTATTGCGCTTGTTCTTGCCCTTTTTACCACCGCGGTTGTTACCAGCGCCACGATTGTCATTCCAACCACCACGGCCGTTGTTGTTACCACCACGATTGTTGTTTGGACGATTTTGGCCACCACCGTTACCACCACCATTGTTGCTTGAGCGGTTTTCATTACGTACCGCACGCACTGGTGCAGCTTCACGCTTAGGTGCTGAAGTTGAACTTGCAGCTGGGCGTGGCGCATTGTTAGTAGGCTTTGTGCCAGCTGGCTTTGGTGCTGCTGGCCGAGCTGAAGTTTGTTGTGCAGGCTTTGCAGTTTGAGCTGGCTTTGGAGCTTGTGAGGCTTGCGCCGGCTTTGGTGCAGCTGACTTAGCGATTGGTGCTGTTGACTTAGGTGCTTCCTTAACTGGCGCAGGTGCTGCAGACTTCACTGCAGCTGGCTTAGGCGTTTCCTTAGGGGCAACAGGCTTGTTTGCTTGCCGTGCAGGGTTAGGCCGGTTTTGACCAGTACTTACACTGCGGTTCTTCTTCAAGTTTTCGTTTTTAACAACTTTGATTTCGATCGGCTTTTTGACAGCTGGCTTTTCTTCAGCTTTCTTGCCACCATTCTTCAAAGTTGCTTCTTGGGCAGCATCAATCGTTGACATGTGTGACTTCACATCCATGCCTGACTTTTGTGCGGTTTCAACGAGTTCCTTGGATGATACGTTCATTTCTTTTGCTAATTCAAAAATTCGCTTAGACATGTTCATCCTCCTAATTTTCTAAATATTCCCGCATTTTCTTGGCAAACCCACGATCGGCCACAGCAATTACTGTTCGGGCCATGCCGGTTGCATCAGCTAATTCTTGACGGGTCAATGCGGTCGAAAATGCCACGTCATAGCTATTGGTTTTATCAGTAAATTTCTTTAAACTACTTGCGCCCCCATCCGCGGCAAAGAAAACGATGCTTGCTTTGCCATTGCGGATTGCCGTCAAGACCATGTCTTCGCCGGTAACTAATTTACCAGCTCGCCGGGCCAGACCCAAGAGGTTTAATAATTTTTGTTTATTGTTCATCGGCGAATAATTCCTTACGTGCTTGTTGGTGATCGACATAAGCAATTAATTCATCGTAGAAAGTATCAGTTAAAGTTGTTTCAAAGACGCGGTCAAACGTGCGCTTGGCTTTGGCTTGTTGAGCAACTTTGACGTCTAAACTCAGATATGCGCCCCGGCCGTTTGCACGGTTAGTCGGGTCGAGTTCCACGCTACCTTCAGGCGTGCGTACAATCCGCACCAATTCCTGCTTGGGCACCATTTCACCAGTGACGATATCTTTGCGCATTGGTATTTTACGTTGTTTCATCACGTGTCCTCTTGCGCTTTCTAATTACTCAGCGGCATCCAAGTCAACATTGGCAAACGCTTCATCGGCATCTGCTTCAGCTTCAAATGGGGTGGCCCGAGGACCGTTGATTGCTTCGTCCGCCTTTTGTTGCAAGGCTGCAATCACATTATCACGTTCTGATTCAGGCTTGATGTCAATTGAGAAGCCAGTCAACCGAGCAGCCAACCGCGCATTTTGTCCACGCTTACCAATCGCCAATGACAATTGATAATCAGGGACCAACACCGTTACACCACGTTCGTTGATTGGGTCAAAGATGACTTCTTCAACTTCGGCTGGGCTCAACGCGTTCATGATGAACAACGCTGGATCTTCTTCCCATTCGATGATGTCCATGTTTTCACCAGACAACTCGTTAACCACAGCTTGTACTCGGTTACCACCTTGACCAACCATTGTTCCCACCGGATCCAAATCTCTTTGGTGTGAGAAGACGGCAACCTTGGCCCGATCCCCAGCTTCACGGGCGATGGCTTTGATTTCAATCACGCCTTGCTCGATTTCTGGGACTTCATTTTCAAACAAACGCTTAACCAAGTTGTCAGCCGTGCGGGACACAAAGATTTGTGGGCCCTTTTTAACTTCACTTTCAACTTCAGTGACCAACACCTTGATTCGATCACCCATGTTGTAGTTTTCGTTTGGCATTTGGTCATTGGGCTTCATGGCTGCAGCTTGTTGGCCACCTGGCAAGATGACATACAAGTAGCGCGTGTCTTCACGTTCGACTTCACCCGTCACGACTTCATCAATGTACTTTGAGAAGTTGTCATAGACGATGCCACGTTCAGCTTCACGCACCTTTTGCAAAATGATTTGCTTAGCGGTTTGAATCGCGAACCGACCGAAATCCTTAGGGGTTTGGTCAAACTTGATTTCATCGCCAACTTCATAGGCGCGGTTGATTTCCAAGGCATCCGTTAATGAAATCTGCTTGTTGAGATCTTCAATTTCGTCATCGGCAACAACCACCTTAACCGCGTAGGCCTTGATCGTTCCCTTTTCCAAATTGAAGTTTACGACGATATTGTCAGCCTCATCGTGATCTTTTTCATAGGCTTTGGCCAAAGCAGTTTCAATTGCTTCAGCTAACACTTCTGCCTTAATGCCTTTTTCTTGCTCTAGGGCATTTAGCGCAGTTACTAATTCCTTACTCATGAGAAATCTCCATTAAAAATTATTTGCATGCGAAGCTCGGGCGATGGCTGCGCGCGGAATGGTGAATTCAACTTCGGCATCATCTGCCACCGTCAATTCATCAGCCGTCACACCCACTAACTCACCCTCAAATTCTTTTTTACCATCAATCTTTTGATACGTTGTTACCCGTACCAATTTGTTCAACGCCCAATCAAAATCGGCGTCGGTCGTCAAAATCCGATCCATCCCAATGATGAGGTGGGCTGATTTTACAGCAGCCCGCGCAAGCTCAACGGTTTGGCGTTTTGACTTAACCATGACTGCGAGTGTCAAAGTGTCAGCATCAACTGCCACTAATTCACCATCTAATACAGTTTGGCCATTGACTTCACTGGTCAACTCGACGTGAATAAATTTCTCCACGGCCCAATCAAAATCCTTGGCCCGCTTTAATTCACGTTCGGCGCCCGGTGAAGCCACGTCCATTAGATATGCTTCTGGGAATGGATCTGGTGTAATACCATCAACCACATCACCAATCAACTCAGTCAACATCACCAAGTCATCCATGGAAATGGCACCATCTAAGCGATCAACGAGGACGCGGAGCACCATTTCTGAGCCCAACTTCTCGTACGCTACATTCCACAGGTCAAATCCTTTGGTCGTCAACTCAGGCTCGAGCACGGCTTGTACAGTTTCTACAACGTTTGCCACAAGACTATCTCCCTTCGCTCAATGTCCAATCTTACTAGGTCCAACTCAATAAAATGAGCGGCCGAGGAACTCGTTCCTGGGCCACTCAACTAAGAGCTATTCATCAACATTAAATATTATAGCGTAAGTCCTGTTGTAATGCAAGTTTAACGGGATATTGCGACCGTTTGTGATGCCTAATTCTTGAACGAATGAATCGGTGCTGGAATGTGGCCACCCCGATTGATAAAATCCGCTGACGACTTATTGACCACCGGCATGACTGGTGCGGCGCCTAATAGACCACCGTATTCGACCATTTCCCCGACTGCATAGCCTGGGGATGGCAAGATGCGCACCGCTGTGGTCTTATTGTTTTGTACTCCAATTGCCGCTTCATCAGCAATCATGCCAGCAATCGTGGTAGCGGGCACATCACCTGGAATCGCAATCATGTCCAAGCCAACGGAACACACCGCTGTCATTGCTTCTAACTTAGCCAATGACAACGTCCCGGCCTTGACCGCATCGATCATGCCCGCGTCTTCAGAAACTGGGATAAAGGCCCCTGACAAACCACCGACCCGTTGTGAGGCCATCACGCCGCCCTTTTTAACCGCGTCGTTTAATAACATCAAAGTCGCCGTCGTACCATGGGCACCGACTTGTTCCAGGCCAATTGCTTCGAGCACTTCGGCCACCGAGTCACCCCGTTCGGCCGTGGGTGCCAAACTCAAATCAACAATTCCAAATTCAACGCCAAGCTTTTCCGCCGCTAAACTACCGATAAATTGTCCGATTCTAGTAATCTTAAAGGCTGTACGTTTGATGGTTTCAGCCACCTTGTCAATCGGCTCACCTTGGCATTTGCTAATCGCGTTTTTCACCACACCAGGGCCAGAAACCCCAACGTTGATCACCACGTCCGGTTCACTGACACCGTGGAAAGCGCCGGCCATGAACGGATTGTCCTCGACCGCATTGGCAAAAATTACCATCTTGGCATTGGCTGTACCCGAGATTTCACTAATCGCCTTGACCGTTTCACCCATCAACTTGACCGCATCCAGATTAATCCCGGCCTTGGTTGAACCGATATTGATTGAGCTCATCACCAAATCAGTATTCGTCAGCACTTCAGGCAATGACTTGATTAAGGCCAAGTCGCCATTTGAGAAGCCCTTTTGCACCAAGGCTGAGTACCCACCGATGAAGTCGACCCCGACCGCTTTGGCTGCATCGTCTAAAGCCTTGGCGAGAATCAACATTTCTTCTGGCTTAGCACGCCCAGCAATCAAAGCCACTGGTGTCACCGAAATCCGCTTGTTGGTAATTGGAATCCCATAATCGCGCTCGATTTCATTGGCTACAGCAACCAAATTAGCTGCTTTCGTCGTGATTTTGGCGTAAACGTTTTTAGCTGTCTCTTCGACCGTGCCCCCGATTGTATCGAGCAAAGAAATCCCCATCGTCACCGTGCGGATATCCATGTGCTCTTCGGCGACCATCTTAATCGTTTCTTGTATATGACTCGTATCCATGATTGTACCGCCTAGACTTGTGACATCGTGTTGAAGAGTTCTTCGCGTTGAGTGTGCACTTCAACGCCAAGTTGCCCACCAACTACATCCAAATCAGTTTGCAGCGTCGCAAAATTCTCATTGAGCGTCGTCACGTCCACTAACATACTCATCGTGAAAATGTCATCCATCAAAGTTTGGCTCAAATCCAAAATGTTTGCTTGGTGGTCAGCCAACGTGTTTGCAACCTTGGCGATGATGCCAGGGTGATCCTTACCAACTACTGTAACTACTGCTCGTTGCATATCGTTTTCCTCGTTTTCTGTTTATGCCTGTATTATAACAAAGAATGTGCTGATTAATCCTTAGCACTTGATTAATCCTTGCGATCCGGTCGGCGTAGTGGCAAAAAACAAAAGAAAAGAGCTTGACGACTAGTACGCCAAGCTCAAATCCCAAATCACTAACCCTCTTATGAAATTATCTTCGAGGGCGACGGGGCTAACCCGCCTTTCCTTACTTAAAATACTAACATGGTGATTCCATAAAATCAATCATTTTTTCGCCTGGATTTACAATCTAGGGAGAATCAAGTTACGTCGATTGTGAGCGATGTGAGCATGATCATTTAAATTCGCCATTTAAAATATTACTACATTTTTCAGATAAAACTAAACTCCCCCAAACGCCTATAAGACAGTGTTTAGAGATACATTATTCTAAATCAAGTGTCACACTTTTGATTATTGTAATTAATTTTCGATGCTAAATCCTTAGTGCTTTGATTTTTATCTGTCCAAAACGATACTGTCCGCAGAATTGCCAACACAAAAGAAAAGAGCTTGACGACTAGTACGCCAAGCTTAGATCCCGAATCACTAACCCTCTTGTGAAATTATCTTCGAAGGCGACGGGGCTAACCCGCCTTTCCATATACTTAATATATCATTACACTTACATATTATCAAGCTTTTTCCTATGGAATTAATTAATATTTATTCCAAGGCCGCAATTACACCTTGCTTTCGATTAGCCTCGTTAGCAACATATTTCATTAACGTGCTGTATTCACGAGCCGTTGCCTTTTCATCAAACTCTGCATAGCTATGATGATATTTTTCAGCAATCTCATTTGCTAGTTTCTTTTGTTATTCGTCCATCTCTTGAGCCTTATTTATTCTATCTTTGCAATGAAAGTTAGCGCTACCCTATAAAAACTTGCATTAATCTAATCCAGCTATTTTTCGTTGCTTCAAGTTAGCTTGATCAACAATGTACTTTAATAAAATTGAAAATTCCATTGAGGTGGCATTTTTAGAAAATTGCACATAGTTGTGGTGATACTTTTCAGCAATTTCAAAGGCTAATTGTTTTTCTTCATCAGTCATCGAGTAATTCCTCCAATTGTTCTTTAGTATAAATCGCAGGTATCAGTAATTCAATGTTTTGCATAGTTCTGCCATGGGAAAATGTACCATCTAAAATAAATGAATAGTTTTTCTTAATCAGATAAGTAAAGGTGTGATCAACTAGCCACGATGCACCGTGTTGAAAATCGCTGGAATTAGCTCCATTGTAGCCTGGAAAGGACTCACGAAACACATCTGCATCAATAATACTCAAATTATCTCCTAGCATTTCAGATATGCTAACTGCCACTTCTGTTTTACCAGCTCCAGGTGTACCAGCCATGAAAATTGCTAGTTTATCTTCTTCAGGGATACGATGACCAATCACTTGTTCAACAAATTCACGTTTGTGAGCTTTTGCATATTCCAGAGTTTTCTCATCAATATTTTTTTCTGCTGTCATCTCATCACCTCCCATTTATCAATTATTATCTCACACAAATTAATATAACCCTAGTCAATCAATTAATTCAATATGCCTTAGCAATCATCTTAGCCGTCGCTTTCAGTAATCGCATATACGCATCATAATCAGGGGCTGTGCCCGCTATTAAGTTTGCATCAAAGACATCCGAGCGCACCAAATCTGAGCGCAAGTCTGTGTCTGAGTAGCGTGTCAATGTAATCTTGGCTTGGCGGCGGGCGATATAAACTTGGTCGCCACGCACTAAATCATCCAGCAACGCCGAATAGTGCGTGCTAAAGATCAACGTCGCCTGCTGTTGATTGATTCTTTGATCGGCAAACATTTCGATGAATGTCCGCACAATTGCGTGATTGAAGTGGTTTTCTAGTTCATCAATGAATAGATAGCCACCTTTCTTCAACGTGATTAACGCCTGGGAGTAAATCGTAATTCCCTTCGCCGTCCCTGATGACAAATAGCGCGTGATATTGGCAAAATTGTTATCCGTTATTTCACGTGGCAATCCCTTAAATTTCAACCTGAACACGGATTGATGATTCTCTAGTCGATCAATTTTTAGGTATTCAACCGTTGAATCTAAATATTCCAAAATCTGCGTGGGCACTTCATCTTGCGCTGACACCAAAAAATTCAGGTCGGTAAACGTTAAATTATCCACGACGGCCGTTGGTTGATACTTATTGTGGGCAATCACGGTTCGGAAAATGGAATCATCAGGCGACAAAACGAGTGAGGCGATTCCGTCTAACTTGGAACGATCAGCAAAAACTTCCGCCTCAGTAAAGTTAAACAGGCTTTTTTTGGCGTCATTAACTTTGGCCGTTTTGACCTTAATCACTTCCTGGTCAATGTACCAAGCCCCTTGCTGGCTATCCCAGGCGAAAGTGAGCACGTCTTGATAGATTTGCTTGTTCGTGCCGTAAAAGTACATTTCGACTGTCACTGGCGCGTCCCCAAGCAACACCTCAACCAGTCTGGTCTGCGTGATTGAATTATTTCCCAGCAACAAAGACAACATCCCCAACGTGAACTTCATGAGCGTAGTTTTACCCGCCGCGTTCCGCCCAGCTAAGGTTGTGATGTTATTGACCCAGTTACGTCCGAACAAATGAATCATTTGCTCCTCATCGCCTTCTTGGACGCGTTGATCAGAGACAAGCGAGAACGCTGTATTGGTTTGGATTAGGGGATGGTTATTGATGACGATTTTTAAAAAACGTAATTCAGCCATGGTATTTACCTCTGACAACATCATAACACAAAAACACACTTCATACGAGATTGCCGTATGAAGTGTGTTTTATTTGTATCACCTAACAAAAGGCTTTGTTGCAGTAATTACCATGATCAACTAAACGGAAGAACATCAATTGCGACAATGCTACTCATCCACCCACGTAACCTCTTTGAACACTTCGTTGATGTTTTTGCCATCAAACAACTTAGCCTTCAAAAAGTTAGTCCTAGTTACCTCAGGGTCAGGATCCTCGAAATAGTATTTCTCCACGTACTCTTGCCCGTCATTAAATACATCTAAGACATCGACAACATGTACGTCATTAGCGCTGTGATAATTCGTTTCAACAAATATCTTGGAGCCTTTATAGATGAAGTACATGGCATCACCGTAGTAAAGGAATTCCATTAGCTGTGCGCGTTCGACTTCTTCCATTTCGGCTCCAGTTCTTACTTTAGGTTTTTATCGCCCTTTGAAACATATTATTATTGCAACGCGACCATTTTAATCAACATTTCATTAATGTGCAACATTTACCACCTTTTCATATATTCTCAGGTCTCAGAAATTTAATGCTGCCTGTTTAATAAATATCAGCTTGACAAATCATCTTGCGTACTTATGACTGCAGATACAAAAAACCACATTGTGTGAATTATTGAAATAAAATAGCCAAATACAATTGAAATCCAAATTATTATTACAAAGTATGGATAATTATTAATCAGCTGCAACACCGTACTTCCAAATAAAATGATAAATGAAAATATAATTGATTCCCATACACGCCATTTATACTGGTTAAATCCTCCAGATAACATCTTTAGCCTTTTAAATATTGGCATAACTTCTTTAGTAAGTACTATCCCAAACATTGTTCCGTAAAATCCAACAAAAATGGACGCAATCGTCTGCAAACTAGTTAACATGGTCTCAAAATCATGAATATGCACCTTAAAGTTACCTTGTGCAAGCTTTAAAATTACTAATTGACTTATTAATAGTAAGATAGCCGAAACGATTTCTTTTTTCGAGTAATACCAAACGAATTTTAGTTTATTCATATTAAGTCTAGCTCCTAAAATTAGATTAATTTTTGGCTTTTTCCTCATATTTCTTAATATTGGCCATCATAACTTTTTTTATTTCATTCACTGGAACACTTTCTTTGGGTTCATGGGTGAATTTTTCTGAGTATTTTAATACAGAATCTAATAAATTTAGTACTTCTTTTTGACCCGACACGGTCTCGTCAAATTCAACTTCGGCCTTTCCAATTTGCATTGGGTTTGAAGTTATTTCATCAGCAATTGCGTTGATAGTAGCTTCATTTAAGTATTTATTTGATCTGGGTTTTGGCTTCAGTACCACTTCTACCGAATATGCTTCTGTTAAATGCATTAAGTTAAATCCCGCTTTCAGTGTAGCAGGGTCTTCTTCTTTAGGATTTGTGTAGAGTACACTTTCTGCATCAAATTTGTAATGTAGTTTTTTAAATCCCATCACTTTTTGCAATCGATTTCTAACATCAACCTTAACTGGAACAAGATTTATTTTAGCGTCACTATCAAGAAATACATTAATATATTCTTGTATATGTTGGTCTGAAACTGCATTACGATTTGCTTGAATCATCATAAAACTATTATTGGGATCAAAAACTACATTTGTATCTAACGCGACATACTCTTCATTCTTCAATTCAATAGTACTTACTTCATCGCTCGATACATTAGATTTCATTACACCACGCTCAGTGTGCTTTGTGAAGTGAAGCCATTCTAGTCTACCTTGTTTTTCAAAGTCATCAACATGAATTATTCCTGATGAGATTCTAACATTTCGATATTGACCATTGGTCGAGTTGCCTATTTTTTCAGTAGAATCACCCATTTCAACTGGTAAACTATTGGTATACCAGTCTTCCAATGAAAATCTTTTTAATTGAGAAAAATCATTACCTATATAAACTTTGTAAAAAAAGAAATTAATAATTTGTGTTTTCTTGGCCATTCTATCATCCTTAAACTTGATTTTGCAAAACAAATAATTATCATATCAATCTGCTGGTTATACCCGATTATCATCCTTGCACTAGCTTACCGAGGTAGGCTAGTGCAATATGTCACCTTTTATAAAAGATCTTGTAGAGTTCCGAAAATTATTCAATAGTTGAATTATCTAATATATCAAATAAATTAACAGAAACTTTTTTTGAAAAAGGCTCATCAAACTTCGTAAAACGCATCATTTTCGTTTCCATTTGTAATAAATGCCCTTCGATCGGTTCTTTTATAAACGTAATAAATCTAAATTCATACTGTTCTTTAAATTTCTTGCTTTTAACAAATAATTCACCATATGCGGTGACTAATTCAGTATTTTCCTTATAAATTTCTAAAATATTTCCATAATGAATAGGGGAATAACTGGAGTCCAACTGTTGTTTTTTTGCTGCGATTTCAAAAGCGTCTATTAAATCTTGCAATACAACTATTACACCAAACCGTTTCTCATTGTAAGTTTGATAAACCTGTTGAACAAATTTTGTATCCAGTTCATACTTCCCAACTTCATAATTAAATATCAAGTGTTTATTAGGTATCAGTGTCCATGATGAAATATATGCATCACCCGTTAATGATGATGGCATTTTAAGAGCTGTCACATTCTCATCAACTTCCGTCTTGTATATATCACCATTTCCATCATCGAAATTAAGTATGATTCGCATATTATTAATTCGTTCTGAATTAACTGTACCCTCACCATAATCATTTATTCCATTTCCGGTAGTGTCTTCCGTCTTATATGACGTTAAATTACGCATATAAAATCCGCCACGAAAAAAATCATTTCTATGCTCATCTGTATCGAAAAAGCGCATTAAAAAAATTGGACTTTTCATGTGATTAAGATTCAGCTTACTTTGCATTATTAAATATATCCTTTTTGATAATTAAGAGATTATCTTCATATGGTTTCATAAAAATAGTAAGTTTTCAACATCATTCTTGTACTCACTATTTTATTTTGAACAAACTATAAGCTCAGTTTTCAAGAACACCTAAACTACATAATTATAAAAGTCCATTTATTCACCATTATCACGCAAAGCCATCAGCTCAGCCTGTTCAACTACAGTATCAATGGCTTCCTTGGCAAAATCAGGCGGATAACCAAACTGACGGAGAAGCTTTTTAACAGCAATCCGCATGTTAGCTTTAACATTCGCACGTCGAGACCAATCAGTACCTGCGTTCTTTTTAACTTCAACAACTAAGGCCGCTGCAAGTTGATGAAGCTTAACTTCACCCATCTCTTGAATGGCTCGTTCATGATCCGACAACGCATCATAAAAAGCAATTTCTTCAGGTGACAAACCTAAATCTTCACCTTCTTTTTTTGCAACGTTAATTTCTTTAGCCATCTCAATGAGTTGCCGGATTACAATTTCAGTGTTTAATCCGCGTGTATTGTAGCTCTCAATTGCTGCCTCCAAGGCCTCTTGGAACTTACGTGCTTTTACCATATTGGAGCGTGACAAATAACGCACTTGCCCTTTTAATAACCGTTCCAAAAGGTTCAAAGCGGTATTCTTTTGTGGTAGCTTTTCAACTTCCGCCAAGAACTCGTCTGACAAAAGATTCAAATCAGGCCGATCAAGTCCGAGTTCCGTATACAAATCTACAACGTCACCAGGCAAAATTGACTTGTCCAAAAGTTGGCGCATTCGATAATCAATCTCTCTCCCACTAATTGCACCATCCGTCGCATTCAACTTGGCGATTGCATTTTTCAAAGCGACGAAAAATGCCAATTCCTCAGCAACGTCTACTGCTTCTGGTTGAGTTGCAACCAACGCAAAAGCTTTTTGAAATTGTGTTGTCACATCCTGGAATGCTTTAATCTCATCTTTTCCAAGTGCAAGAATGTCGTTCAATGTATTTCTGAATGTTTCCATACGTATGGCACGATCACTCGAATTAAATTCGTGATAGTCCATTCCGTACAGATAATCATTGGTAATGATTTGATACTTTTCAAGCATTATAGATACTGCTTTTTCAATGTTAATACCTGCTTGTCCTTGATCCGAAGGTGTGTATTGTTGCAATGCTTGCTTTAGACTATCTGCAATCCCGATGTAATCAACAACCAACCCATTTTCCTTGTCTTTGAAAACGCGGTTAACTCGCGCAATCGCTTGCATCAAGTTATGACCATGCATCGGCTTATCAACATACATTGTATTTGTTGCAGGGGCGTCAAACCCAGTCAACCACATATCGACGACAATAACGATTTGTAATTCATCATCATTGTTTTTCATGCGAAGTTGTAGCTTTTCACGTTCTTTTTTATTAGTGTGGTGCTTAGATAAGGCTTCATCATCGGACGCAGCTGTCGTCATAACAATTTTGATTTTACCTTTGTCTAGGTCATCACTATGCCAATCAGGTCGGAGTTTAATAATTTCGTCATAAATTTTAACTGCATTACGTCGAGACATGGCGACAATCATTGATTTCCCATATTCCAATTTTTGACGAGCTTCAAAATGCTTAATAAAGTGTGCAGCTAGCGTCTTAACTCGTGGCGTTGATCCAGCAATAGATTCCAACCGAGTTAACTCACGCTCACGTTTGGCATTTGGACTCAAGCCATCAATAGACTCATCATCCATGCCTGTTTCGCGAAGTAAATCATCATATTCAGCTTGTGCGTTTGGGTCCAGTGAAAGCGGAATGATATGACCTTCATAGAAAATTTTAACAGTCGCGTGGTCTTCAACTGCACGAGTCATATCATAAACATCAATATAGTCGCCAAAAACACCCTTGGTTGACTTATCAGCTTGATCAATTGGCGTTCCGGTAAAACCAATGTATGACGCATTTGGTAGCGCATCCCGAAGATATCGTGCATACCCGTATGTCGCTCCTTTTTCATCAGAATACTTTGATGAAAGGCCGTATTGCGTCCGGTGCGCTTCATCAGCAATGACAATAACATTTGAACGTTCAGTCAATACTGGCATTTCAGTTTCACCATTCTTGAAATCTGGCGCGAATTTTTGCATAGTTGTAAAAACGATTCCGCCTGAGTTCACAGATAGTAATTCACGCATATCTTCACGTCCAGTGAGACCATTATGTTCCGTAGCTTGGGTGGGCTTCTGGCCCAATAATTCTTTGGCGGCGGCGAAGGTACCAGAAAGTTGGTCATCCAAATCGTTGCGATCATTAATGACCACAATTGTTGGATTACCAAGTTTTCGACTCACAATTCCAGTGTAGAAGACCATTGAAAGTGATTTACCAGAACCTTGAGTATGCCAAACTACTCCGATTCGGTTGTCGCTCGGATCGGCAATGGTTGTTTCTGTCTTTTCAACTGCCTTATTCACCATATAGTACTGATGATACGCAGCTAAAATTTTGAAAGTTTTATCACCATCTGATTCAAAGATTATGAAATTTTGAATTAAGTCCAACAAAGTTTCAGGACTCATCATCCCCTCAATCAAACTTTCCATCTGCATACCAGAAGAAAATCCATTTTTCACTTCATTTGGGAGACGCCATTGCATAAAGCGGTCTTCACCAGCGGTTAACGAACCAGCTCGGGCAACGACTCCATCAGTAATCACTAAAATTTCATTGTATTGCATATAATTAGATATTTCACGTTTATATGTTTGAAATTGATTCCATGCATCAGAAATACCAACATTATCGTTATCCAAGTCTTTAAACTCAAACGTAACTAACGGTAGCCCGTTCACAAATAAGGTAACGTCCGGGCGTCGATTATGATCACCTTGAATTACCGTGTATTGATTAGTTACTACAAAATCATTGTCCAGCGGGTTTTCAAAGTCGATTGGGTACATTGTTATTGTGCGTTGTTCTCCCAATATCGAACGAGTGACCTTGGCACCTCCAATAATCAATTTGTGCATGAAATGATTATTAATCATCATATCTGGACTATCAGCTAACTTTTCAAATTGCGCAACGGCTTCGGTGTATATATCATCCGAATGACCCGGATTATTCTTTTCCAACGCTTTATAAAGGCGGGCTTTCAAAATGATGTTTCGTTCATCATTACCTCGTTCAGCGTTAATTTCAGGATTTGGATTCTTATAATCTGGGCTTAGGTAGGCTGTGTAGCCTTGTTCAATTAGTTGATCTATGGCGGCTTGTTCAACGTCGTCTTCAGTAGTGAATGAATTTGATTTCATTTTGGCTCCTTTCTTTGTACGTTCTTTTTTTAGTTTTCAAGTTTGGTAAATGATAATTTAGTCGCCTAACTCTATTGATCCGTTTAATAGTTTAGGTAAAAGAGTATCTCGAATCTTGGTTAAATATTCAATTTCAATAATGTTCTCAGCGTACTTTTTAAACAATGGTGAAACTTTTTTTGAAAATGATAATTGTTTGGCTATATCAACCACTTTCATCGGCATCGATTCAATATGAGAGGGATAAATATGCGGTTGTGCCGAGCCGGTTTGTAAATCAAATATTTCAGATTGACGTTTTCGTAACATGACATACCAGAAATAAACCGATTCGCTAATTCTTTCATCTATGAAGGATGAATCAGATGACCAAACTGGTTCAGTCCAAATATTTACGAACCCAGCATTAGCACCCGATGCTGAAATTGTCACAACTGGTGCTTTTGTATTGGCTACATTATGATATGTTGCAGGTGATAGGCCACCTGCAATCACTGGAATAGACCCTGGAATTGCATCCTTCGATAAAAGCCCTTTGCCACGCTTAGGGTTAATATAATAACCAATTGTTGTTTCAGCATTAGTTATATCTGGAAAATCAGAACTGAACATAGTTGTTGCTAGCTCAAGTAAATTATCATTTATAGCCTTGTTCAAGGTTATTTTTTTATCAATCGGCTCAAGAATTGATACTATTTTTTTCTGAACATTAACTGAAGTTTCCATCAGTTCAACAGATCCCAAAGCATTAATAGTGAGCGCTTGTTGAGTAGAACCAATAACCTTTTCGTTAATTGAATTTTGACCCAGTGCAGATTCTAGATAATACTTTAAAAATTGAGGATATATTCTGTCTGTATCAAAGTCAGTAATCTGTGTTACGTTACCGTCTTTATAGTAAAAGGGTAGGTCTTGTATTTTAGCCTGAAATATTGAACCAATTGTACCAACTGACGTGACAAATATATCGTCAGCTTCAGGTACCCCAAACCTATCAGAAATTTCTTTATATCTTTGTTCTGAAATGAACAGCGGATTTACGTTGCTTCCTTTTGACTTTAAGGTAATTTCTTTGCCCCTAAAAAATGGTATTCCCTCTACAACATACTCGCTAGCAAATATACGCTTACTGGATTTAACACTAGCAACTTCTTCAATTCGCATTTTTTCTCTCCTATCCAATAAATTTTCTATGTGCATTTTTAACATTGGTTTGATTAACCATTGCGTAATGCAACGTTGTATCAATCCTTACATGCCCAAGTAATCTTTGCACTTGCTCAACCGGCATTCCTTTGTCAATTGCTTTTGTAGCCAATGTACGTCTGAATCGATGCGGATGCACTTTTGTAATTTTTGCTCGAGAACCAAGCTCTCTCAACATACTTTCCACACCACTAATACTCAATCTTGTATTCGGATGCTTCTTAGACACCCATAGCGCTTCGTTATTATCAACGCGACTATCAAGATAGTTCAGAATGTGAAGCTTGCTTCTTGCATCAAAGTACACTTCACGCTGCGAGTTACCTTTTCCTAGAACAATACACGATCTTTCATTAAAGTTGATATCGCTACGATTTAGTTTCACCAACTCACCCACACGTACCCCGGTTGAATTTAGAAACTCAACTATCGTGAGATCACGAATATTGTCTGTACTGTCTCGTAGTATTTCAACATTTTCGTCGGTAAACGCTTCGTTCACAACTTTCATTTGCTTAACCTTGTGAATACGTCGCACAGGGCTTTTGCCAATATAATCTTCGTCTTCAAGCCAGGAAAAGAAACTAGAAAATATGCGTCGAATGTTATCCATAGTGACATTACTTGAGCCATTCGCATCTTGATATTCTGCAAGATACTCTCGTAAATCATTTGTTGAAATCAATTTAATCCATTTATCTATGCTTTCTAACAGCTTACGAATCGTGTTTTCATAGTATTTTAGCGACTTTTCAGAACACCCTTCCACCTTCTTGGCTGCTATAAACGCCCCGACAAAATCCTGGTTTGACATGGTAGTTGAATCTGTTGCGACCGTCATTTCATAACCATTTAGTCTAGCATCCATTATTTGTGCGACAATATCACATTGTGTGGTGGATAGTTGCCCCTGAAGTTCTGAAACAACATCCTGAATAAACTTATCTTTCATCGTGACGCTCCCTTGGCTTAATGAAAGAATTATACCAAGCGACATCGATTCGCTAGTTAGCGAGTAAATGATAATTTAGTCGAGTTGGCTTTATCATTATTTGATCAGGAAATTAATTTGCACAGGTTAAATTGTAAAAAAATAGAGTTACAGTCTTTAGTGGAAGTTCGGGATGGAACACATGATTCACCAAAAAATACTTCAGATGGATATCCACTGGTAACTTCAAAACATATTAAAGGTAATTCAATTGATTTTAGTACAACAAAGAAAATATCAAAATTTGATTACTTGAATATTAACCAAAGAAGTAAAGTCGATATTGGAGATATATTGATTTCCATGATTGGAACTGTTGGTATTGTCCATCTTGTTCGTAATATGGATTTAAAATATGCAATAAAAAATATTGGACTCATCAAAACATCGGTGGATAATCAATTTAAATACTTGATTTATTTATCAATGCTATCGCAGTATGGCCAAGATTATGTTAAACAACATTTAGCTGGGAGTACTCAGCAATATCTAAGTCTAACTGAACTACGCAAATTTCAAATTCCGATGTTACCCGAAGAAAAACTAGAAATGTTTAATGATACAGTTATCCCAATTTTCAATGAAATATCATCTTTATCTGATCAAATTTTATGGTTAACCGAATTACGAGATACCCTACTTCCCAAACTACTCAATGGTGAGATCGATTTAAGCAACTAAATTATCATTTATCTTTTTATTCTTCGCTATCTTTCTATCAAGCGACTGTAATGTATTACCAATTTTTTCTTGGATTAACCTATCATCAGGAATCGTAATTTCCAAGCTAGCCATTTCCTTTTTATTAATAGAAGTGAATACCGTCCCATTAGATTGCGAATCCACAACACCACCAATACTTTTGAGGGTATAGAAAAGAAATGTTTGATCCACTTTTTTTGAATGTACGGCTGCGAGTCCTCTACCAATCGCAATTTTTCTATCAGCCCAGTTCACATTCCCAACGGGAGCTCTAACGCTAAATAAAATATCCCCTTCTTCAGCTTCTCTATTGAATTCAGTAGTAAACGTGTCAAATTGGGGAACCAAATCACCAAAGGTTCTAACACCTTGCAAAAACTCAATTCCATTTCCAGAATGGTTGAAAAAATCTGATTTCGGTGATTGTCCCATTGTAATATTCGCAACATCTCCCAACCTAACTTTACTAAATTTCATACCCAATCGCCCCCAAAGCTTGTCGAATATCATCTTCCAACTTAGCAGACTCCTTGAACTGTGACGATAATTCACTCGTCAAACGGGCCATCTTTTCTTCAAATGGCTCACCATCATCCTCCACTTCAGCCAATCCCACATAACGACCAGGTGTCAAAACATAGTCATTATTGGCAATTTCTTCAAGCGTGGCAGCTTTGCTAAAGCCTTCGATATCAACATATTCTTGATCATTAGTTCCCTTATATGCGTGATATGTGTCGGCAATTTTAGCGATATCTTCGGCTGAAAATTCCTTAGTCGTACGATCCGCCATAAATCCAAGATTACGAGCGTCTATGAACAAAGTTTTACCACGTCGATCATTCTCGTTTTTACTATTTTTACTGTTGTCGATAAACCAAAGCGAAACTGGAATTTGCGTCGAATAAAACATTTGCCCGGGCATACTTACGATCGCATCAATCTTGTCAGCTTCAAGCAAGGCCTTGCGAATTGCATACTCTTCCCTGGTTGATGTTGAAAGTGCACCATTGGCGAGGACAAATCCAGCAGTACCATCCGGTGCCAATTTAGAAACAATGTGTTCAATCCATGCATAGTTAGCATTATTTTCTGGAGGTACTCCGTATGCCCAACGTGCATCTTCACGTAACTGATCACCACCCCATTTTTTCAAATTAAATGGTGGATTTGCCATGATATAGTCAAAACGAACACCCTTGTGTAAATCATTAGTGAAGGTATCACCTTGATGTGGTCCGAAGTCGTTATCAATCCCTCGAATAGCCAAATTCATTTTTGCTAACTTCCATGTGGTCGGATTTGATTCTTGTCCATAAACAGACAAGTCTCCAATTTTACCTTGATGCTCAAGAACGAATTCTTCAGAGGATACAAACATCCCCCCAGAACCAGCCGCTGGATCATAAATTCGGCCTTTGTACGGTTCCAGCATTTCAACTAATGTCCGCACGATTGAACGTGGCGTGTAAAATTCACCGCCGTTCTTACCTTCAGCGCTTGCAAATTTGCTAAGAAAAAATTCATAAACTCGGCCGAGCACGTCATTTTTACGTGACTCTGCATTTCCAACTTTGATATTTGAAATCAAATCAATGACCGCACCAAGCCGTACCTTATCTAAGTCAGGTGACGCATAGTTTTTAGGTAACACTCCCTTGATAGCGCTGTTTTCACGTTCGATCTCTGTCATGGCCTTATCAATAACATCACCAATTGCAGGTGTTTTTGAAGCAGCGTTGATAATTTCCCACCGTGCTGCTTTAGGTAACCAAAAAATGTTTTTAGCCATATATTGGTCTTTATCTTCAGCATCTTCTGGATATTCACTTGCTAGCAATTCTTGATATTTTTCCTCGAATGAATCTGATACATATTTCAAAAAAATTAATCCTAATACCACGTTTCGATATTCTGAAGCATCCATACTTCCGCGCAATTCATCTGCCGCTGCCCATAATTGATCTTCAATTTTAAGTTCGTTTGACTTAGTTGCCATTTAAAAGCCACCTTCTTTTTTGTACGCCAATTAACAGCGCCATTAATACTATTAATTATACATGTTCCTTTATTTATAAACACTCGTTGGGTGCTATCCAACACTTACTGAATATTCCAAGATTCTTAATAGTGATTCTTAACTGAATCCACAAGAGATTCAACACCCAGGTGAGAATCATCATCGTTTGAAGTAAATTGACGAAGCAGCTCCATAATCTGGCTCTCAGTCTTAACGATCTCATCATCCAACTCTGCAAGCTCCTTAGCAACAGCGACAATATCTAATTGCTCTTCAGCTGCAAAGTTTTCAACGTAACGCGGAATATTTAGATTAAAATCATTGGCCTCAATTTCATCCCATGATGCTAAATGCGCAAAATCTTGAATGTCTTCACGCTGCTTATAAGCATCGTAAATGCTATAAATATTTTCTTCAGTCATGATGTTTTGGCGACGGACCTTTTCAAATTGCTCTGAGGCGTCAATAAACAAGACATCTCTTTCAGCTCGCTGCTTCTTCAAAACTAATATGACAGTTGGAATGGCTGTATCTAGCATAATGTTTCCAGGCAACCCAATCACCGCCTCAATATGGCCATCATACAATAAATGTTCGCGAATCCTACCTTCAGATCCACCACGGAATAACACACCTAATGGCATCGATACCACCATTGTGCCGGTATCTGCTAAGTGATCAAGGCCTTCAAGAATGAAAGCATAATCTGATTTTGATTTTGGTGGCACAATGCCATCGACTAAATCAAACCGCGCAATATTAAGCTTTGATTCAGCATCCCATGCCGTTGAATATGGCGGGTGCATCAAGACAGCATCAAACTTTTTAACGGCTTGTTTGTCCCAATCGCGCAACAATGTATTTTCATTGGCGATTGTTTCCTCATTGAATTCAACCCCATGCAAAATCAAGTTCATGCGGGCAATGTTATAAGCTTCTGTCGATAATTCAGTGCCGTATAAGGTAACATCACGACCATAACCCGCCTTTGCTCGTGCATGAAGTAGTAGTGATCCGACTCCCATCGTAGGATCATATATTGCTAGGGAATTACTTGTTTTTTGATCATCCAGGGCGATTAATGATAGCAATTCCGAAACAGCAGCTGTGCTATAAAATCCGGCCTGTCGCTTTCCAACCATAGTAGCCGCCCTGTCAAGCAATTCACTAAACACTGCGCCGATACGGTTAAAACTGTAATCAGGTAATTCCAAGCGTGATATTTCTGTCATCAATACGTTGAAATTTAATGATCGCGTCTTTAAATCAACCCCGAATTCTGTGAAGTTCATATCAAGATCGCTAAAAATGTCCGCCATGTTTTCAGAGTCTTCTTCGACCAGCTGAAGTGTTTTAGAAAACCGCTCCAACCATTCATCCTCCGAATAATTTCCATTCGCTCCAAAGCTAGTGGTACTAGGGCTTAAGTAATAATTCGAATGAACAAAAACATGCTTAAATTCTCCATTTTGATACGCTCGTTGGATATTCCATACATTCGTGTCTTCAAAGCCAGCTTCCTTCCCCAATTGTTCCAAAAAGTGGGCTGAAAGCAAATGGTAAAAGGTCATGGGAATAAGGTATTTGATGATGATTTTTGTATTAACGTGACTCCGAAGTAATTGAGTTGTATCTAGTAATAAGTCTTCAACCATGCTATTTGTTTTAGGCATTGGTAAGCTCCTTTTCAATCAATGCGAATGTGAGTTTTGTTTGTAATTGTTGTTGTGCATCCCTCAAGGCATTGCGGTGCAGTGTCTTGATATAGGTTTCGCCAAGCTGCCGTTGTAATGCTGGATCAACAAGTGGAATATCAATTCCACCTAAATCACGCAGGTTAATCGACTTTACTAGTGCGGATCCCTGGGTAGCTTTTTCGATTTGGCGCCGCACAGCCGAATTTTCATTGAATAGATAGACGAAGTACCAACTATCAATGGTTTCGTCTGAAAATTCTACCAATACGAAGTGGCCGGACAATTTGACCGTACCAGACAATTCACTGACAACTGCAGCTTTACGGGTGTTTGTGCTAATGACGACACTACCTGGTGTGACTTTTTCAGTGACATTTGAAGGTTCCACGGTTGTTTGTTGGATGTGAAGTCGTGGATTTTCAGTAACCACCGTCAAATCACGATCAAACATTTTGATGTCATACAGTGTGTTTGAGCTTTCAGACTTACGAGCAGTTGCTGCAAACCCTTTAGATAGTGTTGCTAATTCAGTTAATTTCATTTCTTCGCCTCTTATTTTAGTTTTTCAGTTTTTGTGTTGTAACGTTACATTGCTTATTTAGTTATCTTTTCGAGAACTTAGCTATGTTCAAATAACTTAAGCATATATTTAGTGTAGCATAACATTTTCGTTTTGCAAGTAAACTTAGCTATGTTTGTGTGAATTGAATTTAGCACAAATTTGAAAAATCATTGTAAACTATTGTACCATCAGCCTTCTTCCCCATTATTCGAATATTCATTTATCACCAATAAATTAAAAAATGCACCTGATTTCTCAGGTGCATCCATCATAACTATTGAAACAAAAAGGCCAACCCATGTTGACCAATCAGAACCTTATTGTTTTCTCAAAGTATCATCAATAAGATTCCCTTCAAAATCTGTCCAGGCTGACCAACCATTAATCTTTCCTCCAATTAATAGAGACGCCGCATTTGAGGGAGAGCTCGCGATATACTCTTGAACAAATATAATCCCGCCAATTTCTTCTTGGATTATCTCTTTCTCAAGTAACTCATCTCTAACTTCCTTCAAAGTATCAGACTCAATATCGCTAGCATTGGAACGAACTTGAGCGCCTGGATAAATTTTTACAGTATCATCTTCGTTTAGGTATCCTTCTGCTTTAATTCCTGACTTATTAAGATAGATATTACGACTGCCATCATCATCGTATGTTCCGGCAGCTCGTTGATAAGGGTACATCTTTATTAACTCACTAATTAATTTATTGCTTCGTTCCTCAATAGACTGATTAGTCCACTCTCCCATATTATACAAATCTTTGTTCATCTGAATATGCAATGTATCCTCAAAGATTTTTTTCTTCGTTTCAAAATCTTTGTTACCCGCTGCTGAGTTGTCGATTTTCGATACCAACGTCAAATTACCAACCGTGTTCACAAGCTCTGTATATTCTTCGCCAGATACGCCTGCCTTTTTCTCCCAATATGGAGTACTGGTTTGAGGCATAATGTGTTCAACCGATAAGGAATCCAAATCAACTTTAGCTGTGTTATTAATATTTTCGAGTTTTTCCAAGAACCAACGAATCAGCTTACTTTTAGCGTACGCATTCATGTTTATCATGTTTGATTTCAAAGCCTTGTCTATTGGCATTGCCATGTTATTGGACTTGTTATTCTCTACAAGAACATACTTGACTATATCTATAAAGTTTTCAGATCCTTCATCAGCCACATATTTTTTTACATTCTTTAGAAATGTTGGAAATGCCCTCGCAACTCGGCTAGTATCATCACCATTAAAGCTACGTCGAATTTGATATACGTTTACTATTTCGAGCATCTTATAAAACTGATTTTCTGTTATTTTCTGTTCTTCACGAAGCCACTCCGACATTTCCAGCACAAATGGCGCAGGCATCATACTTTCTTGACTTTGGAAGTCAGACAAAATCTCCTTATATTGACCAGAAGGTTGCTTATAGTACAGGATTTCAAAGTACTTGGCATATCTAACAACTTTCTTTATTAATTCTTCGTCAGATGAGCTTTTCACTTTTTCCAACCAATAATTCTTAAATGCAGAATACAACAAATTCTTGGCTGTGTACTCCCCCGTCACTGCAGCTAAGTAATACCGGAAAAAGTCTTCCATATGTTTGGAGTCGACAAAAATATCTTCTAATTTTTGCCAATACTTATTGTAAAGTTCAGTCTGTTCCTCATTACTTTTATTCATCATTATAAAGTTACGCATTAAGTCAGAGGCAGTGAGCCGTTCCCCTGTAGAGTTAATACTTTCAAAGATTTGTTGGGCATTATCTTTCTCGTCCAATTCTATATAAACAATTTCAAATCGTTTTAATGCATACAACACTCGATCAAAAGAGTATATCTCAATCAACTTGCCAAGCTCACTCTGTAAATACAGAAAATTTTGCGTAATATTGCTGTTACTTGACTTATCCAATTGATCATAGCGGTTGCTAGCAATTAATGAGTATTCCTTTCCATCTGCAACAGCTGGATACAGTCGTTGATAAAACTTACTATCCTTTGGCTCAGCTTGATTAGTCAAATAGGTATTGTCAAGCTCTTTTTTTCGATAAATATCAGCGGCAAATGTTCGCATGGCATGCACAATGAGGAACATAGTAACTAATCTTTGTTGCCCATCAACAACTGAACGTTCAGTTTTGTAGTTACTATTGATTAGCTTTAAATACACGATTGTCCCTAAGAAATGTCCTTTTGCATCATTTTCGTCCTCAATTAGTTTTACAAGGTCACTCATCAACTGGACAAGTTGTTTTTTTACCGTCCAAGTATATTTCCGCTGATATACAGGAATTACAAATTGTTTTCCAATTGCTTCAGGAATAAACTCATCTAGTAATTTTCTTGGTTTTGAATCCATTACTCACACTCACCTCTACGATTAATAAATTTTATTATTATAAATCCATACTATCACCTAACATCTCAAAATGCATACTCAAGGGATTGTCGAGGACAGTATAAAAAATTCCACACGAGTTACCGCATGAAACATTTAATTTATTAATTAATCATTCTCAAGCAACCATTCATAAATCGGTGTAACCGCCACACCCTGAATATCACGCACGCCGAGATCATTCCCTGTAATCAACGTTTTTGGATAGTTGTCCTGAATCTCCAGTAAATTATCGATTTCTCGATTTGAATTTTGTGGCATCTCTAAGGCGACTTGGAAATATTCCCGCTTGCCACGCTTTGCAGCCACAAAATCGATTTCTTTATCGTCAATTTTGCCATATTTTACGTCGTACCCACGGCGCAACAATTCAAGCAATACAATATTTTCCAACTGATTACCCAGGTTAGTATTGCGGTTATCAATCTGCGAATTCCACAAGCCATTATCGACCATGTAGTACTTATCGTTGGTACGCAGCCGTTGACTACCACGAATATTCACTTCGCCAACTTTGTAAAACAAATAGGCTTGTTCCAACAAGTCCAAATAATTGCGAATCGAAGTTGCATTTAGATTAAATCCAGCATGATTCAAGCGATTATTTAATTTGGTCACGTTGACTTCACTAGAAATCGAATCCATCAGCAACAATGCGATGGTCCGAATAATGACCGTGTTTTTATCATTAGCGCGACTCGACACATCCCGCAACAAAATACTGTCATAGATGTCTGACAAGTCATTAATTTTTTCAAACTCCGTATCATCAATATTGACCACACTAGGCATGCCACCAATATATCTAAAATCGCCATATAAGCGATAAGCCGCATCGCGCTGTTGCACTTCGTCTAGATTTTGCATTTCTAGATATTCTTTAAACGATAGTGGCATCATATCGATCTTGATATAGCGGCCTGACAACAGGGTTGCCAATTCACCTGACAGGATCGATGCATTTGAACCAGTTAAATAAATATCAGCATCAAAATCAACCCGTAAGCTATTGACGATGATTTGCCAGTCATCAACTAATTGAATTTCATCAAAGATAAAATAGTTTTTCTGGCCTTCCAACGCATGCTCAGTTAAATATTGATACAATGCGTTTTTATCATGGTAGTAAACACTATTCGCGAATGATTCAAAATTCAGATAGATGATATTATCTTCAGTGACATTTTCTTGTTCCAAAATTAATTCTTTAGTCTGCATTAATAACACCGACTTGCCTGAACGACGCACTCCGGTGATGACTTTGATAAATTCATTGTTGAGATTGGCTATGATTTTGTTTAAATACTTAGTTCGTTTTAGCAAAATAATATCCTCCAGTCTTTAATACCTACATTATAGCACATACCATACTGCGCAGTATGGTTTTTACACTTATTAAGCATTTACAGACTGCACAGTATATTTTAAAAATAAAAAAGGCAATTCAGCTATCTGACTTGCCTCCGATAATTTAACTATTAACCCGCGTCAACCGCCGTGACAACAGATACGCCATCACCGCCACCAACTCCAAGCCCAAGATCAACAAAGCCATGGGCGCATACGATGTGGCACCAAAAATCCCCACCACTGGTGAAATCACACCACCAACGGCGTAGCGCATCACGCCCAACAGCGCTGAAGCCGCCCCGGGATTGGCGCGTTGCTTGGCCATGGCCAGTGAAGTCGTCATCCCCCCGTTGCCACCAATCGAAGCGACCACCAGGAACAACGGTGGCAAGAACAGCCACAAGTTTTTGGGCAACAACAAGGTCAACACCAAGCCCACCGCCCCTAAACTAGCCATCCCCACAAACACGCCCAAGGAATTTTGCTCGCCATATTTGGCAGCCAAGCGCCCTGACACCATCGTCATCAGCGCAATCCCCGCCCCGTTGATCGCATACACAATTCCAAATTGCGCCGTGCTCAAGCCAAAGATGCGTTCCAATACGAAGGCTGACCCGGCGATATATGAAAACAACGCCGCCATGGTCGCAGTTTGAACCACCATGTATAACATGAATTCGCGTTGTTTAAACAAGTGCAAGTACGCTTTAACGGCATTGGCTTTGTTGGCTTGGCGTGCATCCATTGTCCGCGTCTCTGGCAACAGGAAACTCGAGAAGAACAACACCACGCCAAGCCCGGCTAATATCCAAAAATTCATCTGCCAATCTGCATAAATCATCACCACGCCACCCAGCATCGGCGCTAAGACTGGGAAAATCCCATTAATAGTCTGATTGATTGTGACGTTTTTGGTCAGCTCGCGCCCCGCAAATACGTCTGTAATCATCGCTAGTGACAAAACAATCCCCGCTGAGCCCGCGATCCCTTGGAAGAACCGATAAAAAATCATCACGTGGATATCCATGGTTTGCGTGATGAGGGCTGAGGTGATCGCAAACAAAAGTACAGTCGCGGTGATAATTTTCTTACGCCCGATGCGATCCGACAATGGTCCCAGCACCGCTTGTCCGACTGCTAAGCCCAACAGTGTGGCCGTCATGGTCAGTTGCGCCATTGAGGCCGACGTATGCATTTCGCGTTGAATATGTGGTAAGCCGGGTAAATACAAATCCATCGCTAATGGCCCAAATGCGCTCAATACGCCCAGGACAATCCGATGGAAGCCAGTTAATTTAATTTCGTGTTTCACAAATCTTCCCCTTGCCTAACAATTACAGGCCTGCAAAATGGTGCAAAAAGAACCCGGCGACGTTGAAATAAATGATGACCGACGTTAAATCGCTCAACGTCGAAATGAAGGGACCTGACGCCACGGCTGGGTCGACTTTGAGCGCATTCATCAACAATGGGATAAATGCACCGGCTAAATTGGCGACCAAAATTGCCACCGCCATCGCCAAACCGACAGCCACGCCTAACAACAGGTTGGCCTTCCACAACAAAATTACCAAAAAGATGGTCGAGCCGGCCGTGACCCCAATCAGGCCACCGATTAACAGCTCGCCTAACAACATACTACCAAGACCCCGTTGTTCATCCAACGTAATGCGTCGAATCGACACGGCCAAGGATTGCGTCCCCGCATTTCCCGCTGTCCCAGTAATCAAACTAATGAACACCGCCAAAATCGAGGCTTGTTGCACCAGACCTTCAAATTGATCAATCACAGTTGCGGTCCCCATCCCCAAAAAGACGAGCGCCAGCAACCACGGCAAGCGTTTGATAACTGATTTAAACGGACTTTCTTCCAAATCAACCACGTCGACCCCGGCCAAACGTGAGTAATCTTCGGCGCCCTCTTCATCAATAACGTCGACGATATCATCGATCATGATGATTCCCAAGATGTGCTCTTTGGCCACAACTGGAATCGCCAAGAAATTATAATCCGCCATGATATGGGCGACATCTTCTTGGTCATCGTTTGGGCCCACGGTAATCAGGTTGGTATCCATGATATCAGCGACCAGCGCGTCATCGCTCGCCAAAATCATACTCCGCAATGACAGGACACCGACTAATTGATTAGTGCCATCGAGCACATAAATATAGGCGATTTGTTCAGATTCAGCGGCGGCCTTTTTAACGATGGCCATCGCTTGACTGATTGTAATCGACACCGGCACCGAGACGAATTCGGTGGTCATCAAGGCCCCGGCAGTGTCATCAGCATAATTCATCAAATGGCGCAGTTCGGCCGCATCCGCCTTGCCCATGAAGGCCAAATACATCGAGACTTCATCAGCGGGCAGGGTCGTCAAAATATCGACGGCATTGTCGACGTACATCGCGTTGAGCATCTCAGCCACATAGCGCGGCGCCATTTCTTCGAGCAGATGTTCTAAGTCGACATCTTCAGGGTCCAGCTCATCAAAGACGTTTGACAATTCAGCTGGCGTGACCCATTCGATAATCTGGTGCCGCAATTGGGTGGGCAACGCGAGGTAAACGACACTTTGATCGTATTCGTGTAATTCAAAAAAGACAGCCCGGAATCCTTGGCGATCCCCGGTTGTTAAGGCTTGTTGAATACTTTCAGCGTGGTCAACAATTTCAACACGAATATCTTCCAAATCCATCTGACTACCCCTTGCTTAATTTAATTAATTTAATTAATTTAATTAATTTAATGGTGGTACAAAGCCGTCCATGATATCGAGCATGGCTTGTGGCACGGGCGCTGTATACGCACGTTCGGCCTGGGCAAATGGGTCAAACCACTGCAACCAATAGGCGTGCAAGGCTTGATTGTCCATCCCCCGATCCAATGGTCCGCCATAAATCCCGTCCCCGACTAGCGGATGCCCAATATATTTGAAGTGCACGCGAATCTGATGCGTGCGGCCCGTATGCAATTGCACGCGAACGAGCGTTTGATTGCCAAAGCGCTTCACCACCCAGTATTCGGTTTGCGACGCCCGGCCATCTGCACGCACTTCCCGGCGAATGAAATCATCATCCATCCGGCCAATTGGTGCATCGATATAGCCGTAATCGTCCGCCAAATCACCATCGACAATCGCATAATAGCGCTTATCAACGGCGTGGGCTTTCAATTCTTTATCCAACAAGCCGTGCGCAAACCGATGCTTAGCCAAGAGTGCCACCCCCGACGTAAAGCGGTCCAAACGCGTCACCACGTGCGGCACCAAATCCTTGGCCCCCGTACTCGTTAGGTAACCTTTGACCCGGTTGACCATCGTATGTTCCCGGTCAGCCTTGCCAGGCACCGAGGTTACCCCAGCAGGCTTATTGACTACAAGCCAATTTTCATCTTCAAACAGCACTTCAATTGGCTCATCAGACACCGCGACGATATCGTTTGATTCCTCAGGGGGCATAATCACGGTAACCCGTTGCCCTTCCTTGATTTCAGCAAGCGTTGTCACTGGCCGGCCGTCGAGCAACAAAGGCCCACCACCGCTTTTGATAATGCTAAACATGCGATGGGAAACGCCGCGCTCTGCTAAAAACGACTTGATTTTCAAGCCGCCAGCATCTAATTTAGTCCAGCTAAAAGTCGCCATCTATTCAACCTCATCCCCAATGAAACTATTGTGTACACGATGCCAGAATGGCGTGTGCCGATATTCAGCAAACGCAATGGTCGCCTTAGCCACGCGGAATTCCACCCACGCGATTTCTTTGGTCATAATATTCAAATGATCATAAGACAAAGTAACCGGCGCATCCGATTGAATGGCCCCGATCCGAATGACTTGATTAGGCCCCACCACTAAGGGCGAGCCCAACGTCCGAAAGACGCGGTTATTAATCGACGCAATTTCCGACAATTGAATCGACTCGAGACTCGGATGCAAAACCGCCCCACCGTTCGCCTTATTGTAGGCTGTCGAACCAGTTGGCGTGGCCGCTGTAAGTCCATCACCTCGAAAACGTTCGAAGCGCTCACCGTCAATAAATACATCAGCAACCAACGTTCCCTGAGGACGCTTAATCGCCGCTTCATTGACTGCCAGCACCTTTTCTTCAGCGCCGGTCTTATAGCGCACCGTCATCTCCAACAATGGGTACTTAACCGTGCGTCCCTCATCAGCCAGCAACGATTCGACCAAAGCTTCCAATTCAAAGTGTTGCCAATCCGCATAAAAACCCAGGTGCCCCGTGTGCACCCCGACAAAGCGCACTTCATCAGCGAATTCAGCATAATGATGAAAAGCCGACAACAGCGTGCCATCCCCACCGACGGAAATCACGACTTCGGGGTGTTTCACATCAATTTGCACTGTGTCGCTGTGTTGTTGCAACAAATATTCCAATTCCTTGGCAACGGCGACAGTATGTTCAACATCGTTTTTATAAATTGCTACCTTCATCTGCTCATCCTTTATTATGAAACAAAGTCACTTGGCTACAAATCTTGAATCTCTTTATGCATATCTTGGAATAAATCATCAACTTGGAAGGTCAGTTCAGCGACTTTGCGCAATTTAGCTTCCATATCCGTTGGCATTTCCAAATTATATTTATAATTAATGGCATGTTCGATCGTCGCCCACACGTTCATTTGTAGCGTGCGCACTTGGATTTCCACGATTAATGGTTTCACTCCATCGATTGTTTGCAATGGATATTCAATCACGATATGGTACGAGCGATAGCCAGATGGCTTGGGATTCGTGACATAATCACGTTCTTCTAGGATGACCATGTCTTTGCGTTCGCGTAATAAGTTTACGACGCGATAAATATCGTCGACGTATTGCGTCATAATGCGCAAGCCGCCGATGTCTTGCATATCTTGGGCCAAGCGATCCATCGCGACGTGGCGTCGGACGGCTTTTTCCTCGATGGCTGGAATAGTTTTAACCCGGCCGGTTACGAATTCGATGGGGTTTTCTTTCCCTGAATGTGCGAACTCGGCGCGCATGGCTCTTAATTTTACTTTTAATTCTGCGACAGCTTGTTCGTATGGTTGTAAAAATTTTGTCCAATTTTCCATCATATCTGCCCCCTTTTAAAAAATACTCACCCTTTAGTTTACCATATTTCGGGTAGGGCTTTCTTGTTTATCTTTTGTTTGGGTTGGTGCTTCTATAGTCCTTTGATAGTTAGGTGCTTAGCCACTTTCAGTGGCTAGGGATTTTGGGTTGGTACTGGGAGGGGCTCCGCTTGGGTGGCATAGAAGTGGGCAAGCCCGTGTGTCTCGACACACGGGCGCATATCGAAACCACCTCTGAAAGATTGGGTGTTTCGATAAACGGTCCTGCTAGTGCTCCTACCTCGCTGATTCCACTACTATGCCACCCAAGCTCCGCCCCTCCCAACACCAACCCAAAATCCCGGCTTTCCAGTCGCTTTAGCTCCTTCCTAGCCCTAGAACTTCTGCTCTATTACTTCTCTTGTTGTCTGGTTATAAATCATGACCAATAACTCTATTTTTGTGTTCTAAACCCGATAATGCAGCTATTAGCAACCAATTTATCTTGTCAGAAATCCATGAGTGAAGCTTTAGTAACCGTAAGGAGCTAAAGCGACTGGAGGTTGGGATTTAGGTTTCTGGGGGAAAGGGCGGAGCATTGGTGCAATAGTGGTGGATTCAGCGAGGTAGCGGCACCAACGCGGTCTTAGGGAGTTGGTTTTGCGCTTGCGCAAGGCCGAATCCCTTAGACTAGTGGGACCGTGTCGCCCACCTCTATTGCACCAATGCGGAGCCCTTTCCCCCAGAAACCTAAATCCCGTGGCCCACAGGGACACAATCACCCCCGCACAAAAAAAGAACCGAGCAACCTCGATCCCTAAAAAACTCACCCCTGCAAAATCGAATCGATCAAAACAGGTTCATTAGAAAATTCATCATACCGAACAGCCGGCCCATCACTAGCTGTATCATAGACCACAGTAGCCGGCAAAGTCGTAATTTGCATTTCACGTGCCAAATGTTGATCAGCCTGGAAAGCACGCATCAAATCAGCCGTCTCCCGCTCTTCAAGGAACGTGGGATAATCCAATCCAACCGCCTGTACAGCCGCCTGCACCAATTCAGCAGTGTAAGCCTTAGCCCCTAAGATCCGCGCTTGCAAAGCTAACATAAACGCCTGTGCAAGTTTATTTCCCTGCAATTGTGCAGCTTTGAAATCTAACGCCATTTGATAACTAATTTCAGCGCACAGTGAGCGCGAAATCCCCAGCATCGCTAATTCTCGGGCAATATCCTTAGTAACTTGCAAATTATGCACAGGAATCGTGCGTACAACGACTTCAGCATGCGCCCCCGCGACTTGTGCTTGCAACCGTTGTGCTGCCTGATAACTCTTATCCGATAATGGTGTAATGAAGTGATAAACTTCAATCATGACCAAACCCCAACTCTCTAAAAATTCAACTTCTTCATTCAATATTCATAACTATACTGCTTTTTTATGGAGTCGTCTAATAATATGCTTACATTTCTTTTTGATTACAAAATTCGTGGGTAAATAAAAAAATGACGAACTTAATCGTCATTTTTGTGCGTTGTTCATTCTGAATCAGCGGTTTGAATCGTGAACGTCACGGTATCCATATATGCACCCGCATACTTAAACTTGTGCGTATTATCAGTCAAAGAAGCAGAATTTGTTTTGACTGTTGCCGGTGCTTCTACGTCAGCTTCAATCACAAGATCATCCCCGTTCTTAAAATTCACACCACCTTCTGCAGTAAAGTCGTACTCGGCACCGGTTGCATCACCGGTTGTGGTCAAATGCCATTGATTGTTGCCACCTGATGTTGCCGAAATGTGAATAAAGCGTTCCTCATACGGCACTTTGGGATATGCACTCAAAGTAACATTGCCAGTACCCGCCACTGTTGCACTTGGAATCGTGATTGTGGCTGGAATCGTGATTGTGTAGCTTGGTTGCACGACATATTCAACTGTCGTATTTCCTAAATCACCTTGCCATACATATGTATCGGTATTTCCTAAGGTATGGGCCGTCTTAATTTCATCAGCAGTGTACTCATAATCTCCCGTTGGATTTAAATCTGATCCACCAATTTTGTGCAACCACTTTGTCGAGTTTACTTTTAAATTATGATTGAATACCGTATCAACGATTGGATTTGCCAGCGCAATATCAAAGTCGCGTAAATCAACTTTGGGTCCAAGCGTTAATTTCCACATTGCCGATGTTCCGTAAAACAAACCTGTAAAAGTCTTGTTGTCGTTTATCTCAAATGTTCTTAAATCTAATGTTTGTAAGCTGCTACATGCTTCAAACATTTCATTCATAATTTCAACAGCAGATGTATCAAACGAGCTCACATCTAACGCAATTAACTTGGTGCATGCAGCAAACATGAATGCCATCTCTTCAACATTTTGGGTATCAAACGAACTTAAATCTAACTTAGATAAACTGGTGCATCCAGCAAACATCTGATTCATTTGTTTGACATTTGAGGTATCAAAATTGGCCATGCCTTTCATCTGCTTTAAATTAATAAGTCCTTGAAATAAATTGCTAGAATCTACTGGTGCAATGACCTTATTGGAACTTTTTGATTCGGTCACAAAAACAATTGTCTCCGCTTGATTGGCAGCCACTTTATCCCTATAATCAGTTGGAAAATCACCAGGTCCGAATGTTAGTGTTTTTGTAGTTGAATCATATGTCAAACTGCTTTCAGCGGCACTAGCTACTGTCGGACCACCAGCAAAAGACAAATTTGTAAATAGTGTGATTGCCCCCACCACGGTCACAACTAAAATTAGACTACGTATTAGGCGCTGGCTTAATGTATGTATTTTCATGACAATCCATCCTTAATATGTACTTACCTATATTTTAAAATTTATATTTGTAGTGATACCTTCTAAATGCTGGACATTTTACGGCAGTTTTTGTGAGTTTATGTGCAATGTGCGTTTTTGTGGAATTGTTCCATAAAAAAAGGCAACCCGTGGTCACCTTTTCAATAGTCATTCATGTTTGTGTTAATGCTCAAATGTCGCGCGCAAACCTTCGACCGGCTTTAAATCACGGGTATAAAACTGCACCGTGTAGCCGGCGGGAGTCACTGACAAAATCGCATATGTGCCGCCTAAATGGGCATAGCGTCCCTTGGGTAATGAAATCGAACCTGGATTGAGATATAGTTGGTCATCAATCATTTCCGCACCTAATTTATGCGTATGACCGGATGTCACCACGTTGACGCCTTTTTGCGTCGCCGTTTGTCGGAGCCGGTTTAAATTTAATTCGGTTTGATAGAGGTGCCCGTGGGTTTGGAAAATCGTCACGTCATCATCACGATAATCTCGATCATCTGGGAACATCGTATCAAAATCCATATTTCCAATAACTGGCAAATAATCATTAAATAATTCATCTGAGCGTTCTAATTCGGAATCGCCATTGTAAAACATCGCCCGGACTTTACCGCGGTAAGCATCCCGGATTTTAACCAATATTTCACGATCCCCATGCGCATCAGAAACAAATAAGTAATCCATGTTCGTCTTCCTTTCTATCGTTAGTTCCACCAGGCATCAAATTGAGCCATAAACGCGCGTAAGGCTTGGCCGCGATGCGAGATTTCATTTTTTTCTTCCGTCGTCATCTCCGCCGTCCGTTTATTATATGGTGGATAAAAGAATAGCGGATCATACCCAAAGCCATTTTCACCCTTTAAATCACGCATGATTAAGCCATCGACCTGCCCGGTGGTGACGAGCTTTTCACCGGTGGGCTTCAATGCGACAATCACCGTGTGAAAAGCTGCTTGGCGTTGGTCATCAGGGACGTCTATCATTTTAGCGAGCACCTTAGCATTATTAGCTGCATCGTCATGATCTGCTGCATAACGGGCTGACAACACGCCTGGTTCGTCATTTAAGGCGCTAATCGTCAAGCCGGAATCTTCGGCCACGACCGGTAAATTAAACGCCTTGGCAATCGTTTCGGCCTTGATCGTTGCATTTTCTAAAAAGGTTGTCCCGTTTTCAATGATTGGTGGCACGTTTTGCAATTCGGCCAAGGTCACAACGTCAATGCCGAGCGGGTCCAAAAACTTTTTGAATTCGCGGACCTTACCAGCATTATTCGTGGCAAAAATTAATTTAGGCATTGGCTTAATCCTTTTCTGTGTTTTGATGCAAGTATAACGCATTTTCAACGATATCAAGGTGTTTGACACTCATTTGCTTGATCTCCAACCACTTCTCGCCCAACTCCGCAAACCGCGCCACGTGGCCAGTGGTGAAGTATTCATCAGCACTGCGTTCGACGTGTTGCAATGGGTCGTGGCGCAATCCATGTTGTTCAAGCGTTTGCACCACCGCATTGATGGTTTCGGCCCCGGAATTCACCAAGGTCACTTCAGGCCCCATCGCTGCTTGGATAAAGGGCTCTAGCAAAGGAAAATGCGTGCAGCCTAGAATCAAGGTGTCGACTTGGTGGTTTTTGAAATACGCGAGCTTGTCAGCCACGATTTTAGCGGCTTCAGGTGACGTATAATCTTTGTTTTCCACCACGTCCACGAATTCTGGTGCGGCGAGTTGCGTAATGTTGGCTGAACGGTGCCCACTCAACAGCGCATTGTAATACGCCAATGATTTGACCGTCCCCGCCGTGGCAATCACGCCGATTTCATCTTGTTTAGTCGTGGCCAGCGCGGTATTGACACCGGGCTGAATCACGCCAATCACGGGAATTTCTAATTTATTTTGCAGTTCCGGTAACGCGGCTGCCGTGGCCGTATTACAAGCGACCACCAACATTTTGATGTCTTTTTTCAACAAATAGTTGACCATCTGCCACGTGAAGCCCAACACTTCGGCTTGCGGACGCGGTCCATAAGGCATGCGCTTCGTATCGCCAATATAATAAACTTGTTCGTTGGGAATTTGGAGGAAGGCTTGCTTCACCACCGTCAAGCCCCCAACGCCTGAATCAATGTAGCCAATCGCACGATTATCCAAAACAACATCCTTCTTTCGTTAATCTGGGAGCGCAAACGTCAATAAATCAGCGGGCTTGTCGAAAATATAATCCGCCTCACCTTTAAAGACACTTTGATCCCGCACACCCCAAGCAGCCATCCCAAATGGAATGCCCGCATTGTGAGCAGCTTGCATATCATGAATCGAATCACCAATATAAATGCTTGATGCCTTGTCCGCCCCTAAATCAGCGAGCGCCTTTAAAATCGGATCCGCCGCGGGTTTCATCTTGGGCGTTTGGCCAGCAAAAACAAAGTCGGCAAAATATTGATTAATGGCAAATTCGTCGGCATGATCAGCAAATTCCTCAGGCGTATTTGACGTCACGATGCCCAATTGCTTGCCAGCGGCTTTGAGCGCGGACAGCAATAACTCGATATCAGTAAACAAATGTACTTCATTCCAAAACAAGTGATAGTTCCCTTGCCAAGCTAATTGCATCTCGGCTGGATTTTCGATGCCGAGTTTAATTAACCCATCTAATGAAGGCAAGCCAAAAATGCTGTACAGTTCATCGTAGGATTTTTGGATTCCATGGGCTTGCAAGGTGTAATCCAAGGATTTCATGTACATGGCTTCAGTTGACAACAGCGTGCCATCCACGTCAAAGATAATGGTTTTCACGATTTTGTCCTCCACTTCTACTTTACTCATTACCTTATATTGTACCGATTACCGGAAACGGTTACAAGTGGCGTCAATAAAGGCCGAAACAAATTTAAGTTTGCTCCGGCCTGTATTTTATTCTTACAACTTAATTGAGCTAATTCCTTGGGTACCAAAGATTTTAACGGTTGGCATTTTAATTTCGATTACAACGAATTCATCTTTACCATCACCAACAGTTGCACTCCATTGTGGAATTTGGTCTGCCAACAAATCCAACACATCGTCAATCTTCAATTCTGAAATCTTGGCTTGGGCTGTATTTGAAGTTACCACGCCATGATCTTCATCAGTTGGCACAGTGGTAATTGATACGTTGGGATTCAACAAGATTTCACCCAATTTTGGCGCATCATGCGGTGTAGTTGCATAGATTGTGTCCGTGAAGTTTTCAGGCACAATGTAGAACATGTCACGATTGCTTGGTTGGCCGTTAACCGCTGTAGCTAAGTTAAAGACGTGTGAATCGCGCAAATATTTTTCTAGCAATACTTTTGCTTCAGTTTCTTCAGACATAATTAATCACCCTTATTTCGTTTATTATTGAGAACATATGCCTATTATACCAAATTTTAAGCGCTTTCAAAATTTAAAATATGTGTTTTTTTTGTGAATTTAGCCTAATTCCGCGTAGGTAGCGCCTTGGTCGGGTCCGGTGAAATTAAATTTCTGGACTTGACGATGCGAACGTAAGTACTCCAACACCCCTTTGCGCAGGGCACCCGTCCCTTTTCCATGAATAATTTCCACTGATGGCAAGTTGTTGAGCAAGGCCGAATCAATAAAGCGATCCAACTCGGCCATCGCAGCTTCATAGCGCACGCCCCGCAAATCGAGAGTCGCCGACGCATTGGCCCGATTGACCGCTTTGGCCGTGTTGACACCCTTTTTGACCGTGGTTGGCTTTGGCTTGGCTTTGGTTTGGTCCAACGCTTGTTTCTCGATTTCAGCGCCTGACAAAATCATCTTCAAAATGCCCATTTGGATTTCATAATTATCATCTTTTAAGACCCGTTGAATCGTACCTTGTTGGCCATATTCGCGCACCAACACCGTATCGCCCACCGCCAAATCAGTGTTCTTGGCTGCTTTAGCCCGGCGCAAGACCCGATTATTGGCAGCTGAGGGTTCTTGGCGCATCGCATTGAGCGCCCCCTTGGCATCCATCATTTCATTGGCCTTGATTGACGCACCATCGCGTTGCATCTTTTGCAAATCAGCAATAATGCGATCGGCCTTTTTCCGTGAATCAGCCACAATGTGATTAGCTTCCTTTTGGGCTTCCACGACCAATTTATCTTTGGTGATTTCGAGTTGTTCAAGTTGTTGTTCGTAGCCATTTTTCAGCTTACGATTTTCAATAATTTGGGCTTCTAACTCACTTTGTTGGTCCAAAACCGCATTGCGTCGAGCCACCAAATCAGCAATCATGTCATTGAGTTCTTGTGAATCATCGGCCGTCAATTCACTAGCTTGATCGATGATGGCTTGTGGTAAGCCTAAACGCTTAGAAATTTCTAAGGCATTTGAGCGCCCCGGAATCCCTAACATGAACTTGTACGTGGGCTTAAGCGTTTCAACGTCAAATTCCATCGACGCATTAATCGTGTCAACGCGGTTATAACCATAGACCTTCAATTCTGGATAATGTGTGGTGGCCACGGTGTATGCGCCCACTGCCCCCACGGCGTCCAAAATTGCAATCGCCAGCGCAGCCCCTTCTTGAGGATCTGTCCCGGCACCCAATTCGTCAAACAAGACCAAGGATTGCGGTGTGATTTTCGCCAAAATGGCCACGATATTGACCATGTGCGAACTAAACGTCGATAGTGATTGCTCGATGGATTGTTCATCACCAATATCAGCGAAGATATCATCAAAAATCCCAACCGTCGAATGTTCACCCGTTGGCAAAAACAAGCCGGATTGCGCCATAATTTGCAACAAGCCCAACGTTTTTAAGGTAATCGTTTTTCCACCGGTGTTTGGTCCCGTCACGATAATCGCGCTATAATCTTCACCGATAATGATGTCATTGGCGACGGCTTGCTTGGCATCCAACAATGGGTGACGCGCTTGCAAGAGGCGAACTTGGTTGGTCGCTGAATATTCCGGCTCCACTGATTGCGTGGCCACGGCATAGCGCGCCTTGGCATTCACAAAGTCGAGATGGCCGATGATGACCGCATTATTTAAAATCGCGTCGGCTTCTGGGCGCAAAACATCTGACAATTCAGCCAGCACGCGCTCTTCTTCACTACGTTCCTTTAAATAATTTTCGCGTAACCGGTTATTCATATCGACGACTTCCGCCGGTTCGATATACAGCGTTTGGCCCGTTTGACTCTGATCGTGGACGACCCCACCAAACTTACTGCGGTACTCAGCCTTCACCGGCACCACATACCGATCATTTCGAATCGTCACAATCGGATCTGAGAGATACTGCGCAGATTTGCCCCGCGTATAATCTTGCATCTTTTGGCGAATCGCGGTCTCCGTGCTCATGATAGCTTGGCGAATCCCGTGGAGTTCGGGTGATGCTTCGTCGGTGACCCGGCCATCCAAATCAATGGCCGTATTTACCCGGCGCGTGAGGTCACTCAAAATAATTAATGCCTCATAATATTGTTCAATCGCCACAAAAGTTTCAGCTTTATCCAAGACTAAATTTTCAAAAAACGTCTTGATTTGCCCCGTCGTAAATAAGACCCGGCCGACTTGGGCGAGTTCGGTTGCACTCAAGCTAGCGTCAATCTTCAAACGTTGCATGTGGGGCTTGATGTCTTCTAAGCTCGGAATTTGCAAGCCGGCAGCTAAGCGCAAAACGCGCACTAAATCAGCCGTTTCGCCAAGCCATTGTTGCATTTGGCTGGCTTGAGCGGTTGGTTGTAGTAAATCTAATTCATGTTGCCCCGCGACAGTCGCGATATACGGCCGAATTTGTTGTTTCACGGCATCGTATTCAAGGGTTGCTAAGACTTTTTCATTCATTGTTTCAGCCTCATTTTCAGTGTTTTAAATTAAGAGGAACCATTGATAAATGTGATCGGACAAAATCGGCGTTTGCAGCAAAATAAATTGTGCAATCGGAGAATTAGTCAATTGATCTTGGAGCCAGGCCAAATCCCAGGTCCGGATGATATTGAGGATAAAAAAGACCTCAATGTATGCAACGGCCGCCCCAAATAAAAGCCCCGCCAAGCGATTAAAGAACCCCAAGAACGGAATTTTGTTGATAAAGGCCAGCCCGCGTTGGACAAACCAAATAATGATGCTGCCGACGACCATAATCAGGGCAAATGCAATCCCCGAATACAAAAAGTCACTCGCAGAATCAATCACTAATTTGGGCACAGGCGTTGACCACTGTGCTGCCAAGTCGGTCCCGACCAAGGCTTTGAGCATCATCCCCAAGCGATGGGCCATTAAAACCGCCACCGCCCAGACAATAATTTGGCCCGCAAACCTGGTGATGGTGCGAATCAAGCCATGTTTCCAGCCAAATAAAAGCGTGACTGCAAACAACGCTAAAATGATGATGGATACGATCATGCCTCATCACCTGCGACTTGCATTTTCAATTGATCTGACAAGGCATTGAGCGCCAATAACGTGGCCGCTTGTTCATTGGTCATGTCCGGTGAAAGCGCCTTGATTTGTTGGAGTTGTTGATTAGCCAACTCAAACACGGCATCCATATGCGTTTCTGATTCGGTGCCGATGACGATATATTCGTTATCTAAAATTAAGCCTTTATAGCGGCGTTGATTTGCCATTAAATGATCCCCCAAATTAAATGTTCCTGTCTATCATTTTAGCACGAGCACGCCGTCCATGCTTGCTTACGAGGTTAATTTCCCAACAAAAAGAGCCAACAACACGGTCGCTGTTAGCTCATTGGTTAGTCTATTCAGCCATGCGCGCTTCAATCCACGCCCAGACTTCATCTTTACCGGCTTTAGTTAGTGATGAGAACATTTGGAAATCTGAATTCGCACTATCAAATTCCAAAGCCTTTTTGATAATCGACTCAGCCCGATTCCACTTACCACGCGAAATCTTGTCAGCCTTGGTCGCCACCACTAACACTGGAATATCAAAATACGTCAACCAATTATACATGGCGATGTCTTCTTCAGATGGCTCATGCCGGGCATCGACAAGTGATACCACGCCTTTAAGCTGTGAACGTTCTGTCAAATACGTTTCGATCATTTTACCAAATTCTTCACGCATCTTCTTTGACACCTTGGCATATCCATAACCAGGCACGTCGACGAAGAACACTTCATCTTCAACTTTGTAAAAATTCAACGTTTGCGTCTTCCCGGGTTGCGATGACGTCCGAGCAAACGCTTTTCGGTTAATCAACGTGTTCGTTAATGATGACTTACCCACATTAGAGCGCCCCACGAAAGCGATTTCTGGCAAGCCGATGGTTGGATATTGGCTTGGTTGTACGGCACTCATCGTGATTTCAACATTATGCACTTCCATGGTAACGCCTCCTAATTCTTAACTAACTTTGGTGCAGCATGGTTCAACACGCTGTCCTCAGTGATAATAACTTCTTCAATGGTTGTGTTGCCTGGCAAATCAAACATGATATCGCGCAAGACTTCTTCGATAATTGACCGCAAACCACGCGCGCCAGTTTCACGCTCAATGGCCAAATGTGCCATCGCCGTCAAAGCCGCTGGTTCAAAGGTCAACTTGAAGTCATCCAATTCAAAGAGCGTTTGGTATTGCTTAGTCAAAGCGTTCTTTGGTTCCGTCAAAATGCGGACCAAGTCATCTTCAGACAATTCTTCCAACGCCGTCAAAATTGGCAAGCGACCGATGAATTCTGGAATTAAACCAAAGCTCATCAAATCTTCAGGCACAACTTGTTCCATGATCGACTTTTCAGTATCCATGCGCAAACCAGTGTTAGTATCAGTCCCAAAGCCGATAACCTTGGCGCCCAGACGTTCCTTAACGATTTGTTCGATGCCGGCAAATGCGCCACCCACGATGAATAAAATATTAGTCGTGTCGATAGGAATCAACTCTTGGTTAGGATGCTTACGTCCACCTTGGGGCGGCACGCTCGCAATTGTCCCTTCAAGCATCTTGAGCAAGGCTTGTTGGACGCCTTCACCAGAAACGTCACGCGTAATCGACACGTTTTCTGACTTCTTGGCAATCTTGTCAATTTCGTCAATATAGATGATACCGACTTCAGCGCGTTCAACATCGTAGTCCGCTGATTGGATCAACTTCAACAAAATGTTTTCCACGTCTTCGCCAACGTAGCCCGCTTCAGTCAAGGTCGTGGCATCCGCAATGGCAAATGGCACATTCAACATCTTGGCCAGCGATTGAGCAATATAGGTCTTACCTGACCCAGTTGGCCCAACCATGGCGATATTTGACTTTTGCAGCTCAACGCCTTCAGTCATCGCTTCACCAGTCAACATCGCATTGACGCGCTTGTAGTGGTTATAAACAGCCACAGCGAGCGTGCGTTTTGCGTCTTCTTGACCGATGACATATGAATTCAAATTGTCCACGATTTCACGTGGCGTCATCAACGTCAACGTGCTGTGGGCGCGTTCGTCAGCCAATTCTTCTTCAATGATGCCCTGCGCCAATTCGACACATTCATTACAAATGTAGACGCCGGGTCCGGCAATCAACTTTTTTACTTCATTAGCCGGCTTACCACAAAAACTACAGTGCGCCATGCCATTTGGATTATCTGGATTATTTAACACGTGGGGATCTCCACTTCTATTTTTTTCAAGTAACACCATTATACCAAATTTAGCTAATGATGATACGAATATAAAAGACCGTTCATAATTATGAACGATCTGATACTATTTCGTTGATTTTAAATTAAGCTTCGACAGCGTTGTCAACAATCAATTCAACAACTTGCTTGATAGCGATGTCGTGCTTTAACATGTCAGCTGACAATGCGCCACGAACTTCGTCTTCAGGCATGCCGTATGTTTCAGCCAATTCTTTAACTTCAGCGTCAACATCAGCGTCTGAAGGCTTGATTCCTTCAGCCTTAACGATAGCTTCCAAAACCAAGTTAGTCTTCACGCGGTTAGTAGCACCTTCAGTGTATTGAGCGTGCATATCTTCGTGTGAAGTACCAGTGATTTGGAAGTACAATTCAGGTGAAACACCTTGGTTTTGCATGTTAGCAAAGAATGAGTTCATTTGACGGTGAACATCTTCTTCGATCATCGCTTCTGGCAAAGTATCACCAACAACCTTAGCATTGTCAACGGCTGCCGCAACAGCTTCGTCTTCCTTAGCTTCCTTAGCTGCTTCAGTCTTAGCATCAACCAAACGAGCCTTAACCTTTTCAGTCAATTCAGCCAAAGTAGCAACTTCTTCGTCAACATCCTTGGCGAATTCGTCGTCCAATTCAGGAACTTCTTTAACCTTAACTTCGTGGATTGTAACATCAAACAAAGCGTCCTTACCAGCCAAATCAGCAGCTTGGTATTCAGCAGGGAAAGTTACGTTAACTGCAACATCTTCACCGGCCTTGTGACCAACCAATTGATCTTCAAAGCCGGGGATGAATGAACCTGAACCCAATTCAAGGCTGTAGTTTTCGCCCTTGCCACCTTCGAAGTGGTCACCATCAACAGAACCATCAAAGTCGATAACAACTGTGTCACCGTTAGTAGCAGCTTGATCTTCAACCAAAACCAATTCGGCTTGGTTAGCTTGCATTGAAGCCAATTCAGCATCAACGTCGGCGTCTGAAACTTCAGTGTCGGCCTTAGCAACCTTAACACCCTTATATTCACCCAATTCAATTTCAGGAGCGATTTCAACTTCAGCCGTCAAAACCCAAGCAGCACCCTTATCCATTGATTCCGCATTGATTTGTGGTTGACCAACAGCAACGATACCAGCTTCAGCAACTGCATCTGGATATACATCAGGCAAAGCGATATTCAACGCTTCGTTGTACAATGCTTCTTCGCCATACATCTTGATGAAAACTGGCTTAGGCATCTTACCCTTACGGAAGCCAGGGGCAGAGATTTGTCCCTTAACCTTATCAAAGGCTTGATCCATTGCCTTTGTGTATACTTCAACAGGCACTTCGAACTTCAAAGTTCCCTTGTTACCATCACCCTTAGTGAAAATTGCGTTAGTTGCAACCATTTCTTAATTCCTCCAAAGACAGAAAACCTTTTTAGATTTAACTGCGATTTCTTTCTTTACATACTTAACTAGTTTAACGGAAATTCGCTTATGTGACAACCGTTTGGGCGGAATTTGTTTTTCGTATTTTGTGGTGCGGGGTTGCTTAGCCGTTGCACGGCTAGGAATATTGGTTGGTGGGGAAAGGGGCTCCGCATTGCTACTGTTGAAGGGGGCAAGCTCGTGTGTCTCGACACACGGGCGCATATCTAAACCACCTTTGAAAGATTGGGTGTTTCGATAAACGGTCCTGCTAGTCTAAGGGATTCGGCTCCGTGCAAGCACGAAACCAACTCCCTAAGACCTCGCTGATTCCCCTACAACAGCAGCAATGCTCCGCCCCTTTCCCCACCAACCAATATTCCAACCTCCACTCGCTCTAGCTCCTTCCGGTTGCTAAAACTTCTGCTCGCTACTTCTGCCACTGAGTCTTGCTGCACTATATTTGTGTTTTAAACTACAGCTCTACTTAATGACATTCACGGTGTCAAAATATACATCAATTATAGTTTCTAGACCATCTTGAAATCTTGAAATCTTGAAATCTTGAAATCACTGTCTAATTTAGCAATGATTTCTCAATATATTCGATTCATGCATGTTTAACAAGTTAGAGAAGCAACAAAGCTGAAGTCCTAGGGCTGGAAGGAGCTAACGCGACTGGAAGCCGGTGTTTGGGTTTGGTTGGGTCAAGGGCGGAGCATTGGGGCAATAGTGGTGGAATCAGCGAGGTAGCGGCACCAACGCGGTCTTAGGGAGTTGGTTTC
>JAITQG010000009.1 GCA_031289015.1 Lactobacillaceae bacterium
GCCGAATCCCTTAGACTAGCAGGACTCTGTCGCCCACTTCTATGCCAGCAATGCGGAGCCCTTCCCCCAACCAACCCCACAATCACTTGGCCCAAAGGGACAACAAAAAAAGGGCCAGAAATCCCAGCCCAAGTAAAATTATTCAAAAAAAGTCTGAAAGAACGTTTTAATGTGGTTAAGTTGCAAAGTCCACCAATCAGCCTTATGCACCTCTTCCCCACTAATCAAAGTAACATACGGCGGATTCCCCAGCATGTCATTCAAACGATTGTATTCATCCTCATTATCACTTTCAAGAAACACCAACTCATGCCGATCAACCTCTTGCCCCTTTTTGAGCGGTGCCGAAATCGCCGTCAACCCGCGCGTCATAATCCCAACATTTTTCGCATCAAAATTTTTAGGTGCAAAGAACCGCGTGGCAGTGGCCGTCCTTAATGGATAAGGCTTATTAGGCTTGGCATCTTTAACGGTAACTTTGCGGACCATTTTATCAGCGGGCAACGTAACAGTTTTTAACTCTTTCTTAGCTTGATTCAACATGGTGATGGTATCATCAAAAACGGCATTCGACGTATCAAAATTATTGCCCAGCACGACTGAAATCACGTGTTGCTGATCCAAAGTGGTCAACCCAACAAATGAATAACCGTTTGTAACGGCAGACCCGGTTTTCAAACCTTCAAAGGTATACCCACGCCCGTTGCTCAACAACGCGTTTGTGTTCTTAATTTCAACCATCCCATCGCGTGAAGGTGTTTCTACCGCTTGCTTGCGCGTGTACGTCAACAAGGCTGGAAAATCCTCAATCACGTGTTTGGCCACCGTGGCTAATTCACGCGCTGACAACTTGTTTTCAGCATCCCCAGGCATACTCTCAATCTTGTACACCCCCATGTCTTCATTGGGCAACCCAGAAGGCGAGACTAATTTGGCGTCTTCAATCCCCCAAGTAGCTAATTGCTCATTCATTTTGGCCACGAAATCCGGCACTTTACCCGACACTTTTTCTGCCAAAGCAATTGAGGCGGCGTTTGATGAGGCGATTAATGTTTGCTCAATCAAATCATGGACCGTAATTTTTTGGTTTTCAGCTAACGGCACCCCGCTATAGGCTTGGTTTTCACTGAATTCAGATAAATCTTTTGAAATGATAACTTCTGACTCATTATTTAATTGCTTATCTTTGATGGCTTGTTCAACCAAATAAACGGTTAGTAATTTGGTCGTTGAGGCGATTGGATACCGGGTTTTGCTGTCCTTATCTGACAAGATTTGCCCAGTATCTAAATCGACCAACAAAGCCGCTTCTCCACCAATGTTCGTCGGTGTTAACAAGGCGGCTGACACCGGTGCCCCTGGCAACATTAAGATAACTATCAGCCCGGTTAGCAACCAGTATTTAACTTTCTTCATCTCTGTCTCCCCCCTATTGCGTTGGTTCCATTGGTAAGCGCACAATGAAGCTCGTCATTTGCGCATCTGATTCGACTCGAATTGTCCCGCCGTGTGCATCAACAATGCCACTGACAATCGCTAATCCCAAGCCGGTACCCCCAGTTTTTAAATTACGTGAACTTTCCACCCGGTAAAACCGATCAAATAACCGACTTAGCGCGTCTTCTGGAATCTGTTCACCATTGTTTTGGACCCGCACTTCGACTTGATTATCTGGTAGCACCTTGGCCGTCAACCGAATGAAGGTCGCCCCATCTCCATATTTTAATGCATTTGAAATTAAATTCATAAACACGCGGGCTAAACGGTCTGGATCCCCCACCATTTGAATGCTTGTTTGGTTGGTAATCGCGGTAATCACCACGGCCTTATCCTCGGCTTCCAACTCATAATTAACCGCCAATTGATTTAACATCGCCGTTAAATCAAGTGGGGCCCAGCGGAGTTTGAAATCAACTTGGGCGACTTGCGTGTAATCAAACAAATCTTCGACCAAGGAGCGCATTTGTTCTGCCTTAGCAAAAGCCGTATTGGTGTATTTAGTAATATCTTGTTTACTCAAATTGTTCCCTGGATTGTTTTTCACCAAGCCCAGATAGCCCAAAATCGAAGTCAGTGGTGTTCGCAAATCATGGGAAACATTGGCAATCATTTCGTCCTTTGAGCGTTCAATCTCGCGTTCTTCAGTCATTGCGGTTTGTGCGGCGGTAAATAGGCCGTTGACGTTTTCCACCATCGGCCGCAACCGCTTAACTCGAATTTGTTGATCCAAGCCAGTGGCATCCGGGGTCAAAATATGATGGCGTAATTCACCAATTTGACTGGCAATGACGGCCAATAAAGCGCGCTCATAAAAGAAATGAATCAACCATAGCCATAACAAGACCATCGCCCCTACCACGATCACGACATCCCACACGTCATGCGTGACGATATATTCAATTTCTTTGAGCCAATTGACGGTGTGAAAACGCACTTCGGTCAGTAATAATAACCCAATCGCAAATAACATCAAAAGCAGGGCTGAAACCACTGATTTGACAAAGATTATTAACCAATCCAGTCCTCTGAGTTTCATCCCTGCTCTCCTTTAATCAATTGCCTATAAAACTTCAATCTTATAACCAACGCCCCAAACCGTTTGCACGACTTGGTTGCCATCAGTTGCTTCTTCTAACTTGTCACGTAAATGTGAAACGTGGACCATAACGGTCTTAGCTGACACGGCAGCTTCTTGTTGCCAAACGCGCTCGAAAATATCATCAGCACTAAACACCCGGTTGGGATGTGATGCCAACAAATACAAGATGCCAAATTCTAACGCCGTCAAATTGACTTCTTGGCCATCCGCCGTCTTGACTTCATGACTATCCTTGTTGATGGTCAAAGGTCCAATGTCGAGCACTTCAGGCGCATTTTGCACAGTGCCACCGGTTTGTGAACGGCGCAATAAAGCCTTCACACGCGCCATGACAGCTAGTGGATTGAAAGGCTTAGTTACGTAATCGTCAGCGCCCGTAATCAAGCCTTGGATTTCATCCATTGCGCCTGCCTTGGCCGTCAAGAACATAATCGGAATATTGCTATCCTTACGTACTTCCTTGACCACTTCGGTTCCCGTCATTTCTGGCATCATAATGTCCAAAATGACCAAAGCAACGTCTGGATTCGTCCGCAACTTCATCAGTGCTTCTTTACCGTTCATCGCCATTAAAGGTTCATGACCTTCATTTTTGATGTAAATTTCCAACAATTCCAAAATTTCTTGATCATCGTCAACAATCAAAATTTTCATGAGCGTGCTCCTTATCAAATAGTTATCTTTTTGATTATAGCTTAATTCTTACGATTTCTTGATGCAGAACCCAGGAATCCACCTGAAATGCCTGTTTTCTTACGCCAAGCGCGGAAACCAAGAAAGGCAATCGCGGCAATTGCGATGTACACATACCCTGGCAAAAGCGGATTGATGAATGGTGGCAAGCTTGCCAAACTAAGGTACACGGCAAACCACACGATAAAGCCGGCAACTGCTCCCAAGAGGCGCTTCCAACGGTTCATTTTTTCGTTGGCCATGATTTTGGTAACCAAGGCAAACAACAATCCACCGGTGATTGACGTCAACAACAATGACGTAATTCCGGCCGCTCCACCATTGGCACCGCGGCTAAACTTTGAAAAGGTCATCGTTAGCCCAAACATGAATGAGAACAACATCAAGAAGGTCAATGTGTTGTCAATGGCCAAATGGGTAAACTTAGCCTTGGCATAATTGCTAGGGCTCTTAGCTTGAATATTAGCTTCCTTCACCTTGATTCCAAGGGCTTCAGCTGGCGTACCGAATAATTGCTTGGCGGTTTTACCCGTCTTTTGCCCAGCCAATAATTGTGCTGCGATATCAGCGACTAAGGGAGCTTGTTTCTTGCTATCCGTCACGAGTTGGGCGGCATCATAGACGAAGCTTTGATTACGCTTGCTCAAACCAGATTTAGCTAAATCGGCCCGGGTTGGCAAAATGGTCACGGATTGAACTTCTTCATCTTGTTTATTTACTTCTGGTTTATTTACTTCTTCTGTCATTTAATTTCTACTCTTTTCTAAATGTTGCTTGTTTACGCCTAGACGTTAAACAAGAACTCCATGATGTCGCCGTCTTGCACGACATATTCTTTACCTTCTGAACGCAAACGGCCAGCTTCTTTAACGGCTTTTTCTGATCCGTACTTATCCAAATCCTCAAAGCTCATGGTTTCAGCACGGATAAAGCCCCGTTCGAAGTCAGAATGAATGACCCCAGCGGTTTCAGGCGCCTTGGCTCCAGCTTTAAACGTCCAAGCGCGGGTTTCTTTCACCCCAGCGGTAAAGAAGGTCCGCAAATCCAACAAGTGGTAAGCAGCTTGAATCAAAATGTTCAAGCCAGGTTCTTCCACCCCTTGCATTTCCAAGAATTCAGCTTGGTCAGCTGGATCCATGCCGGCAATTTCTTCTTCGGCGCGGGCTGACAAACCAATCACTTCAGCCCCTTCTTCGGCCACGTAGTCTTTGATCTGTTGGAAATACTTTGAAGCCGCTGGGTCAGCCATGTCATCTTCGGCCACGTTGGCGACATAGATGGTTGGCTTGGTCGTCAACAAGAACAAGCCCTTAGCTAGCTTTTGTTGTTCAGCATTGAATTCCACGATGCGCGCAGGCTTACCAGCTTCTAAGACCGGCTTGATCATTTCCAAAACTTCAAATTCAGCCTTGGCCGTCTTGTCACCACCCTTAGCGGAACGGGCCACCTTATCGTAGCGCTTATCAACGGTTTCCAAATCGGCCAAAATCAATTCTGTGTTGATCGTTTCAATATCATCAATCGGATCAACTTTCCCCGTCACGTGGACGATATTGTCATCATCAAAGGCCCGCACCACATGCACAATGGCGTTGACCTGGCGAATATTTTCGAGGAACTTATTGCCCAAACCTTCACCCTTTGAAGCACCTTGAACGATGCCGGCAATATCCGTAAATTCAAAAGTCGTTGGAATAATTTTGTTGGTCTTGACGATTTCGGCAATGCGCGCCATCCGTTTGTCTGGCACTTCGACCATCCCCACGTTTGGTTCGATCGTCGCGAAGGGATAATTTGCCATTTCGGCCCCTGCTTTAGTAATTGCGTTAAATAATGTTGACTTACCAACGTTTGGTAGCCCAACGATGCCTGCTGTTAATGCCACAGTTTTTCACCTATCCTTTTTGTTTTTTTAATTTTCACTTTGATGGCGAAGGACTTTTTTGAAGCGCTTGTCAAAATCATGTCTGGTTAACATAACCAAGCGCCCACAGCCTTCGCAAACGATTTTCATATCTGCGCCAATCCGAATTAATTCCCATTCGTTGGCTCCACACGCATGTGGCTTTTTCATCTCGACAATATCATGTAGCTCGTACATTTTACACCTCGGCTAATCCAATGAAATGCCCAACACATCAATAATGCGGTTCAAATCCGCTTCGGACAAATAACTAATTTCAATCTTGCCGGCACCCTTGCGATTAGCTGACAAGGCCACCTTTGTGCCAAACTTGTCTTCCAAGGCCGCTTGGGTCGCTTGCATAAAGGCATTGGCTTCTGGCTTTGCGACTGGCACTTCGCCTTGTTCATTTAAGCGATTCACTAATTGTTCGAGGCTGCGGACAGTCATGCCTTCAGCCACCGCGCGCTTAGCTACTGGTAAGATGCGCCGCTTATTATGCAAACCAAGCAACGTCCGGGCTTGCCCCATTGACAGGTTGCCTGTATCTAATAGGTCTTTAACTTCATCTGGCAAATTCAACAAGCGCAACATGTTGGCCACAGCTGAACGCGCCTTACCCAAGCGTTTAGCGACTTGTTCTTGAGTCAAACGCATCGTGTCCATCATCGTCTTGTAGGCGACGGCTTCTTCGATCGGTGACAAATCTTCACGTTGCAAGTTTTCCAAAATGGCCGCTTGCATCATGGTTTCATTATCAAATTTACGGACAACCGCTGGGATTTCCGTCAAGCCCGCTAACTGCGAAGCCCGCCAGCGTCGTTCACCAGCTAAAATTTCATATTTCGCATTATCAGCCGGATGATGGCGCACAATCACGGGTTGCAAAACGCCATTTTCTTTGATCGAAGCAGCCAATTCGCGCAACGCATCTTCGTCAAACACATGCCGGGGTTGATAAGGGTTCGCTGATAGCTTAGTGACATCAATTTCACGGACACTATCGGCGGTCGCAACTGTCGCGTCTACACCTTGTTCACCGAATAGTGCGTCTAACCCACCACCAGTGAGCCCATTGCCTAAAGCTGTTTTTTTCTTACTTGTTGTCATGAGCTGCCAGTACCTCCTGGGCTAATTCGTCGTACACTTCGGCCCCTTTTGAATTCGGGTCGTAATCTTGAATGGCTAATCCGTGACTTGGCGCCTCTGATAAGCGCACATTACGTGGAATGTAGGTTGCATAAACCTTATCGCCAAAGTATTCGCGCACATTGGAAACGACTTCGTTTGACAAGTTGGTCCGCGTATCGACCATCGTCATCAATACCCCTTCAATTTCCAAATCTGGATTAAAATGCTTTTTAACCAATTTGACGTTGTTGAGCAATTGGCCCAAACCTTCCAACGCATAGTATTCAGCTTGGACAGGAATCAAAATCGAATCAGCTGCTGAAAAGGTATTAATGGTGATCAAGCCTAATGCAGGGGGATTATCGATCAAAATATAATCATATTGATTGCGAATATCCTTCAACGCATCTTTGAGCTTAGTTTCACGCGCCATCACAGGGGCTAATTCCAACTCGGCACCCGCCAAACGAATCGTGGCTGGCACAATATCCATACCTTCATGACTCGAAGCAATGATGGCTTCTTCAATGGGCAAGCCTTGGACCAATACATCGTAGACATCGCGTTCGATGGATGATTTATGTACGCCCGAACCTGACGTGGCGTTCCCTTGTGCATCAGTATCAATAATGAGCACTTTTTTACCCGCCGAGGCCAATGATGCGCCCAAGTTGACGGTTGTGGTCGTTTTTCCAACGCCACCTTTTTGATTAGCTAATGCAATTACGTGTCCCATGACATTCCTTTCTAAAGCAAGTGTTTATAACGGATTACGGACTGGATCGCCCGGCTTACGTGGATATTTTTTCGGCGTCGGCACTGTCTTATCAATCACAATCACCGTCCGCGGATCGCCATTTGGCAAGGTCGCATCAAATTGTTCGCCAATTTTACCACCTAAGACGCGAATTGCTTGGTTGGCCTGGATTAATTCATCCTCAGCTTGACTCCCCTTCATTGCCAAGAGCACGCCGCCAACTTTGACAAATGGTAACGTCAATTCACCCAACACGTTCAAGCGAGCAAGGGCGCGGGCCGTAGCAACATCAAATTGCTCACGCGCTGGAGCCGTCTTGTTACCAAATTCCTCAGCACGAGCATGAACGGCTTGCACATCCTCAAGCCCTAATTCTTGCACTAAATCGTTTAAAAACTTAATTCGCTTGTTCAGCGCGTCGATAATAGTGACCTGCAATTGTGGGAAAGCAATCTTTAGCGGCAATGACGGAAAGCCCGCCCCAGCGCCAACATCGATCATGTGTAGAGCGTCGGTTTGTAATTTAGGATACGCAAACGCAAGCGTCAACGAATCAAAGAAATGTTTCAAGTAAACTTCACTTTGCTCGGTAATCGCCGTTAAGTTCATGTGCGCATTAACTTCGACTAAGCGCTCGTAGTAAGTCTGGTATTGCGCCATTTGACGCGCGTCTAGCTCAATATTATGCGTTGCCAACGCGGCAGCAAATTCATCGGGATTCATGGCGTACTCCTTTTACTGAATATTCCCTGTTACAGAACCGGTAAAATATGGGCCTGAACAAGAAACTAACTAAGTAGAATATTACATGAAAACCCGCATTCTTTCAACAATTTTAACGACACCTTAAACTTGAGCGGTGGGGTGTTTCACGTGGAACATAGAAACCGGATAAAATGCACATTTTAAACGCATAATTGGCAATCTGCCCTATTTTTTGGGATAATGGAATAAGTAAATCTAGATTTGAAATGGAGCTGCACATGACTACTGATGAACTAAAGAAAGCTGCCGGTTTCCACGCCGCAACATTTGTGCAAGACGGCATGGTTGTGGGCATCGGTTCGGGTTCGACCATTGCGTATGTGATCGAAGCACTCGGCAAACGCGTTGAAGAAGAAGGCCTCCAAATCATTGGCGTCCCCACCTCTGACAAAACCCGTCGGACAGCGGCTAAGCTAGGTATTCCAATGTATAACGTCGATGATGTTGATCACATTGATTTGACAATTGACGGCGCTGATCAAATTGATAGTTCCTTTGCCGCCATTAAAGGTGGTGGAGCTGCATTGTTGTGGGAAAAAATTGTTGCGATCAACTCAACCAAAAACATTTGGGTGGTTGATGACGCAAAAATGGCCAAAAAATTGACCCATTTCCTGCCCGTCGAAGTGATTCCATATGGTGCTGATCAAATCTTCAAACGGCTTGAGGCCAAGGGTTACAGCCCAAGTTGGCGAAAAGATCAAAATGGTAATCCCGTCCGGACTGACTCGGCAAATTACTTGATCGATTTGCATATGGAGCAAATCGACGACCCATTTACCTTGGGGGCTGAATTGACGAGCATGGTCGGCGTGGTCGAACATGGTTTGTTTTTAAACATTGTTGATGAAGTTGTAATCGGCAGCCCTGATGGCGTTGAAGTCATCTCGGCACATTAAGACCTAAAAATAGCGATAAATCAGCCTTTGTAGCTGATTTATCGCTATTTGTTTGCTTACGATGCGGCTGTTGTAATCGTAAATGTCACCGTATCTGTATACGTCCCCGCATACTTAAATTTGTGCGCACTATCAGTTAATTCAGCAAAAATTGCTTTTGAAGTAGTTGGTTGTTCGCCATTGGCTTCAAAGACCAACGCCGCGCCAGCTTTCAAATCAGTTGCGCCAGCGCCGTAAAAGTCATATTCTGCCCCGGCGGTGTCGCCTGGCGTGGTCAGATGCCAAGCTGGAGCCGCATTGGATACCGCAGCAACCCGAATGAAGCGACTAGCGTAAGGTAACTTAGGATAGTCACTCAACACCACATCCCCAGTCGCAGTGGTCGTCGCCGTTTGGATACTAATCTTAGCTGGAATCGTAATCATGTAACTAGGCGCAACTGTGTATTCCGTCGTCGTTTGATAAATTGGATCATTTTGCCAAACATATGTGTCGGTATTACCACTGATATGTGCAGTTGGAATTTGCGCTGCGGTATACTCCACCCCAGTCGGATGCAGATCCGTCCCGCCCGTTATTTGCAGCCATTTGTCCGACTTGACGCTCATATCGCCGTTAAATGGGGTATCCTTCACCGGGTTCAACAAGCCTGAATTGGGTCCTAGCACAAAATTTTGACCAAGCGTCAACTTCCACAAGGCTGTGGTTCCGTTAAACATGCTGTCCGTACCTTCTGTGCTGTTCATCTCAGACGTGTCAAATCCACTAAAATCAAGGCTCGTCAAACTGCTACAACCAGCAAACATCTCATACATACTCTCCACGTTAGCGGTATTTAGCGAACTTAAATCAAGCGTTGTTAATCTGAAATCGTCTTTAAACATCTGCCCCATATCGGTAACATTGGACGTGTCTAAATATTGGACGCCCTTCATTTCTCTTAATTCTCCTAAATCGTTAAATGTCCCCACGATTTTATCAGGGGGAATGACTTTTTCGCTACCGGTTTCGTTACTGACAAACACAATCGTTTCAGCATACTTAACAAAATCGTTTTGATTCAACAGCTCAGGTAATTCACCTGGCCCAATCGTTGTGGTTTTAGTCGCTGCATCGTATGATATTTCACTTGTTGCCGCACTTGCTACATTCGGCGTTCCATTAAATGATACGTTAGTAAACAAACTAACCGCACTAATGACGCCAAGCATTAATCCAACTGCCCGTACTAGTCGGTAATCTTTTTTATGTATTTTCATCGCGTACAAACTCCTTACTTTGCTATGTATATGCTTCCTTATTGCCAGTTTATCCCCAAAATTAATTTAAAATGCACCCAAATCCAGACTGCCCACCCGAATTTTTCGTGACCTTATGTGCAACGTTCGCTTTTGTGGAACGCATCAAAAAAGACCAAGGGTTTAGCCTCGGTCTCTTAAATTATTTATCATCCGGTGGCGTAACATCCTTACGACCGTTATCATAATACGTATCTTGGCCATCAACATGCATCTTGAAATGCTTACCACCAAAATCATACGGCGTGCCTTTTTCTTCAGCTTCACGCCATTGCTTTCGATAGCGTCCTACAAAGATCAGCCCCACCACGGCAATCAGCAAAATCACCACCAAAATAAAGATTGCGATGACCCCAATGGCCACAAAAATAGTTTTTAAGGCAAACCCTAAAATCGTCAACGCCAATGGCAACAAAACGATGATGGCAAAAATACCAATAAAGATTATCCCTATTAGTTTGAAAATCCCTTTAATCGGTTCTCTAAACATGTTGTTCTCCTGTTTTATTCAGACCTAGCCGGCAAATCCAACTCGACTTCAGCGAGGACATGGCCTTTGATTGCCCGTCGAAAATCTGACAAGAAAAAGCCATCTGTGAGCGGTAATTTGGTATCAACTGCAAAGACGTAGAGCGTGTAGTCATGCGTCTTATCGGGTGGCATTGGTCCAATGTAACTTTGATTGACCAACGGCGCGTCCTTGGTGTCATGCCATGTTGAGTTCATCCCCTTGCTATACGCCACATCTGTGTTTCCCACGTTTTCTGGAATGTTACCCACTGGCAAATTCGCTGCCAACCAGTGAATCCAAGGGAAACCACCCACCGGCACAGCATCATAATCAATCAATTCCACAGCGAGCGTTTGGGTTCCCGCTGGCACATCACTGATTTGAATTGGAAAGTTAGTCAGCGGCAAGCCAGCGACACGATAAGCTTCAGGTGCAAACTTAGCATATTCATCTGGCAAAAAGCCGTTTGCATCTAATTTAACATCAATTTGCATAACTCATGGTTCCTTTCATTGCTTGAGCGGTATTGAAATTTTAAAGGTTGTGCCATGCGGTTTGGTATCAACCACTTCAATGGTGCCGTGGTGACCTTCAACAATCCATTTGGCAATCGAGAGCCCCAAGCCATGCCCGCCACTTTCACGTGAACGCGCTTTGTCGATGCGGAAAAAACGATCGAATAAATGGGCCTTTTCGCGATCACTCACCCCGACACCAGTATCAATCACCATGATTTTCATGGCTTTATTGGTTGGCGTGATGTCGACAGTTACCGTGGCAGCTGGCCCAGCATACTTTTGGGCGTTGTCGGTCAAAATCACCAACAATTGCCGCAAACGCTGTGCATCCCCCACCATCAAAGCCTGCGCCGGCACTTTAATTTCGAGTTTTTGGTCGTATTCGGCGGCGTTATAGCTCAAAATATCGTGCACTTCTTGGGCCACCACCGCCAAATCCATCTCTTCAAACTGGAATAAAATCACATCGGCATCGGCTTGGGCCAACGTCAATAGATCGTTAGTCAAACTGTTTAAATGCCGAACTTCCGTCAATGAATTGGCGACTCCTTCGACTTGCTCCATGACAGTGTCGTTGGGGTGTTCGAGCATGCGTTCCAGGTTGTTTTGAATCACCGTCATGGGTGTTTTAAACTCGTGGGCAGCATCGGCAACAAAGGTGCGCTGTTGCTTCCAAGACCGCATGACGGGGACCATGTTGGCGCGCGATAACGCAATCGCCATCGCCAACAAAGCGATTTCAGACATCATGAAAATCAACAACAACCGATTCGTCGCCATTTCGACAACTTGGTGCTCGCTATCGATGTTTTGATACGCTAATTTATCACCCTGATACATAAACATCATCCAACTGCGATTGAAATATTTAATGTATGGTTGGCTCTCATTGGGCAATTTAAGTTCTTTTTTGAGTGTTTTAGAATACGTCGTGACTTGCGCTGAATTAAAGCCATTAGGGTCACGATCAGGCATAAATGGTTGCTGCACCCGCTCAGTGGCCTCAACATAGATAATGTTGCTAACTTGGTTAATGACGAACGTTCCGATTCCCACAAAGACAAGTGTAAATCCGACAACAGTCAAGATAATCATCTTCATTTGGGTCGACATTGCTAAACGTAACTTGATTAACCATTTCACCAGCCGCAACCGCTTCATTTTAAAATTTAAAATGCGCATTTGCCGGGCTAGCTTAGCAAATATGCGTTGCTTGAATTGCCGCATTATTGCACTGCTTCAACTGGATTCAACGTATAGCCAACATTGCGCAATGTTTTAATGTTGACGGTTGCTCCAGCTGCCCGCAGGTTTTTGCGGAGATTTGACATGTAGACTTCAACCACAGTTAGTGAGGTATCCGAACCAAAGCCCCACAAGCGATCAAAAATTTGATCCTTGGTGACAATTTGGCCTTGGTGTTGCAACAAATAAACCAACAAACCAAATTCACGGCCTTGCAAATTGACTTCTTTTTCGGCCACTAACACCCGATGTGACGTGGTGAACAATTCCACATTGCCAGCTGTCAAAGTCCCGTCTTCACCCAGCACACCGGTGTGGCGTAGCAAAGTTCGCAAGCGCGCGAGAAGTTCTTCTTTATAAAATGGCTTGGTGATATACTCATCGGCCCCAAGGTTGAAGCCGCGCATCTTGTCTTCGAGTTCACCTTTGGCCGTCAACATCAAAATCGGCAAATTTGGATACAACTTACGCGCTTCCTTTAAAATTTGGAACCCATCTTTACCAGGCAACATGACGTCTAAAATCACCGCGTCAAAAATTCCAGATTCAATCTCAAAAGTACCCTCTTCACCATCGTAAATTTGGGTGATTTCACCGAGTTCGCGAATCGTGTCCTTGATAGTGTCATTTAGCGCGCGGTCGTCTTCAACTACTAAAATATTAATTGTTTTTTCAGCCATGGGGCAGCTCACTTTCACAGTTTATTGTCTTGAATAACCTCATCATACAATATGAATAATAGCTGAACCTTAAATATTTAAGGTTCACTCCCATTATAACTAAAAAAAGCGCTGGATTCGCCATCCAACGCTTTCGAGCAGTCTACTTTCGCAAACTTACCGCTCTTTGGCACAAACGTACCGCAGATCGTGTCGCCCTTGTTTCCTAACTTCACGCCCCAAACGATATTACTCAGCTTGTTACGCTACTACAAGGGCGACACGATTCGTATAATCTAAATTATCCAAAATCGTATCACCCCCTTTCCTAGATTAAGTTTAATTATAGAACGTTTACAGTAAAAGACAAGTTAGAAGGCGTGCTTACCTGCGTGTGCGAACATGTTAAGATGGATATGTTGTACAAAAAAAGGGGGGGCTAAACGAATGAAAAAAATTTTTAACCATGCTGAGAGCGATGCGTTTCTGACAGACAGAATCCCAAATGAAACTACTCGCAAAGCTTTCGAGGAAGCCGAAGCAAAAGAGGCCGGGGAAATTACAGACGACACGCCAGCATTTGATAACGTTTCTGATTTAATGAAATATCTAAATGGCGAGGTTTAGATTCAAATTGATAAATGACTAAGACTTTCCCGAAAATAATTATAGTTAATTAAAAATCTTTTGCGAATCAACCAAATATTTTTAATTAATTTAAATCTTTTAGAACTAACAGCAAATATTTTTAATTAATTAAAAATATTTTCGTACTTTGCTTTATCAGCATACAAAAGCCCTGTTGCAATAGTGCAACAGGGCTTTTTGTGCGAAATAGATATATTCAGGCGCTCTTAATTTTATTTATAATAGTACCAATATTTGTACCAGGCGTTTTAAAATCCACATCAATGCTTGCTTGGGCATTTATAATTGCTACATCATATCGACTAACCATTATTTCCAACTGTTCAGAATTCGCCTTAATATATTTTTGCCCTAAATACCGATCTAGCTTCCTGTTTAATTTGGCTTTTGCTATTCCACGTGTCGTCAATTCTTCAAAATGGGCCAGTAGCCACACCTCAAAAGCGATATTTGAAAAGCCAAGTTCAAAATCATTTTCATAGGCAGCGACACGCATCTGTTCAACTTGTTTAAGTGATAATTCATCTTTGTCGAAAACCACGTACACTTGTGTGCTGTGATCCAACCGATAATGAATGTCGTTTTGTACGAGTCGCTTGGTTTTTTCAACCCAATTTTGACCACTGTTATCTAGTACTACTGTCTTAATTTTTACATTTGCCAGCCGTAATTTTTGCCTTAGAAAGTCAAAATATTTTTGTTCAGTTTCACCTTCAACAAATATATAAATCTTACTCTTTTCTTTTTTGTACTTCCGTTTCCGTACCATCAAATTCCCCCAAAACTTCTAATAAAACTGATTTATTGATAATTTGTGAAGCCCCAAACTTCCCTTCAATATATCGTCTTTTATATCCAAAATCACTGCGCGTCAATGCATCATCGTCGAAATCATAAATGCTATACAGTTCAGATTCACCAAATTCATTCTTTTCCGCAAACCAAATTTGATCCTGACGCAATTTGTAATCCATTAATGCTAATTCGTGGGTTGTTAAGATAAATTGATTGGTCTGCCGCGCATCATGAAATACATCAAGTAATGCCTGGGCGAGTTCTAAATGAAACGACCGATCAAATTCATCAATCAACAACACTTTTCCAGCGTTTTCATTGTGTAAAATGAACAAAGCCAAGAACATAAACACTTGCGTCCCTGAACTCTCTTGTGCGAAATTGACCTCAAATGTGCTGTCTTCTGCCTTGTGCGTACTGTAAACGTCATAAACAACGCCGAATTCGTCATCTGTATTCGTATTTCTGGTGGTGCTAAAATCCAACTTAACACCTGACCAAGCTTTTTCTTTAACTTCAACATCGATGATATTAAAATCAGCTGCTCGCAAGAATTTCAAAAACTTGTGCTTAAATGCGTCATCTAGCAATGCTTTAAATAGCACGTTTGGAATCTGATCAGTCTTTACAATGACTAAATTTTCCAGAAACCAATCAAAAGCGATGGTGGCTTCAAATACGTTATTGGCTTGAGCAAAAAATAACAAATTCTGGTTCTTCCGAATATTTGTTTTCACCACTTCTAATTGCCTAGGTAGTTTTACAAAAGTCCGATGGTCACGTTCAAAAAATAATTTGTTATCAATCACTAATTTTTCAAACACAAATTCGTTCGCATTATAAATTAGCCGGTAATCAAAGACCCGCCCCATTTTTATGAACTTTATGTTTAAGCTGGTGTTCTCCAAATTATAACCAAATGTATCCACCGGTAGTCGTTGCTGCTCATTTTGCGTCGGTTGTACGACCAAAAATCGCATCAAATTCAATGCGCTTAACAAATTGGTTTTTCCATTCGCATTCCCGCCAAATAAAACAGCCGACTTCAGTAATTTTTGCTTGCCAACTTCCAAAATATTTGTCGGATACTTACGAACGTTGTTACCCTTTTCCATGGAAAAATCTGTTTCATTTTTAAATGATCGATAATTCTGGATTTGAAAATCAATTAACATAGCCACCCCTCTCTGATTAACTTCTCGATATCATTAATTATAACGTATTTTCGTTTTATTTAGTGCGTATTAACCTAAAATCATTAATAAAGTTCGTTTTAAACCACGAAATAGTTTTAACTACAAATCAAAACGCCCACCAAGGTTCGTAAACCTTGATGGGTGTTTTTCAATTTAAGCCTAGTCTCTGGGAATCAACTTCCCGTCGACCAATAAATATTGTTTACCAGCGCGTTCTAAATTAAACTTGCCGGCTTTGCGATCAACGACTTGAAATGCTTCACCTAATTGGATTTGCTTTCTGAGGACTTGTTGAGTTGCCTGGTCTAAATCCGCGAACCCCGCCAGACAGGCTAATTGACGATTGGTGCATTGTCTTTCATTGGAATCTCGTAGCATTGCGTCATAAAAATCAGTATTAGCCTTACCGACCAATTGTGCCGCGATACTTTCGACTGGGTTGGTGAGTTGGCGTTTCAAACTCGAAATCCAATACGCTTTAAAGTGATTGTCATAAGTGAATTCTGCCAACGTATCCAAAATATCCAGCGCTTCTTTTTGGTAGCTTGAAGGTTGTAATGGATTTTCCAACGCAACCTGCTCGTTTTTGGCACGACTGGCTAACAACTGCTTATCCACATCGCTTGCGCCTTCACCAAACACCGGCTCGGTCATCATCAGGTAAACGAAAAACAACTCAGTAAATTGAATCATCTTTTCATTGATCCCAGTTTGAGTCAGCGGATTATTATCAAAGGTCCGCAGTTCTATATAATAAACCCCTTTGGTCGCTAATTCTTTCAACTTTGCAGGCCCCTTTAGCCGGACGACATCATAAAATTCGCGCTCGGCAATCAAATCCTGTGCTGCCACGTCGGCTTCAATTTTGGCGATGTAAGCTTCGACATTTTGATACGAACCATAAATGCCATTCCCAAACCCAAACACTGAGCTGCGAATAGAACGCACTGGTTGCTTGGGTGGCTGGCCTTCTGAAAAGAAGCTCGCATCTGCAAATGGGGTCGCGCCAAATAGCAAGGTAAATAACCAGCGATAATGCATCAGGCCTTGGGCAATTTTCATGTATAAATCATTGGCAAAATCGCGTTGGTTGGCGTATTGCGTCTGGAAGTGTTGGGCGTAAATATAGTGTAAGATGTCCAATTCCAAGCCGATGTTGATATGAATCCCGCTTTGAATACTCTTAGCTAGATCGCGCCGCTTTGACACGGCAATCATATACTTAATTTTTTCAGGCGTCATTTCTGCCATCTTAAATTCATGCCGATCGGTGCTCAATTTTGGCGGCATTGAATATAACCATAACGACTCGTCATCCGTCATGCTTTTACGTAACGTGTCATTGACCGCCGCTAATAGTTCTAAAGTATCATTAACGCTCACCATTTTGGGCGTAATTATTTCAGGTTGCGCTTGGCCATAGTCATTTTTAATGAATAAATGCTGTTTTTGATCGCTCAAGTCAGCTGGGTACGGTGCTTGTGATATTCCCCCAGTCAATCTATCGACTCGATGGCTTTCGATTTCCACCCCTAAAAACAGTTGTGTCGCTTGCCTAGTCATGTTGTGGCGGCGTAGTACCCGGCCCACTTCAGAATAATTGAGTTTCATATCACACGTCCCATCTATGTTTTACACTTGCTGTTCGCCGTGATTAAATCAAACCGTGGCTAAGCGATATAACGCTTCAGCAAATATAGCTTGTGCTCTACTAATGTTTGAAATGATTACATATTCATCAGGTTGATGACTGGTAATCGGCACATCAGGAAATTGGCCCCCAAAGGCAACCCCGCGTTTGAGCAAGCGGGCATACGAGCCCCCTTTAGAAATTTTATGTTGGCGGGTTGAGTTGGTTTGGTTGGCATATACTTCTGCTAATATTGTAACAATTGGATCGTCAAGTGGCACTAAATGTGGCTCGTTACTATAAATTTTATGTTTATAGAGTTTCGCTTTGAGCCCCCCTAGATGCCGTTGAACCTGGGTCACAATGGCGGTTTCAGTGATGCCGGTGGGATAACGGAAATTAACATGAATATCGCTATTTTGACCAGCGGTAAAGGCCATGCGCCCAATATTCATGGTCAAATCCCCCATGAGTTCGTCATGGTACATTAAGCCCAATTTTTCAGCGTAAACGTTTTGATGATTTGATTCGCCAATGAATTCTAGGAACGCGTGTGCTTGGCCACCAAATGGTTGACTATTTAAAAAGTGGGCTAAATATGTTCCAGCGTTGATACCATCTTCTGGATACGCTCCGTGGGCTGCCTTGCCAATCAAAAGCAGGTGCACTGCATCGCCATCTGGCTTGGCAGTGCCTGAAATCAAAGGCGTTGCTTGAATGTATTTAGCATAGGCCATGATGAAGTTTTCGCGTTCGACATGGTCAGCAATTGTAACGACGGCCTCTGCTTCACCAGGGACAACATTGTCACTGTCACCAGACTTAAAGGTCTCTAGCACCCATTCGCCAGCATTGGTACCCACAAAATCAATCGATAACGTTAAATACCCTTTTTCACCGGGCACCACTGGAAACGCGCCGTCTGGTGAAAAGCCCATGGTTGGTTCGGGGTTTTCTTGCAAATATTGGCGCATATCACGCCATTCCATTTCTTCGTCACTACCAAAGATTAATTGGATTTTGCGTTTTAAATGCGGTTGCTGGTCGCGCAACTGCCGCAAAGCATAATAACTCGCCATCAAATCGGCCTTCATATCATGTGCCCCGCGCGCATAGAGGCGATCACCGACAATCTTGGGTTCAAACGGCTGGGTGATCGTCCAGCGCTCCGCATCGCCTCGCACCACGTCAGCGTGCGCCAAGACGGCCACCGTCTCCTCAGCGTCTTGGGGACCATATTCGACGACCACCACCATGTTTTGCGCGTATCGCTTAACTACAAAGTCATCACGATGCGCTAAATTTTCTAGAAAGGTGAGGGCTTCTTCAATCCCTGCTCCAAAAGGTTCTAGCGTGGTTGCCGTCAAAGGATCATTGACCGAATTAATCGCCAAAAACGGCAACAAATCTTGCATTAATGCTGGTTGATAGTTATCTGCGTCGTGTTGCCAAGTTTGGATAGTTTCCATGGCGTAACCTCCCTTCCAGAAAATCTGTTTAATTCATTTTATAACACAACGCCAATTTAGACATCGCTTAACCGTGCTACTTTAGGCGAATCGTCAAAATCATCCTCGTCATCAGCAGCCACAGCAACTTCGTCCGCGGGCGTTTCAACAAAATTAGGATCCAATACGTGGCCAATCACGGTCTGCAAATTCGTCAATTCTGCTTGTGTTAAAGTAATCCCCTTACCCATCTTGGCGTGCTCTGGAGCCCAAGCCCGTAAATCAAATTTAGGCTGGTTGTCACCCCATTTAACCAAATTCAACTCCAAGTGCCAACCTGAAGGACTCGTTGATAAAACACCAAATTGTTCGAGGATTTCATATTTTAATTCTGCCATGGTTTACTCCTTTATTGTTCCACATATGCGACATGTCACAGGCAATGCACTATACAAAGTCTAGGTCGTGCGCGATGGTGGTGTGCATTAATTCTTTGACTGTATCATAGTCATGCGTGCTACCCAAAATCCACATGAGCTTGGCCACGATGGCTTCAGTCGTCATGTCACCAGCGGTAATCCCGCCAGCTTGAGCCACCCGTTTGCCGACTTCGTAGAGATTAATATCTTGGCCTTCTTCGAGAATTTGCGTGGTGATAATGACCGGGATTTGTTTGGCGGTCAAAATCTCCAACCCCGGAATTAAATTACGCTTTTCAAACGGCAATCCACCATTTCCAAAACTTTCGATAATTACAGCGTTGAAGCGATCAGCTAGATAATCAAAGATATCTACCGTCATCCCCGGAAAGGCCTTCAACACAAAAATGTTGGGATCAAGGCTAAGGTGCGGCTGGATAACTAATGATTCCTCCGCTGGTGTAAACAAAGATGTCATCACACCATCAGCCACACTTGCGATGTAGGGATAGTTAATCGACTCAAACGCATCATAACTCTTCGTCTTGGTTTTGACTGTTCGCGTCCCCATCATCACCAACCCGTTAAAGACCACATACACACCTTTGAGCTGCGTTTGACTGGCAAAAGTTAATGCGTCATGCAAATTGCGGACCGCATCGGTTTCTTCCGCTTCAAGGGGAATCTGTGAACCCGTCAAAATCACTGGCTTGTCAAAGTCCAACAACAGATACGACAAAGCCGCGGCTGTATATCCCATCGTGTCCGTGCCGTGGGTGATGATAAAGGCATCGTATTGTTCGCTGTACCGGTAGATGTTCTCGGCCAGTACCAGCCAGTCTTCGGGTTGCATATTGGTCGAATCCTTAGACATCACTGCTTCAACTGAAAGCGTCACATCCGGCACTTCCCCAAAGGCCGTGATCAAAACATCATCAGCCAAGCCCGGTGCCAAGCCTAAATCAGTGTGCAGCGAGGCAATTGTGCCACCGGTAGTTAGTACCAAAACTTCTTTCATTTCCTTGCCCCATTTACTAAGTGTTGTAAGGTATATTATCAGGTTTTTTGCAGTAAAAAGCTAGGTTTGAAATCGGAATTGTTACAATCAAATGATTTGCCCAAATTCATTCTTACGTGGAATCATTAGGCAGAAATGCAACATAATTATATATGAAAACACGAAATCCAAATTTGGCTTTCGTGTTTTTTACGTGCTGTTATATTTTTATTGATGCGCTTTAAACACAATGTTGTCATAACGAATATTCTTGACATCTGGATCACCACTCAGAAAAGAAATATTATCAAAATGGTTTTGATCGAAATTATTGCTAGCAACTAAATTATCCAGTGTGACCGAATAATGGTGATACTGCTGGTCACCAATCAAATTAACTGGCTTGTTATACCGTCCATCACCGTTGTTTGCGAATCCGACTCTGACTAGCAAATTAGAATCTACCTTAGCATCAAATTCGATGGTGTACCCTTGTTTCATAAAATCAATTCCATTAATTTCAGGAATGAATTGGAATCTAAGATCGCGATTGCCACCAATGAATCTTATATTGGACAGGCCATCTTTGGCATCAGTATCATAGCGTGTGACATACGGATTCGCACTGAATTCGCCCCACCATACGGCAAAGTTTTTAGTGAAATGCGCATCGTCATCATACATTACGAAATCATCTTTCCCCATGCGCGGTACTGCCACTGTATGAAGTCCCATAGCTTCGACCACATCTTTATCCACATCAGTGTCATATAAGAAATCCGTGGTGTGCTTGGTTATATCTAGCGGCGAGAACGAATAGTCATCTAAATTCCAAGATGTCCATGATATGCCCCGTTGCTTAAACTGGTTCGTTAAAAATTTGTAGTATTTCAGACGTGATGGTCGCATGCCAGGTTTTCCACTCGCACCCCATTCGCCAACAAACAATGGGGCATCTAATTGATTAGCTATAATTACATAATCATTCATTATTTGCGTCATGTAGTCCGGTTGCGCTGCTACGCTAAAATGCACCGGGGCTTCACTAGTATCTAAATCTAAACTAGGCCGATCGATTGTCTCTAAATACCTATAACTTTCTGCTAGTGGAAACTCCGCTGGATTATATGGCCAAGAAATATCACCAACACGGTTATAATTATTGCCTGGTAAACCTTGTTGCGTAAACAACGTCGGGCAATAATAATGGACATTAAGAATAACGTTTTTATTTGCTAACCCAGCTCTGGTATAAAAAGGATTTCGCACTGGATTTTTTGATGCTTTGGCCCACTCTGTCATAATAATTGGGTGTTTTGTATCAGATTCTCGAAGATGGGTAACTAGGTCGGCTTGTACATCTGCCCAATCTTGTTGTGGGAAAATGTGTGCTCCGTCCCAATCGGGTTCGTTTTGCAATTCAAAAATCACCTTATTTGATGTGTCCGCCAGTTCTTCTGCCACTTGATCCCACATTGAGGTCAACGTTGCTCGTGGTGTTAACGGATTTTCAGAATTTGCAATATTTGTGTATGAGCTGCCGCCATCATGATTATCGATAATAATATGCATTGGTTGAAACTCAGGCTTACTCGCTTCGTTAATTAATGCATGCAAAGAGGTAAGTATCTTTTCATCAATCTTATGCGTTGGGTTGTTCATTGTTCGTAGCATCTGCAGCGGAATCCTAACTGCATCCCCGCCAATCGCATGAATAAATTTTATTTTACTAACATTTGTCCGTAAATCATTGGGGTCCAAATCCTTTTGTACGTCATGCCCGTTCAAATAAAAGCTAAACCCTTTAGAAAACGGGGTCTGTTTATTCAAAACAACCGGCGTAATTGATGTGGGGACATCTTCAACATCAATTGCATAACAAAGATGTGTGGCACCACCAAGGGTTAATAGCAATGCCATAAGACTAATAAATATTTTTTTCATATAATCCACCTTTTGTGTTGTGCTATAAAAATATATGAGTCACCTTTATTATAACCTACACTTAGTAGTTTAACTCTTTGCACGCCTTTTCATTCACGTCTAAAGCCTGTCCCTTCAAAGAATACTTACAAATTATCATTAATATAGCCCTTAATATTGCGCCTGATTTTTGATACACTTAGTACTTAATGTTATTAACTATAGGAGTCTACCATGCAACCCAAGATCCCGCGAAAAGCTGGCTTAGATTTATTCAGAATTATCGGTGTGATTCTCGTCATACTCATCCATACCGAACAAACCCTTCCCGAGCAAATAATTGTCGACAGTCTTAGTGGTCTGGTAGTTCCAGTCTTTATGATTATTAGCGCTTTTTTTATGTTCAACAACTTTGACACCCTGACAGTTCCTGTGCGCTGGTTTAAATTGAAAAAAAGCATTAAAAGCTTATTATTACTATTTATCACTTGGAAATTAATATATTTAGCATATGATTTAATTACTGATCCCAAAACTGACTTCAACCTATTTATTGTTGTTAAGCGGTTCCTATTAGGCTTTTTTTATGGTGGTTCGTTTGGTGGATCATCATTTCATCTCTGGTTCTTTAGCGCCTTGATTTTCGGTTTACTAGTCACCTACTATTTGGTCGTTAACCGCAAAGTAAAAACGCTGATTGCCACCATTTTGATTGCATATCTTTTATTTGGCCTAATTTCACCAATTCTAAAAGCCTATGGAATTCGCACTGGTAGTATGAATATCTCGACCCTTGTGGGCTTGATTTGGGTACCACTAGGGGCATTGATGGCAATGTACAAGCAGGTTTGGCAAAAATGGAATAATAACCTAGTTCTAGTTATTGCCATTGCCGTGACTGCTGTCAATTTTTTGATTAAATGCTTGTCCCATCTAGATGTTAACTTCCTAATGCTTGGTGCGGCGCCCTTCCTATTCATCTATTTATTAAGGTTAAATATCAATATTAAAAAAATAAATTTGGTGCAATTAAGAAATGTATCTACGTTAGTCTACGTGCTACACATTTTAGTGATGTTTTTTGTTAAATCCATCCATTTATCACAATGGTTTACCTTTACATTCTTAATCACTTTCACCATTGCCATTATCACCGTCTTTATTGGCGAAACTTTAAATTCCAAGCCACTCAAATTCTTGTATGGCAGCAAATAAAGGGAACCTCATGAAAAAACTCTTTCGAGAAAATAAAAAACCACTAATTATTGCCCTCTGTGGTACGCTTTTTTTCATCTTACCGCTCGTCTTGTTGAATTTCACAAAGGACGATGATCATGGCCGAGTCGTTGGCGGATATTACTTCAATTTTGACAAACGTTATATGTCGACATTTTTAATGAAAATTCTCCAATTCGACTTTACCCCTAAAGGTAGTAATCCAGCGGGGTTCGTGAATGTTGATATCTTCCCTGCCCCTTTGATTTTAGGCACTGTTCTTCTAGTCACGGTAACCTTGTTGGTCGTGCGTAAGTTTAAGTTGACTGACAACGCATGGTTACTGGCTGCAATCGCACTCTTTCCACTATATAGTCCCTTCATTATCGCTAACTTGTTATATCGTTATGATGCCTTACCCATGTTAGTGTCAATAATTTTTCCTTTGTTAACCGTCCTCACTCGACACAAAAACAACTGGGTTAATTTTGGTATCACCTTTGGATTAGCCATGCTAACCTGGTTGAGCTATCAGGCCGCCATCAGTATCTTTCCAATTATGATCCTAATCGAAGGGGTTTATTGGTTTAATAACGGGACATTAATTAAAGACGGTACTGCTATCACGCGTTATTGGTTAGCTCGTGTTGGTGGCATAATGCTCAGTGCGCTAGTTTTCTTGCCAATCATTAAAGTGGCAGGTGGTTATGCTGCAAAAGCTAATTCATTTACATTCAATCCACAGCACATGTTGCACCAGGGCAAATTAGTGATTCAACACTTCATTACCGCCGCAACCGAATTTAATTTAGTTTTAACCATTGTGTTTGCTGGTATTTTGCTATTAGCATTGAGCCTAATTATCAAACGCCAACTAGCTATTAATCAATCATTGCCAACCTATCTTTGGAGCTTATTGGTTCTTGTTTCGCCCCTGTTAGTTTTCTTAGTAATTGCTATTCCACTCTTTGCTACTTCACTTGATGTTGTGCGCTCATATATCGCAGTTTCGATTGGGATGTTGTATTTTATCTTAATCTTGCTGATGGCCTTCAAGCGTAAATTCATCATTTGGACGGTGATTGCCTTAGTTACCACCTTTTCATTCAGTAAAGTTTATGCGGTTAGCAACGCACTTCGCTACAGCAACAATGTTTTAACTAATACTTATGAAAACATTATTAACGATTTGGATGAGACGCAAGTTGATGCTCAAACACTCAAGGTGCATAGTATTGGTGACGGTGTTAATAAACACATCGCTGACTCAATCGCCTTTAAAAAATTTCCGACCGCCGTTGACTTTATCGGCGATCAATATGACTCAACTACCTATTTTGGTGTGCATATCATGAAGAATCTGGCCTACGATCGGTATGTTCTTGAATTGGCACCGAAACTTTCAAAGCCTAAAATTAAAAGTATCCTGCAACATGACTTAATCATTGAGCGTAAACGTTACAAGCTTTACTTTGATCAAAACAAGCAGATTTTGATTATCGACTGGAATTTAACCAAATAAAGGGAGCATCATGAAAAAACTATTTCAAGACAATAAAAAACCATTAATTATTGCGATATGTGGCGCACTGTTTTTTATCCTACCACTCATTTTACTGAACTTCGCTGTCGACGATGACAACGGGCGCGCTGCTGGTGGCTATTACTATAACCACGACAAACGCTACATGTCGACATTATTAATGAAAATTATGCAGTTTGATTTTAGCCCTAAAGGCAGTAATCCCAACGGTTTCGTGAACGTTGACATCTTCCCCGCACCCTTGATTTTAGGGACTGTACTGCTAGTTATAGTCACCCTGTTGGTCATTCGTAAGTTCAAATTAACAGATAATCCTTGGTTGATTTCTGCAATTGCCCTCTTCCCACTCTATAGCCCCTTCATTATCGCTAATTTACTTTATCGCTATGATGTATTGCCAATGTTAGTCTCAATTATTTTCCCATTACTAACCGTGTTGACTCGGCACAAAAATAATTGGCTTAACTTCGGCATTACCTTTGGCTTGGCCTTACTAACTTGGTTAAGTTACCAATCATCAATCAGTATCTTCCCAATTATGATGTTAATTGAAGGGGTTTATTGGTTTAATAACGGAACTTTGGTTAAAGATGGGGCAAGTATTATCCGTTACTGGTTGGCGCGCGTTGGTGGTCTCATTTTAAGTGCCCTGGTTTTCTTGCCAATTATTAAACTGGCCGGTGGTTATCCTGCTCACGCTAATTCGTTTAATTTTTCATCCAAGCATCTCATCCCACAAAGCAAGTTAGTGATTCAACATTTCATAACAGCTGCGATGGAATTCAATTTAGTTTTGGCGCTTATCATTGCTGGGGTCTTTATCTTCGCATTGCTCGTAATTATCAAACGCCAATTAGCAAATAATAAATCACTCGCTACTTATCTGTGGAGTTTGGTCGTGCTCTTGTCGCCTGGTTTAGTCTTCCTTTCAATCGTTATTCCACTCTTTGCTACTTCACTCGATGTTGTTCGCTCATATTCAGCTGTTTCGATTGGGATGCTGTATTTCATCTTGATTTTTCTGATGGCCTTCAAGCGTAAATTCATCATCTGGACAGTCATTACTTTAGTAACCCTTTTCTCATTCAGTAAGGTTTACGCGGTAAGCAACGCGCTACACTACAGCAACAATATCTTAGCTAATATTTCTGAAAACATGGTTAATGATATGGATGAAGCGCATGTGGATGCACGTCTGCTCAAGGTGCATAGTATTGGTGATGGGGTCAACAAATACGTTGCTGACCAAATCGCTTTCCGTAAATTTCCCACAGCCATTGACTTCATCGGATCTCAATATGATTTAACTGATATTTGGGGTTGCCATTCAATGAATAAATTTGGCTATGATCGGTATTACTTTACCCTTGCTCCCAAGCTATCTAAGGCTAAAGTACAAAGCATTAAGCAACATGATTTAATCTCGGAACGTAAGCGCTACAATTTGTATGTTGATCAAAAAAAGGACATTCTAATTGTCGAATGGAAATTAGTCAAATAATCAAAAAACAGACCCGGCTTTGCCAGCTAGGTCTGTTTTTTTGATTAACTTTGATGCGGTGCTTGCAACACAACGTTATCGTATTCGATATTGCCAGCTTCAGGAGTGCCACCAACCATTGACAATACATCATAATGATTCGTATCAATGCCCCCACTGGCACCCAAATTATTTAACGGTACCGAGTAGTGATGATACTGGTGATTACCCACTAGGTCGACCCGTTTATTTAGGCGCCCACTGCCACTATTTGCAAAGCCAACCCACACTGGGACATCCCCATCAGCCTTGGCATCAAACTCTAATGTATAGCCGTCTGCAACAAATTGTGTGGCATCAATGCCATCCATAAATTGGAACCTGACATCCCGATTACTACCGGTATACTTGATGTCGAGCAAACTATGATTCCCATCGGTATCAAATCTTGTTGAATAAGGTGTGGCGCTGTACTCGCCCCACCACAAACCAAAATTCTTACACCAATGCACGTCTTCATCGTACATGACAAAATTATCGGTCCCAATATGCGGCAATGATTTAGCATGTAGCCCCATCGCCTGCAAGACGTCTGGGAAGACATCATTTTCGTACAAAAAGTCGGTTGTATGTTTAGTGATATCCATTGGTGCCCATTGATAATCATCTAGGTTCCAAGACGTCCACGAAATTCCACGCTGGCCGAATTGTTCTGCAATAAAGTTGTAATATTGCAATCTAGCTGCTTGGATCCCTTGTTTTCCACCTGTGCCCCATTCACCAACAAATAATGGTGCGTCTAAAATATTGGCCTTAATCGTATACTCGTTGATTACGTCAGCCATGTAAGTAGGTTGCGAAGTGAATCGATAGTGCTCAGCTGGCACCGAAGTATCCAAGTCAAGTGACGGTGAATCTATATATTCCAAGTAACGATATGATTCAGGCAATGGAAAATCAGCCGCATCAAATGGCCACTGAATATCTCCGACCCGATTATAATTGTTGGTTGGGAACCCTTGGAATGAGAACAACACTGGGCAATAGAAATGTACATTTAAAATCACGTTTTTATTGTGTAGCCCTGCTCGTGTATAGAATGGGTTTCTCGTGGGGTTCATAGATGCTTTAGCCCACTCACTGATGATAATACTATGAACAATGTCAATTTCGCGCACTTCGTTAACGACGCGCGCTTGTATGTCAGCCCACTCTTGTTGATTAAAGGTATCATCCCAATCCGGTTCGTTTTTCAATTCAAAAACGACATTATCGGGCGCATCTTTAAATTCTTCGGCCATTTGTTGCCACAAGGTAATCATGACTTCGGTCGGGGTGAGCGGATTTTCTGATTCTTGAATTTTCGTAAAGTTGTTGCCGCCATCATGGTTATCGATGATGATATGCATTGGTTGGTATTCTGGCTTGCTGACCTCATCAATCAATGCATGCAAGGAACTCATAATCTGCGGATCGACTTGGTGCGTAGGATTATTCATTGTTGATATCAACGGAATCGGGATTCGAACAACATCCCCGCCAATGTCATGGATGAATTTAATCTTTCCGATATTGGTTCGCAAATCTTTAGGGTTCAAGTCTTTACGTACATCAGAACCATTTAAATAAAAATTATAACCTTTAGAAAAAGGCGTTTGTTTGTTTAATGGCACTGGTGTTGGTAATGCCGCCGTTTGTTCTGTATTTTCTTCCACTTCAATCGAATGTGTCATGCTAACTAACGAACCAAGCGACAGACATATCACGATTAACGTAATTAGTACTTTTTTCATGTTTATTCTCCGGTTAACTATCTAGAATAGTTTATTCTATTGTAGCTTGTTTGTGGTTAAAACACCACTGATATATCGGACAAATACACGAAAAAAGCCACCTTGTTTTTACAAGGTGACCATTATGCTGCTATTCTACAATCAGCTTAACGCCTTGAATAGTGACGACGATCGAACTGCTTTTTATTTGTTTCTCATTGCGAACAACCTTTAGCTGCACTAATTTGGCACCTTTAGCTGGCTTGTACATCTTGATATTGGGATTGATGCCCGCCTTCAATTCAGTTTGTGCCTTTTGTCGCATTGCCAAACGGACATTATCAAAATAAACTGGCTTGCTGACATACACTGCCATGTCATCTTCAATTTGTGTTTCCACTGTCTTGCTGTCATTGGCAGCTCTAGCCCCGACATTAAATTTCACACCTTCATTGGCATCAACCTTGCTAATCAACTTGACTAATTCCGCACGGTTTTTCATTTCAAATGGAATGTCATGCTTAATGATACTAAATGTCGACACCAGCATCATGAGAATTGCCAAGCTAGGCAATCCAAATTTAAGCATTTGCGGGCGGGCCCATTTTTGATTGTTGAACCCTTTCAGGAAAAACACATAGATTCCAAACCAGACGCCAGGCAATGTTGGGAACAAGTATCTCCCTACCATGACTGGGCGCATCAAGATACTAACTGTGACCCCAAAGACAATTGTGCCAAAGAAGATAAACAAGCTTAATAGCAACGCTTGATTTGCGATGAATAAATCATTGATTCGTGCTTGTAATTGCTTTCGACTTTTAACTAGGATTAAGGCAAACAATCCTAGCAAAACTAGTCCTACAAACACAGTTAGATATTTATTGAAATCATCACCAGGATCTTTGAATGGCGCAATAATAAATGTAAGCACATTAAAGGCTGTTATTGGCGCAATCCAATAACTCCCCTTAACCGTTGTAACTTGTGAGATCACAATTAAGAGCCATGGTAAATACCCGATTAAAATCGCTACACCAGCCAAAACTGGGCGCAACATGTATATGAATTGCCGCTTGATTAGATAGTAGCCAAAGAGATAAGCCAAAATCATAGCAACGGCGATCGCACAAAAGTAATGTGTATACGCGGCGAATATCGAAAAGAGACTGAGCCCCAGATAATTCATTTTTAAGTTCGTGTTGGTTAAAATTTTGACCCCACACAAGTAGGCTGCAAAAACAAACAGAGCGCCCCACGCATACATTCTGATTTCAACAGCAAAATGGAACATATTTGGTAAACTCAAAAATATTACGCTCAGCCAAAGCCGGGTTGCAAGCGAAATGTTCATTTTCTTGATTTCATTATTCATAACGAAAACAATCAGGCCAATTGGAATAATTGAAACCAAACGTGCAACAAACATCTGCTGTAGGACACTATGGCCACCAAACACATCCACGAAAGGCTTTAAAATCAAATAGTAGAGTGGTGGATGCACGTCCATAGCATCAAGTTTGATGACATCCAGATATGAATGTCGAATCAAGCCCATCGTGAACACTTCATCTGCCCAAGCGGTTTGAAAGAAGCTTCGCACAATAAATAGCGTGATTAAGGCGATAATTACGATGCTTGGCAAGACGAAGCTTGACCAGTTTACTTGTTTAGTTTGTTTACACATTTATTTTTTCCAATCAGTTTTAATCCTTGGTAATAATTTCAACATGTTGCAAGCCGGTTATTTATGTTCGTATAAATAATTAACGATTTGAGCTGCATCAATAAACTTACGACCAAAAGCATAATTTGTATTATAGACATTTGTAATCTCATTTAAGTCGGCATCCAAAAACGTGAATGGCGTTCCTCGATGCCAGTCGATGTAGCGTGCGGATGCCTTATTTTCATCAGTCTCAACATCAATTGTACTCTCAAAATCAGAATTAATTGCTAACATTTGAAAAAACAATTCGTCGCCTCGATCACTCATTGAGAACAAATCTTGCTTAATTTGTTGTACTTCATCACTTACAACATATGCCGCAAAAGCACCTGTAAAAGATCCCCACAATGCTCCTTTGGCAATCTTAAAGTCACTTAGTTTGGACCGTGAAACGTTTAAACGCATTTGGATTTTTTTACCTAACCCAGCTAGCTTAATCTTTTTCAAACGTTCCATGTTCAAATTCATAAATGGATAGTAATATTTAATCCGATTCACTTCTTCTGTCGATGCCACGCCTTGATTAGCAAAACCAATAAAATTCCGATGCTTGGCGTTTGCAAAGAACTGTAAAAAATAAGTTTTACTCATTAACGGCAAATCAGTATCCGAAATTAGATGTAAATAATCATATTCATCGTGTGCTGTTGCTGTTTTGAACATTGTTGTCAGAGCATCCAACGTATTACTACCGCCCCACGAAACATTAACCCGCGGGACCAAATTAATATGTTTAAAATATGGCTGCTGCATTTCTTCATCCAATTTTACCTTGGAAGACTTATCCCAATGCAAAAATATATCAATTTGTGGATCGTCTAACAAGTTGACCAAGTGTTCTAGGTTGCCCGTATGCGCTGCCCCAAGAATTAATATTGCATGTTTCATCTGCGTTTGACTCCTTTCACTGAAAAAATTTTTTGGATTGTAATGTTGTCCGCACTGGCTGCTTATCAATGTGCTTTCAAAACAATATTGTCATAACGTATATCTTTAACATCTGGTGCACCGCTATGAAATGACAAGTTATCAAAATGGTTTTGATCAAAATTATTACTTGCCACCAAGTTATCTAGGGTAACTGAATAGTGATGATATTGTTGGTCACCTACGAGATTAACCGCTTTGTTGTAGCGGCCGTCGCCATTGTTTGCAAAGCCTACGCGGACAACCATGTTTGAATCTAACTTAGCATCAAATTCGATAGTGTACCCTTGCTTCACGAAATCTACTCCGCTAATATCATTAATGAATTGAAATCTAACATCTCGATTACCACCGGTAAATTTGATGTTTAAGAGACTGTCCTTCCCAAACGTATCAAACCTAGTGGTATATGGCGTTGGGCTAAACTCGCCCCACCAGATGGCGTAATTTTTGGTGAAATGGACATCATCATCGTACATTACAAAATCATCCGTCCCCATCTTTGGAAGCGCAACAGTATGCAGTCCCATGGCTTCCACTACTTCTTTATTAAGATCATAATCATACAAGAAATCAGTCGTATGTAACGTGATATCGAGTGGTGAAAAGGCATAATCATCCAAATTCCATGCTGTCCAAGCCATTCCCCGTTGATTAAATTGTTTAGTCATAAACTTATTGTACTTCAATAGCGACGGTTTCAAATCTGTCCCGCAACTCGAACCCCATTCACCAACAAACATTGGTGCATCCAATGCGTTTGCTTTGGTGACATATGAATTCAAAACTTGTGCAATATAATCTGGCTGCGATGACACACTATAATGCACCACGGGTTCACTTTCATCTCGATCTAACACTGGTCCTTCCATATATTCCAACCTTCCTAAGCCGTCTGGTAGCGGAAAATTAGCTGGATTGTATGGCCATTCAATCCCATTGATCTTGTCCATATCGTTGCTAGGTAAGCCTTGTTGGGTAAATAATGAGGGACAATAATCATGGACATTTAATATGACGTTTTGATTAGCCAAGCCTTCACGGGTATAAAATGGATTCCTGATTGGATCAGTGGATGCCTTTGCCCATTGCGTCATGATAATGGGGTGCTTAGTATCCGTGGCTCTAATATTACTAACGATTTCTGCTTGCAGATCACACCATTGTTGTTGTGTGAAAGTCCGCTCCCAATCTGGTTCGTTTTGTATTTCGAAGACCGCCTTATTTGAAGTATCGGCCAACGCGTCGGTAACCTGATTCCACAACGAAACTAATGTGTCGTGCGGCGATAGCGGATTTGCAGAATTGGCAATATTGCTGTACGATGTTCCACCATCATGATTATCAATTACAAGATGCATTGGTTGATACTCAGGCTTACTGGCTTCGTCGATTAACGCATGTAATGAAGATAGTAATTGTGCATCAATTTTATGCTGCGGATTATTCATCGTACTAATCAAGCGGATCGGTATTCTAACAACATCACCGCCAATCGCATGGATAAAGCGAATTTTACCAATATTGGTTCTTAAATCGTTGGGTGCTAAGTCTTTGCGAACATCATGCCCGTTCAGATAAATATTAAAGCCTTTGGAAAATGGTGCCTGCTTATTTAATACCGCTGGAGTTATCGATGTTGGCACATCTTCTACATCCACCGCAAAGCAAGTATTCACCATGCAACCAAACGACATCAGCAACGTCAGCATACATATCAATGTTTTTTTCATATTCTCCATCCTATTCATGGGTGCTTAAAGTTATAACTACGATTATTAGTTTAACGCATTGTTAGGATGATTTCTGTTTTAAACATTATTTTTAAGTATGGCTGTTGACATATTCAAGTAATTAACCAGTCTTAACGCTCAAAGACCATAATCCACAGTTTGATGAGCGCGGGGTGTTTGATGAGTAGATACTTGATTTGTATTTCACGCTGCATTTGTATCAATTTGCCAAATTTTATTTTTATTGGCGTGCGGTTATACCGTGCACCGTGCTTAGTTGCGTTTCGAATTCGAATAAATTCAGCTGTGATTTGATTTAGTAAATCAATTTCAGCATCTGGAAATTTAGCTTCAAAACGCGCTTCCAATTCTTGATCTGTGTCAATACTGTTTGCTTGAGTCTGCATTAATGAGCCGGGGCGGCCCTGTCGATAGTTGTACAATACATCTTCAATTAATGTCGCCGATTTAGCTGCTAAGATATATTGTTTATTAAATCGTTCATCTTCACCAATTTTGCCCACAAAGTTAAGCTGGCAATCATGGATGATTTTCATTTTATAGAGTTTGTTCCACAGAAATGGGAATAAGAAATTATGTCTCAGCGCTTTAACAACCTGTTCCATTTCGCTTTGATTATGCGCTGTTAACTGTGGGAGCTTTTTAACCACAGGCGAACTAATATTTCGATAGCCAAATGCCACTAACTCAACTTGCGCATCTGTGGCAGCTAATACAACCCGTTGAATAAGGTTTTCATCCAAAACATCATCGCTATCAGCAAAATAGATCCATTCACCGTTCGCGTGTTTCAACCCGACATTTCTAGCATTCGCCGCGCCTCCATTTTGCAGGCTTATTAACTGCACTCTTTGATCTGTTTGGGCAATTGCTTCGATAATCGATTTTGAAGTGTCTGTTGAGCCATCATCAATCACGATAATTTCTAAATTGTGATACGTCTGTTGAATCACGCTATTTAAAGCGCTCAATAAGTAGTTTTCAACATTGTAGACTGGCATGATGACCGTCACTAGTGGTTGATTATCCATGCCTGCGCCTCCATTTTGTAGTTATAAATTGTGTTAATTGCAGCCTAAACAACTCGATCAACGTACAGACAACAAATATGCAAAACGCTAAAACAATGACATACCCAACAAACCACGGGCTATTGTACAGTAATTTAGTAGGCAAAAGCTTCCACATATGTTCGCGCATGAAATCGGAATCATGAATTAAATAAACTGCTAGGGTCATGCCCCCAACTTTATTAATAAATGTGTTTTGAAATGGCTTGATGCCAACAATACAAATAATGAACAGCAAAATTGCAAATACCGAACTCGTCATTGAGACAACAGGGGTGGGTTGAAATGGCCATCCAAGATGTGTGCCTTTAATAAAGTTTGGACTAATTATGCACCAGCTAACCAAGCCGGCTAAGATAATCCCACAAAGCATAAGTGTGCGCGTTGCATAACGGAGGAATACATCCGTGTAGTCGTGGATCGACCAACCCATCAAGGCAATTCCAACAAGTTTTAAGAGCTCCCCATTTGCCGGAATAAGTTGTCCATAAATTAAAATGCTGATGCATAAGTTAATCCCACTAAACCACAACAGCCTCTGTAAGCGCGTTATTTGTTCAAATGCTTGTCGCAATGGTTGACTAACTATCAACAAACCAGCAAAGCTCGTGATAAACCACCATTTATTAGTGAGGATTGGAAAGAACCCAGCGAGGATATTTTGCCAATTAACAGGCAAGCCATGCGTGGCAAATTGTAAACCCGTAAACACTAAACTGTAGACGATCACAGGCTTCCATAAATTAGTCAGTTTACTAAAGCGCCAATTGAATTTTGCCAGATAGTAACCTGATAACATCACAAACAATGCAACCCCTGCTTTACCAGGAATGCTGAAATAGATTTCCAGGTAGCGATTGATCAGTACGCTTGACTGCATTAAGCTGTGTGCTTGGGGTGAATAAAGTAGCAGATGGTGTGTAATAATCAACACCATGGCTAACATGCGCAATAATTCAAAGCGACTGTCTCGATTATTTTGACTAGCCATTTGGTTCCTCGTTATTTTTCAAAGCGTGATTTTTCAGGGAAACGTGCGGTCAGCATCTTATCTAAGTTAGCAAATGCAGATTCACTACGAAAACCACTATCTTGAATCACGATTGCCTGTGTATCAGCCTTCACTGCTGGGGCTGCTTCGTGGAAATTGGTAATCACCAAATATTCACCGCGTAATCGGCCAGGCACAAATTGGCCTTTTAAATTACGGACATTGGCAACCAACCATTCATTGACGTCAACCCCTTCACGAAAGCGGTGGCTCCAAGTATTGTTAAACGCTTCTGGATACATTTCTACAGTTTCCACAAAGTCTGCCTTACGAAACGCTTGGGGCATGTGCGTCACATATAGTCCAAAGAATAAACTGTATGGTAACGCAAAGAAGGTTTGCAGATTAGTTTTCAACCCGTATTTAAAATTGAAAAAATGTGTGATGTTTTGTTTCATCACTTGGCGCTTATTGAATTTTTCATTCAGCAGCGCGACGTGATTTACAGAAATCCGGTTTGAAACATCCCGGTATGATTGGGGCATAATTGGTTTTTCACCAAGCGTATCAACGGGGATATTATCAACAAAGAAATCCGTTTCGGCAATTTCACCCCAGGCTAGCATGTCATCATTAAATGAGATGAAATTATCTGCCAATCCCGGAATTTTATACGTACTTGTTGTAATCACACTTGAATTAAACGTTGGTAAGGCACCGTCAATGAAGTCAGTATGATCAACAAGCTTTAAATGCTCATACGTATCATTAAGCCAGTCAGGTTGTTGCTGGTCAGTGACTAAGAAGACGTTGTTCACCCAAGGCATATTCTTTTCAATCGAACGCAGTAAAAATTTTAACGTTCCATAATCATCATACCGATTGTTTGAATTCAATTGAATGGCTGCATTATCAACCGCTTCTGGTGAATATTGGCGTTTTTTCTCCAGCCACTGCGGATCATTTCCGTCGACCCACGGAATTACAATATCAATTGGTGTGTTAGCCATGTTAACTCTCAATTCTGTCTTATTTTTCTGTACGGGTGATGACACCGATAATGTTGACCCCGGCGACTTTTAGTACTTCGACGGTGCGTTCCATCTTTGTCCGGATGGTCTTACCCACTCGTGCGACAATGACAACCCCGTCAACTTCTGGCAAGAATAATTTACCATCGGCGAATTCCGTAAATGGCGGCACGTCGATTAAAATTAAATCATAGTTTTTGCGAGCTTCGACTAACAAATTTTTCAATTGTTGTTGCTTAATTGCAATCAACGCTGTCCGGTCACTTGAGCCGACCGTTAAAATATCCAAATTTTGAATTTCAGTTTTTTTCACCGTCTCCGCAAATGTTGCTTCACCCATCAAGACGTTTGACAAGCCAACTTCATTTGCTAACTCGTAAATTTCGTGAATTCGAGGTGCGCGTTTATTCCCATCAATTAACAAAACGTGCCGCCCCATTTCAGCCCAGGCCAAGGCCAAGTTTGAAACGACCGTTGAATTCGTCGTATCTGATTCAACAGCGCCCACCATGATCACGGCGGTTTCTAACTTGCCTAATTTAAAGCCGATGTTGGCCGCAGTTAACCGAATTTGTTCGGTAGCTTTGCTATTGGGGAGTAATTCAATTAATTTGCCAGCTTGTGGGCGAGGCAATTTGAAATGTTGCTTATTTTTTAATCCAAACATGTTCTCTGCTCCTTATTTGGCTGACTTGATTTTGGCAACGTCTTTTTTACCTAGGTACTTAATTTCACCTAAATTAAAGATGCCTAATGTTTCTGTGACATAATACGTGTTCTTAACAGTTGGATCAAAGATATACCGAATCATGCCAAATAGATAACCAATAAACAAGCCAATCATCAGTCCAACAAAAGTCGTGAATTTTGTGTTAGTGCCAAAGAAATATTTTGGTTCTTCAGCCTTTTGCAAAATCGTGACTTTTTGCACCGGCATGATTGAGCCAATCTTTTGTTTGAAGACATTGGTCACGGTATTATTAATTCGCGCTGCAACCACTGGATTTGTATTATTAACATTCAAAGTGAAGACTTGTGAATCTTTTTCATTATTCACTGAAATCATGCCAGCAATGTCATGCCACGTGTAATTATAGGCGTACTTATCAGCCAATTTTGATACAACGCTATCCAAAATTGCGGGGCGAATAATCACGTCCTTATAAGTCGTGATGACATTTGTGTTGACTTGCATCCCCGCCAAGGTCGTTTCAACCGAATTTGCCTTGTTGGTTGTAACTAACAAAGCACTTTGTGAGCTGTACTCTTTGGGCGTCATAAACTTGCTATAGCCAAAACCGGCTCCACCGAGGATAATAGCGAGGCCAATGATGATGACGGCATTCTTTTTGGCGATTCGTAAAAAGTCGCGAATATCGATTACTTGATCCATTTTTTCATTTCCTTAATCTGTGATAGTTGGTTTACTGTACATTATTTTTGCTAACTGGATAACAAAGGCGATGTCATACCGGCTTTGTTTAAACGCACGGAGCAAATTGACGGTTTTACGCCAGGATAATTTACCCCAGTCTTTGCGATAGGCGTAGACCCCATAATGCTTGAGTGTGAATTGATCAGCCCAAGCAATTTCTTTGGCCGCCCCAAGGCTTTTGGCTTTTGAAAACGTCATCGAACTGCCAGAACGTTTTTGCCAAATGTAGATTGGTGTTGGAATGCCCTCAATAGCCTGAGCTTGCTGCCCCACGCGTAAAGCGAATGACCAATCTTCGGCTAGTGGAACATCTGGGAAGCTAATGTTGGTCGCTTTGATAAACGCGGTGCGGTAAATCTTTGACCATGGGGCCGCCCAATTCATGCGATAGGTTGTTGAATCCGGCGCGTTGTTGGTGACTTTATTGCCCCACCAAGTTGTTGCACTTGTATCAACTTGGTCCGAATCTTCTTGCAGAATAATCGGCGGTAGAAGATACAAATCAACGGCTTCATTTAGCTTGGTCGTGATATTTTGAAGGTCAGCGGTGAATTTATCATCTGAATCTGCAAAGATAAACCATGGCGTTTGGACTAATTGAATGCCGGCGTTGCGTGCAGTACCTGATCCACCAATATCCACTCGTTTGACAATAATAGCTTGTCCCAGTTGCTCTAAACGCATTTTAAATTGTGCAAAATCATGATTGGAGTTATTATCCACGACAATCACCGGCATATCCGGCGGGATTGAGGCTAGTAATTGAACTAACCTAGTTTCATCATTGTGATGCGGGATGATTACGGACAAGTTTGTGGTATTACTTTGCATAATCAACCTCCTGTCCGGATTTGGCTAGTTTGGCTTTAGCACTCGTTTGCATAACGACCAGCACGAAGAAGAGCGAAACGTTCGTAAATGGATCCGTTGTGATATTTTCAATCATTTCGTAAAAACAAAAGACAAACAGGAAAACAAATAATTTGTATTCGCCATATTTATACAGTTTTTGCAAGACGATGATATTAAAAATCACAAGTCCAATGGTGAAAATCATCCCAAGGGTTTCCCAGCTAGCTAGCCAGCCCATGTCTATCCCCATCCCATTCGGTGCATTAACTGTTTTACCCATTAAGGAATCTGGATTCAAATCGAGGTTAATATGAGCGAGTGAGATTCGTGATTGTAAGACTTCATCAAGCGAACTTAACCAACCAACATTAGCAACGTTGGCCGCGCCCCACAGACTAATGGCCAAACAAAATGCGGGTGCAAATGACATAATTTTCGCAATTTGCTTACGAATCCCAAAATATTGTTCTAACATCATTAAGATGATCAATGCGTTCAGCGAAATCATCCCTGTTCGCGAACCGCCAATTAGATATAAGCCGTGATTAATTGCTAACAAAATCACGTATTCAACAATTGTTAATTGTTTTCTCAAATAGATATAGAGTCCTACCATCGTAAACATATTTAAGTGCATGGCATTAGGATGCCCATACCCCAAATCATAGCGCGTTTGGCTAACCCAACCCGATTCAATCGAGACTTGCCGCGTTTGAGTCACTGAATACGCTGTTGGATTCCAGATGAAATGAAATAAGAAGCCATACACAAACTGTGCCACCATCGCACCAAAATAAACTTTCATAATTGATCTAAACGGGAAATCACGCAAAGACCATAATACTATGACCAGCATCAATTGGTTGGCCCATTGTGACAAGACAAAGTTGATGGTCACAAACGCCAACAAGCTTAACCAAATAATTAATTCACGAATGGTATGTTTTTTAAATAGAATGATTAATCCCGCCACGAGTAACGGTCCAGCCACCAACGCGATGCCTGTGTTACCGTAAACACCGGCGACCTTGCGGAAATAAAGCAACACTAAAAGCACGATTGATAGTAATACATCGCTCATTCGATATTTATATTGTGCTTCGATTGATAACATTATTTGATCCTTAATTTTTTATTCAACTACAATTGACACCATAGTCGGTATTGCTATACGCTAAATGATAATAAAACACGATTTGATAAGGGGAATTTATGAATATCGCACTTTTAAGTAAATACCGCACACAACTAATGGGCTTGGCAATGCTTTGGGTCATGCTTTATCATTTTGCCACGTATGGCAGCAATAACACGCCCGCTCCCTTTCGACAATTTGTGTCTTTGGGTTTTGGTGGTGTTGATATCTTTATCTTTGTGTCAGGCATTGGTATGTATAGTTCATTGCTCAAAGATTCAGCGGTGCGTTCTTTTTTCAAGAAACGTTTTTCACGAATTATGCCAAATTACTATATGGTCATAATTCTCGTTACCTTATTTTCCCTATTTGGGCTAGGTATTAAATTCGACTGGAATATCATCATAAACGAACTATTAATTTTTCCATATTGGTTCACTGGCATCGCCTTTAATTGGTACATTCCAGCCATTCTAACTTTCTATCTCATTTCGCCGCTTTACTTTAAGGTCTTCATGAACGTAAAAAGTAAAGGTTTATTGACGTTAGGCGCTTCAATAGTGGTGCTTGGTTTGAGCGTCCTTATTTATGGGTTGAATGCTGCAAACGTCATTAATCTCGACATTCAGGTGGCCCTGACCCGCATTCCAATCTTTTTCATTGGCTTCTATTTTGCGCATTTAATGAAAAATGCGGTGCAAATCAAACTTAATGTGTGGTTAGTAGCCATCATCACAGCCATCGTGATTATTGCAGAATTACTAATCTTAAAAAAATTAAACCCTAATTTTTTACGGGCATCGGGCTTATATTGGTATTTGTTCATCATTATCACTCCGTTGTTGAGTTTACTGATTACAACCACCCTCAATTGGCTGGCCCCACACGGTAAATGGTTACTATCTACCTTGACGTGGCTGGGAGCTAATAGTTTAGATATTTACTTAATTCATATTGCCTTAAACGATTTTGTATACGTCAAATTCAGTGAAAAACTTGTCCACACACCAGCGATTCTGTGGAGTTTCAATCTAGTTTGGTTACTGGGCAGCCTAGTAATCGCCGCTATCTTCGCCAAGTTGATGAAAATCATCACAGCTAAAATATTTAACTAAGCTAGTTCAAACACTTTATTCAATTTTTCAACGGCTGCCTCGTCTTTATACGTCAACTTGTAGGCAAAGGTTTCCGTGAACTCACGATAACTACCACGTGGCATGACTGTTAATTCTTCAAAGGCCTCCATATCGAAGTTAACGCGAGCTGGAATTTGATCAAACATCGCCGTCAGCCGTGGCACATGTTCAAAGCCTAGCAAGGCAATGTCGTATGCGTAGGGATAGCGATTAACCCGTGGTTCGGTCAGCAAATATGTCGTAATGACATCCACCATATACCGCATGAAGAGCGTGTTTTTTCGGGCTTTGATAAACGTGTGTTGATAACGCTGAAAGATTGGACTGTACCTGATCGACGAGTGCGTATTAACATGTTTGGGCAAGACCACTTCAAGGGCGTCGTCAAACGCTGGAATGTCTGCCACCAAATACATCGTCGCATCTAACCAGATGCCGCCGTATTGTGCTAACAAGGCATAGCGCAGATAATCCGAGAAGGCTGCCAACCCAACTGCACCGGTCTCAACTTTAGCCAAGATTTCTGTTGGCACTGTGAGATATTGTTGGAAATTATGCTGGTCAATTAAAGTAACTTGATAATCTCCAGCATGGTCATGCATTGATTTGAGCGTCGCCTGAATAATCTGGGGCATTTGGTCTGCACCTTGCCACCATAAGACCCAAATGATTTTGGCTGGCTCAGTTGATGCTTCAGCTAAAAACGTGTCGTCTTGATATTTATCAATCGTGACCTGATATTTATCATAAATTTCTTGTTCACGAATCCGATCATATTGATCAACAACTTTAAACAATAACCGTTGTTGCCAAGCCAGCACCAGGAGTCCGCGGCGCGATAAGAAATGTAACCAACTCAACAGTTTTAGGACTGTTTTTTTATTGTGCCATAGTTTATTAAACATCGTTTCGTGGCCTCCTTTCGTACAAAGTTGCTTAGCGCTTTAATATTTTTAACCGTAATTGATTTACGATGCCGATTAGATAAGCTAGTTCGCCACTTTTGAAATTAACGCCAAAGTAGACTAGGCTTGCTACACCAATCCCGACCACCGCGTTATAAAGCAAGTTAGCCCAAGCATTCATTGCTGGGGCGAGGGACATGACAAACAGTTCCAGGGTGATTGACAAAGCAAAACTCAACAACATCACTGCATATTGCTTATAAAATGCCCGCACCGGGGTATGAAATGCATGACGGAACACCACCACGATTTCATAGACTTGGGTGAATAACAAATTAGTCAATAACGTTGACAACAATATTCCAACAACCCCGAGTTTGAACACGGCTAAGAATAAGATTGAAATGCCGAGATTAAGAATTGATTCATACACTGGCTTCATCCGTTGATGCCAGATCAACCCATAAGCGGCGATGAAAATATTACCACTCGAGCGCATCCCCGTAGCATACGCACCCACGGCGATGAGGATGACTACCCAATAATTCATCAAGTATTGACCACCAATCCAGACGGTGATGAAGGGATTAATCAACGCGAAGAAGAAGGTCATCGCAAAGAACTCAATAGTGTGGTTGAAAAACAAGTAACGGCGAAATAGTTGTAATGATTGTTTATCATCAGCCGTCACCGCCACGTTCCCGATTGTGGCCGTCATCGAACTCATAATGGAGTTGATAATCCCTTGCACCGAATTCAAAATCAAGGTGTAATTGGCGTAAAGCCCGACTGAACTCAAGCCGACAAACATTGAAATCAAGATGTTATCAGTTCCAAAGACGATGACATCCCCAAATTTGCTGGACACATTGCCATACACATTGTGCTTGAGCTGGGTCATCACGTCCTTGCTTAATTTAATCTTGGGTGCCGTAAAGACATGCGCATACGATTTTTTGACCATATAAGTCAGCGTCAGATTCGTCACCAGCGTCGTGAGAATCGCGACGATGAGATACGCTGTAAAACTATGCGTTGCCAGCAACACAATCGTTTGGACGATCGTGATAATGACGCGGAAGATGAACCGCACGACTGACACGATATAATTTTTCTGATCAGCGTTGTAGAGGGATTGGTTATACACGAAGAAATAACTAATCACTGAGTTGACCAAGAACAAGACATAATACAAGGTAATATGTTGGAGCTCAGTCTTGCCACCAATCAAATATGGTAGAAACGGCAACAAGGCCAGCCCGGCTCCAGCGACTACGAGGCCGATTGTGACATAAAAGCGCTTGTACAACACCATCAAAGCGCGTAATTGCGCATTGTTTTGTTCGGCGAGGGGCTTGTAGAGCATGTAAACCATCGCGGTCCCAATCCCTAATTCAGCGAGGGATAGCATTGACAACACGTTGGTAAGCAGGCCATTGAGCCCGAGATATTCTTCGCCCAGGATTTTGATAAAGACCGTCCGCGAGACGAAATTCAACAACATCGTGAGCAATGACATAATCAGTGAAACACTCGAATTGAGGGCTGCAAAATGCAATCGTGACTTATTCATTTTTACAGCGCCTCCTTTTTATCATTTAATAATTGTACTATACAGATTCACCAAATTTTGCGCATTCACACGAATGTCAAAGGCTTGTAATCGTTTGTCTGGTAATAGTGTTCGGTTCGTTACCTGTGCGTTAATTTTAATGAGCTGCTCGACCCATGGTTGGATGGCTGTCAGCGGCAGATAACTGATCTGGTCCGACAAATGCGTCACTTGGGGGACCGCCTGAGATGCGAGCACCGGTAAATGCGATACTTGCGCCTCAATCGCGACCATGCCAGGCGATTCATACAGACTTGGAAAGACAAACGCATCAGCGACACTGTAAAATTGTTCTGGCGTATCTGTTTCAATAATCCAGCTGATGTGTTCGTCAATGTTTAGGGTCTTGGCTTGTTCCTTTAACTCGGTTTGCAGTGGCCCATCCCCGATCATAATCAAACGACTATGTGGTAGTTTGGCATGTAACGCCGCGAATATATCGAGCAAGAAGGCTTTGTTTTTTTGCTGTGTCGCCACCGCAATACTCAAGAGAACAAATTCGTCCGTCAAGCCCAGTTCTGCCCGCTTAGTCGCCCGCCATTCTGGTGAATAGGTGTTTTTTGCCAAATCAATCCCGTTTGGAATAATCGTAAATGGGATTTCACGATACAACCACTTCCCCCCAGCTTCACTAGAAGAAAAGGCATTGTGAACATAGTGTAAAAACGGCTTGTGCAAAACTTTGTTCAAGAGCGGATAATTACTCAGAATGGCGTGATTATGCACGATAATCCGCTCAGCTGGGAAACGATGGAGCGCTAGTAATTCGAGTAACATCAAGGCTGAATTGCCGTGGATATGAATCAAATCATAATCACCGGCTGCAACGAGGGTTTGTAATTGTTTGACATAGGCGACCATATGCCGTTTGCGATTTGGTAAAATCGTTAATTTGGCCGGCGCCGTGATTTGGGCTGCAACGTCAGGAGCCGCCATCGAATTTCCGACGACATCGAGTTGGATTTGATCTTTTAAAGCCGCAAAATAATTCAAAATATGCTGGGTCACCCCATTGCGATAAAACGGCATGGTATTAATAATCAAAACACGCATCACAGGCGCCTCCTTTCATAGTCTAGTCAAACAAGGTGTCGATGTTTGCAAAATAACGATCGGCATAATATGGTTCGAGGGATTTTTTGATTGTTGCTGGATCAAATTGTTGAGCGTGCAATTTAGCAAGGTTAGCGGCTAATTGCGCCGGTGCCCCACTAGCATACATATACCCATTTACGCCCGGCACGACAATATCGTCCGTACCAGTCTTGGTTTGTGAGGCCACAACTGGCAACCCATAACTAATCGCTTCACATAAGACGAGCGGGAAACCCTCATACGTACTGGTCAACACCAATCCATCAGCCGTTTGGATGTGCGCCCATGGATTCGCATGCCAACCAGCAAATTCAACGTTCTGACTGATTTGTAGGCGTTCAAGTTCGGCCACGACGTCAGGCACGTCTTTGGCATCAGCCCCAAAGATACGCAAATGCCAAGGCAACGTTAATTGTGCTAACCCAGCAAACAATTCGCGTAAATTCTTTTGCCCAGCTAGCATCACCCGTCCGACATAGACTAACTCTAAAGTCGCAGTGGCGCTGGGTTGAATCGTTTGGGTTTGGCGTTGAATCGGGTTATAAATCGTGTGGATTTTTGTCGGTTTGATGCCAACTGCCACGAGCTGTGCTTCAATCGCACTGGCAATCGCTAAATGAAAATCAGCAAGCCGCAGAAATTGTTTTTTTAGCGTGGTGATGTATGGCATGTCTAATGAAAAATGAATCCAACTGCCGATTTTGATACGCTTTGAGCCCAACGCGGCCAATTTAGCCAGTAAAATCAACGTTGGCCCCGTTGCTAACACCACGTCAATCTCGTGTTCGATGATGAATTTGTGCATTTGTTGGAGCTTAGCTAATGTATTACCACGCAAAACAATGCTCCGCGCAGGATCGCCCCAAGTCAATGCAGGTTGCGTCCATTCTGCCAAATAAACAGTTGGATATTTTGCTTGCCAGGCTTTGATCACCGTTTCGGTGCCACCTTTGCCTGAACTCTTTGTCGTGAGGATTAATATTCTTTTTTGCATCTGAATCCTCCTGCGTACGGGACGTTACTTTCTAATTTTAAACAAAATAATCAATAATAACTTAGCCAATTTTATTTGGTGCTGCGCTAATAGTTGAGCGAACAACCATTTTACCTTGGAAGTGACCCCGCGCAAGCTAGTTTGGTCAGTCGCAAAATCTGAAACAGCTGCACTTAACGCCGGATTTGACAATTCACGCCACGGGGTTCGTTGGATAATCAGCGTCAAAATCAATAAATAGCGATACTTGTATAATTGCGCGTCTTTTGGCGAATGCACCAGTGCACTAAAGGCTTGGAGCGTCGCCGTCAAGCCCACAAAATCGCTGTGAGTGGGGACTTGATGCAAGACACTGTTGGCATTTTGTACATAGACATAATCTGTGGCATCAATGGTCACGATTTTATGCAACAATGGCACCAATGCCGCGTTTAAGCGGGTGTCTTCAAAGAAATTATTTTCATCAGGAATCATAACTTGTTGCAACAAACGCTTGCGATAGAGTTTATTCCAGCAGAACCCTTGGATATCATCTGTCATCAAGGCTTGCTTGTAGGCCGTTTGATCCAAAATTGCATTAGTGGTCAATTTATCGGTGGCTTGTAATTTGCCAGTTGGCGTTTGGACTTGATAACTCGCCGTCACCAAGTCGGCATCATTATCCCGCATAGCTGTGTATAAATGCGCCAAGAACGCTGGTTGCACCCAATCATCACCATCGACAAAGCTAATCAAATCATATTGGGCTTGTTGCACCCCAAAATGGCGTTGCCAGCTTTGGCCATGATGTTGGTTGGTGAATACCCGCATTCGCGCATCATCACCAATTGCTGCTGTGAGGGTCGCCACGGAATTATCTGTGGAAGCATCGTCGATAAATAACGCTTCAAACTTCGTGAAAGTCTGGGCCTGCAATGCAATAACCAGCTGATTAATATGTGTTGCATTATTATAGATAGGAATAATCACACTGATTTTCATTGGGCCCTCCTGCATAAAATTATTTGATGACCGTTTTTAGTTGGTCGATGAAATTTGGCGTATTTGAGATGAAGGTCGCAAATTGATGCGTTTGAATATCTTGTAAAGCCTGGCTTAGTTCTTTGGCGTTGGTTGCACTAAGAATCAAGTTTTGGTTGGTGAACGCTTCAATAATTTGAATTTGATGATCATCAACGTGTTCGCCATATTGTGCCAAGCGGGGCATCGCGATGACGCGCTTGCCAAGTTTGAGCGCATTGACAATTGTCCCCGCCCCACCATGCGTTATGATGACATCGGCTTGTAAGACATTTTGTTGATATTCACGCGGCGCCATAAAGGGGGTCACGCCAAAATTACGGGCTTGATAGGTCGAGGCTCCCGCTTGGACAATCACGTCTAGCTGCATTTGATCCATGACGGTATCAACGTCGGCCAGCAACCGATTAAATTGGAACTTTTGTGACCCCAACGTGATAAAAATCATCTTGCACTCCTAAAATAAATAGCCAATATACTTCGCCTTGGGATAAACCGCCAACATTGGCTCCCATTGCACGTAGAAATCATTGACGAACCGAGCTAAAAACTTGCCCGTCATAGTCGCTGAGTTCACCTTTGCAAAGCTTTCCACAAAGATTAATTGACGCCTGCAAATTTTACCAATGATAAACATCGGAATCACCGCCAACGCTCCTGTCGAGATAATCACGTCAGGCTTTTCTTTGATGAAAATGCGCAGTGACTGCCAAGCGACAATCAGCATGTTAATGACAAACAGCTTCTCACGCCGATTGACCTGCTTAATGAAATAATCAGCGTCACCCGGTTGCGTATAAGCCAGCCGTTCAGTGACGACGAATACGTTAAAGTCAGCTTGTAATTGACCTAAAACCTTAACTTCTTCATAATGCCCACCCGAAGAGGCGATCAAACAAATTTTTTTCATTTTTAACCTCCGCGATTCGGGATTTTACTTATTTATTAATAGTACCCAACGTTTGTGAAGGGTTCCCTCTTTAAATAAGAAAAACTCGTGACTTGATGCCATTAAAAAAGGGGCAATTCCGCCCCAAATCAATATGCACCTGAATTTTTTGGTGAATGGAAAATCAAAACAACCGTCAAGAATAGAATAAAGAAATCTTTCATTAAATTACGTGACATGATGTATTTAATATCCAAATCAATCATCTGGCGATACGATAGATGACTACGACCACTAACTTGCCACAACCCAGACAAACCTGGCGTGACGAGCAACCGCAACTTGTCGTGGTTACTATAATCATCATATTCACACGGCAATGCAGGCCGCGGTCCAACGAGACTCATATCGCCACGTAAAATATTGAAAAATTGTGGCCATTCATCGAGTGAATGCTTACGAATAAAGGCGCCCACGTTGGTTACGCGTGGATCGTTTTTCATCTTAAACATTGTCTCTTTTTCGTTTTGGGCCTTCAATTCAGTCAAGCGGTCTTCTGCATCCATACACATCGACCGGAATTTATAAATCTTAAATGCACGGCCATGTTTGCCGATCCGTTCTTGAGCAAAAAAGATTGACCCACCGTCTTCAATTTTGATCAAAATTGCGAGGACAATTCCGATTGGCATCATCACTGTCAGCCCGACAATTGCCCCGATGATATCTACAAAACGCTTGAAAAACAAATAATAGGCTGCTTCTTCTTGCACCATGGCATGAATTGCTTCCCGGGGAATTGCTATATCCAGTTTGTCCATCGTAGTTTCTATCCTTCCCTGAGAGTTTACTAACTAATAGTTAGACAGCCGGTTGTTGGCTATTCGTGAACCAAATGAGAACATTCTTATTTATTATAAATCTATGTATTTGGGTGCCCGATTAGTGCTATATGTGCTGTGTTCTCCAGTTTAGTAGATTGATTTAATTATCTATTAAACATAGTTTTTGCTAACATCATTCATATTAGACCCAAAAAATGTACAAAAAAAGACGGAAACTTGAATAGTTTTCGTCTATTGAAAAGTTAGTGAAAATTTGTCATATTTGTGTTTTCATTTTTTGATGTGTGGACTGCCGGTTGCCGACGCTGTCGGCAACGTGTTGTGAAATTTGGGCCGGCTGGGACTCTCCGGCAAAGATAAATTTGTGGGAAACGGGTGGCGCAAATATGTGGAAAGGTCCGCTAGCGGCCCTGCGCCATGCCCGTTGTAATCCTGAATGTCGGGCGCCGGTTCCACATATTC
>JAITQG010000039.1 GCA_031289015.1 Lactobacillaceae bacterium
GCGCCATGCCCGTTGTGGGTCTGAATATCGGGCGCCGGTTCCCCATATTCGGCCACCCTTGCTTTTCCCACAAATTGATCGCTCCGACCCCCAGCCGGCCCAAATTTCACAACAATGAGCAGAGTTAATCCGAATGTTTCAAACTATTTTGTGTGTGACGACTCCAGATGGGTTAAGGGTGTGGACGAAAATTAATGTACTACGCAATTTTGATACCCAAAGAAACCTTAGTGCAACAGTTCGTGGTAGTAGAAGTAGTAGGCTGAAGCTTTAGAACCAGAAGGAGCTAAAGCGACTGGCGGTTGGTGTTTGGGTTTGGTTTGGGGAAGGGCGGAGCATTGGTGCTGTTGTAGGGGATTCAGCGAGGTAGGAGCACTAGCGCGGTCTTAGGGAGTTGGTTTCGTGCTTGCACGGAGCCGAATCCCTTAGACTAGCAGGACTCTGTCGCCCCCTTCAACAGCACCAATGCGGAGCCCTTCCCCAAACCAAACCCAAACACCGTGGCCCAAAGGGACACAAAAAAACCACCCCAGCAAAATACCAGAGCAGTCATGTAAAAATTCAGAAGGTATTAACGAATCTCAGCCTCAAAATGAGCCTGCAAAGCTGACTCAATCTCAGCCATAGCAGCATTAATCTCATCATCAGTCAAAGTCTTCTCAGCATCAATAAACGTCATAGTATAAGCCAACGACTTCTTATCAGCCGCAACATTCCCACCAGTATAGACGTCAAACAACACAACGTCCGCCAAATGCTCACCACCAGCGGCACTAATCACCCCGCGCAAAGCCGCCGCCGTCACATCGCGATTAATTGAAATCGCCAAATCACGTGAGATGGCTGGGAACTTTGAAATCGCAGCATAACCAGTCTTATTCTTAGGCAACGCAATCAAAGCCGCCAAATTCAATTCAAAGGCATACGTAGCATTAATCTTGTATTCTTTAGCCGTCAAAGGATGCACTTGCCCCACGAACCCGACAAATTGTTCACCAACATAAATGTCAGCAGTCCGGCCAGGATGCATATCGGCATGGCTCGTGTTTGGCACGAAGCTCACAACATCTTGCAAAGCCAAATTAGCCAAGTATTGTTCAACCACACCCTTCAAGACATAAAAGTCAGTTGGTTGTGCTGGTTGAGCCCATGTCCGCGCAGTCCAATCACCAGTGATGACTCCTGCAATATGCTCGATTTCTTCTGGTTGATGATTAGCATCCCCGTCAGAGACGAATACACGCCCCTGCTCGTACAACGCGACGTCAGTTTGCTTCCGAGCCACATTGTAAGCAACATCGTCTAACAAGCCCGTTAAGAGGCTTGTACGCGTTTGCTGACGATCTTGTGACATTGGGTAGTCCAATTGCACTGGTTGTCCAGCATGCATGGCAAACCGGTTAGCTTTTTCAGGGGTCGTCAAGACATATGAAATGGCTTGGTTCAAGCCCAATCCTTCCAGCGTGTGACGTGAAGCACGAATCAAAGCTTGCTTAGGCGTCAGCTTACCTGGCGTGGTCTCGCCAGTTGGCAAAGTGGCTGGCAAATTGTCATAGCCATATAAGCGAGCGACTTCTTCGATCAAATCAGCGGCAATTGTAATATCCCAACGACGCGCAGGAATCGTCACAGTAAATGTGTCATTTGCTTCAGTATAAGCAAAGAACAAGCGCTCAAAAATCGCCGCGATATCAGCCGTTGGAATTTCAGTTCCCAAAACATGATTAATTTGTTCGGTCGTCACCATCACAACGGGTGCTGCATACTTGTAGTCTTGGGCGATCACACGACCTTGCGTAACCGTGCCACCAGCCAATTGGGCAATCAAAGCTGCCGCATGATCCATAGCTGTAAATGTATCTTCGACGTTTACGCCACGTTCAAAGCGTTGTGAGGCTTCTGAATGCAAGTTTTGATCACGTGCAGTGTGGCGAATGGCTTTTGGTTCAAAGACCGCCCCTTCCAACACGATATTGACGGTCGTGGCATCAACTTCAGTCGACTCACCACCCATCACACCGGCAAACATCAACCCAGTTTCACCAGCCGCGATGATAATGTCTTGTGGATCAGTGCTCCGTTCTTGGCCATCAAGTGTCTTAATCTTTTCATCAACCCGTGCGTTACGGACATTGATCTCATGCGCAGGCAACTTATCATAGTCAAATGCGTGCAATGGTTGGCCGTATTGCAACAAGATATAATTAGTCACGTCAACCACGTTTGAAATTGGACGAATGCCCATATTCCACAAACGGCGTTGCAACCAGATTGGTGAGTCGCCCACTTTAACATTTTGTACGACACGCAACGCATACTTAGGCGCCAATTCAGCTGGTGCCGTTACGCTCAACAAATCCGTTGTTGCCGTTGTTGACTCTTGTAAGTCAAACGTTGGCATCGTTGGTTCTTCGTTCAAAATCGCTGCAACTTCCCACGCGGTACCATTGATTGACAACATATCAGCACGATTAGGCGTGATGCCCGTTTCGATAATGTCATCGTCTAAGCCCAAAACGTGCAAAGCGTCCTCACCAGGGGTTAATTGGTCGGCATCAACGTCATTAAAGACCCAGATTCCATCTTCAAAATCCTTGGGTGAAACTTTATCTTCAAAGCCAAGTTCTTGCAAAGCAGCCAACATACCGTTAGAAACTTCGCCGCGCAACTTGCCCTTACGAATTTTTTGATTATCGCCGATTACTGAACCGTGCTTTGCCAAAATCACTGTTTGGCCAGCTTCAACGTTTGGGGCCCCGGTCACAATTTGGGTTGGCTCACCTTCACCAGCATCCACTTGGGTAATTACCATGTGGTCTGAATCCGGATGTGGTATGACTGACAAAACTTTGGCAATCACGATATTTTTCATGTTGCCTTGGGGTTGGTATTGTCCCTCAATTTCCACGGCTGTCCGCGAAATCTTTTCAGCCAATTCATTAACTGGCACATCGATTGGCATGTAATCACGCAACCAATTTACTGAAACCTTCATGATGTTTATTACCCTTTCTGATTAAATTGCTTTAAGAAGCGCACGTCATTCAAGTAGAAGTTACGAATATCTTCTACGCCATACTTCAACATGGCAAACCGGTCTGGGCCTAAGCCAAACGCAAAGCCACCATAGACGCTTGAATCAATGCCGGCCATTTCTAACACGTTGGGGTGTACCATTCCGGCTCCCAAAACTTCGATCCAATCGATGTCTTCAGGTGCGGTGTTTTCATCAACTGGGCCCCAAGACACGTCAACTTCAACGGATGGCTCGGTAAATGGGAAGTATGAAGGGCGCAAGCGAATATCGTGGTCTTCACCAAACAATTGGCGTGCCACAGCTAGCAAAGTTCCCTTCAAATCACCCATCGTAATGTGCTTGTCGATGACCAAACCTTCAACTTGATGGAATTGATGTGAATGAGTTGCATCATCAGTGTCGCGACGGTAAACGCGGCCTGGTGAGATCATCTTCAATGGACCCTTTGAAAAATCGTGCTTTTCCATTTCACGTGCTTGGACTGGTGAAGTTTGCGTTCGCATCAAAATTTCAGGCGTGATATAGAACGTATCTTGCATATCACGTGCGGGATGATCCTTTGGCAAATTCATCATTTCAAAGTTATAACGATCTTCTTCGACTTCAGGTCCTTCAGCAATTTTGTAACCCATGCCCAAGAATTGGTCTTCTAAAGCTTCGATGATTTGTTGCAAAACATGAGGTTGGCCTTGCTTAACGGCCCGTCCTGGCAAAGTTACATCCAAGGTTTCTTGGCCTAATTGTGCTTCCAAGGCCGCCGCTTCCAAGATTGTTTGACGCTTTGCAATCGCGTCCGTCAAGACATCGCGCACCTTGTTGGCATATTCACCAACTTGGGGCCGTTCTTCAGGTGTTAAATCTTTCATCCCCCGCAAAACTTCAGTCAAAGGCCCCTTTTTACCCAACAATTTAACGCGGACGTCATTTAAAGCTTTGACGTCATCTACGCCTGCAATTTCAGCTAAGGCGTCGGTTTGCAACTGAGCCAGCTTGTCAGTAATTATCATGATTTACAACTCTCCTATATTTGATTAGCAATAAAAAAGTCCCTATGAACAACATGTGTTCATAGGGACGCTCAAATGCGTGGTACCACCCAGTTTCAGTCAGTGTTTACCACCAACTCTCAAAATCAGGTAACGGTGATGAACCGTGGCGGCCTTAACAACCGTCAAACTCCCGACTGAAATTCATTAATTAAGCCCTGCGATTTTACACTTGGTATCGCTCACTGGAAAGGCTTAGATTAACTACTAGGTCGTTCATTGTTTCTGATAACTATTGTAGTAGCTTTAGCGCATAAATTCAAGCAAGTCGGGCAAATTGGTTATTGTTTTCCCAGTCGCCGTTGCACAAATTTGATAAGTTCAACAATTGGCACAATACTAAATGCGCCGACTAAGACCGTCAGCCATTGATGCCAATCTAGCTCAGTAACGTGGAAGATGCCATTCAAATCAGGCACGAGAATCGTCACCGCCAAAGCCACGGCCGCAATCAAGATACTCCAATTAAACAACTTATTTCTAAACGCACCAACCGTAAAAATCGATTGATAGAGCGATTTAGTATTGAACGCATGGAACAATTGAATCAAGCCCAACGTCGCAAATGCCATCGTCAGTGCATCGGCGTGGATAGCTTCATAACCCGGATGCATCGGATAAGTCAGGCCAATCCAATAAACGAACAAGGTCAGCCCACCTTCTAAAATTCCTTGATAGACAATTGCCGATCCTAACCCACCAGCCAAAAAGCTCGTCTCCTTACCACGTGGCTTGTGTGTCATAATCCCTGGCTCAGTCGGTTCCACCCCAAGGGCAATCGCTGGTAATGTATCAGTAATCAAATTAATCCATAAAATATGGACGGGAGCCAAAATATTCCACCCCATAATTGTCATCACAAACAACGTCAAAACTTCACCTAAATTGGCTGACAAGAGGTATTGAATCGCCTTTTGAATATTGGCAAAAACTTTACGGCCTTCTTCAACGGCATTCACAATCGTTGCAAAATTATCATCGGCCAACACCATATCCGAGGCGCCCTTGGAAACTTCTGTCCCCGTAATCCCCATGGCCACACCTATGTCGGCGGTCTTGAGGGCCGGCGCATCATTGACGCCATCCCCAGTCATCGCCACAATTTTGCCCTGTTTTTGCCAAGCTTGGACAATCCGAACTTTGTGTTCTGGCGCCACCCGCGCATAAACGCTGTATTGGCCCACGTTGGCATTGAAGTCAGCGTCCGATATTTGATCCAACTCAGCGCCAGTAATAATCGCTTCGGGTCCTTGTTGGTCAGTCAGAATTCCTAAGCGGTGCGCAATGGCCGCAGCGGTAACTTTGTGGTCACCAGTTATCATCAATGGCCGAATTCCAGCCTCACGCGCCTTAACAACCGCATCAGCCACTTCAGGCCGTTCCGGATCAATCATCCCGACCAAGCCAACAAAGACCAAATCTTGCTCACTCGTCGTCGAATCCAAAGTAGCCGGTAGCTCGTCAAATTCACGATAAGCAAACGCCAAAACGCGCAAAGCTTGGCTCGCCAGCTCAGCATTCACAGTATTCACCCGGTCAAAATCAGCGGCCGTCATGGCTACAACTTCATCGTCACGCACCCACTTAGTCACCCGTTGCAATAATTCATCCGGGGCCCCTTTGACCGTCAAAATAACTTTACCATTAGGGAGTGGATGGGCCGTGGACATAAGTTTGCGTTCAGAATCAAACGGAATCTCAGCCAAGCGAGGTTGTGAATTAAACAGGGCGCCTAAATCACGTCCCTGAACTTCATTAAAGGTAATCAAAGCCGTTTCAGTCGGGTCGCCCAATTTAGTGCCATCAGCCGTGATTTTAGTATCGTTATTTAGCGCCAATAAATTCGCTAAAATACTAGCCGTCCCGTCCACAGGTTGATGGGCATCTGCGAGTGTATCCGGCACATAATACTTTTCAACGGTCATTTTGTTTTGGGTCAACGTCCCTGTTTTATCAGACCCGATAATTTCAGTTGCCCCCAGCGTTTCAACCGCCGGCAATTTACGCATCAAAGCATGGCGTTTAGCCAACCGCGTCGTCCCAAGAGCCAACGTAATCGTGACAATCGCCGGCAAGCCTTCAGGAATAGCCGCCACCGCCAAAGAAATGGCCGTCAAAAGCATTTCTACAATCCGATTGCCCTCTTCAACAGCCGGAGCCCTAAACATCCCCACCACAAAGACGATAACGGCAATCACCAAAATCATGTAAGTCAAAGCCCGGCCCAATTTAGCCAAATTAACTTGCAGCGGGGTTTTAGTTTGTTCAGTATTTTCAAGCATGTCAGCAATATTGCCGACTTCAGTTTGCATCCCCGTCCCAGTCACGATCCCTAGCCCGCGGCCATAGGTGACATTAGCAGTCATAAAGGCCAAATTCTTACGATCCCCCAAAGGTAAGTCATCCTCAATGATTGGTGTGGCAATTTTATCAACGGGCACCGATTCACCAGTCAAAGCCGCTTCTTCCATTTTCAGTGAATTAGATTCTAGCAAGCGTAAATCAGCAGGAATAACATCGCCAGCTTCAAGTAAAACGATATCACCGGGCACTAGTTCAGTTGCCGGAATCGTCATCACTTCCCCATCGCGACGAACGTTAGCATTTGGAGCCGACATTTGTTTTAAAGCGGCAATCGCTTGTTCGGCTTTAGCTTCTTGAAAGACCCCAAATACCGCATTTAAGACAACCACCGCCATAATGATGACAGCATCGACGGCTTCACCAGTAAAAGCAGCAATAATCGCCGCCGCAATCAAAACAGCAATCATGAAGTCTTTAAATTGATTAAAGAACTTTTGAAGCAGAGTTGTCGATGCGGTGGCTTGCAGTTCATTTTTACCATAGCTCGTTAAACGGACTTGGGCTTCTTGGTTAGATAACCCCAATTCTACGTTGGAATTGAGGCCATTGATAATTTCAGTAGAGGTTTGTTGATAAAGTGGTTTTTGTGCGGTCATTGAGTTCCCCTTCTATAATGCGTACGTAAGCTTATAGTTAATATTTTACCTTTTATTAAATATAGATACTAGTTAAGGAGTTTTAGTAACCAGAAGGAGCTAAAGCGACTGGAGGTTGGTATTTGGGTTTGGTTTGGGGAAGGGCGGAGCATTGCTAGCGTAGTGGTGGAAAGAGCGAGGTAGCGGCACCAACGCGGTCTTAGGGAGTTGGTTTTGCGCT
>JAITQG010000004.1 GCA_031289015.1 Lactobacillaceae bacterium
CCGGCGCCCGATATTCAGACCCACAACGGGCATGGCGCAGGGCCGCTCGCGGACCTTTCCCCATATTTGCGCCACCCGTTTCCCACAAATTTATCTTTGCCGGAGAGCCCCAGCCGGCCTAAATTTTACAACAATTTTGACGCTACAAGCGGCAAACAGCAGAGCCCCGAAAACAAAACGAAAACCTCCGCAAATAAATCCTCGCCTACAACTAAGTTAGCGAGGATTTATTTGTTACCTAAAAGCCTTGCATTTTGTATCTTTTAGATATAACATAGAGAAATTATATCTAAAAGATACAAATAATTTGAAAGCAGTGGGCAACTAAATGTATGAATTATATGTCCTGAGTGAGTTAATGGATGGGCCAAAAACCGGCTACCATTTGCGCAAAGTTTTGCAATTGACGTTAGGCACGCACCGCAAGATTAGTTTTGGGGTGCTCTATCCATTGTTGAAAAAACTCAGTGAACAAGGCTTGATTAATTTGTCGGCCGAAGAAAATGGCACTAAAAAGACCGCCTCAATTACCCAAGCGGGAGCACAGCGGCTACAAGTTTTGATTGCAACCCCCTTGGTGCATAATGCGCACGTGGAAGAAGCGTTTTTAATCAAACTCGATGCGATCCAACACGCCAAGCCAGCTGTGCAATTGGCGGTGTTAAATGAATATCAAGCGTGGAATACTGAACAAATCACTAGTTCGCAAGCTAGCGTGGAGCGCTTGTTAGGGCTCACGGATATGTCAGAAGTTGATCGACAATCTGCCATGCGAATCATTCAATTAAAAATCAGTCGGAATCAAGTCACCCTTGACTGGATTGCCCAAACTAAACAAACCTTAAACTTGAACGGAGCAAAATCATGACGGAACCAAAGAAATATGTACGCTGGCTAGGCCTAGTGGCGGTGTCACTCGGCGTATTTATGAGTTTATTGGACGTGACGGTGGTCAACGTGGCCTTACCAACAATCCAACGCAGCTTTAACGCTTCATTTGATAATTTACAATGGGTCATCAATGCCTATACGATGGTCTATGCCGTGGTTTTGTTGTTGATGTCAAAGCTTGGTGACATGTATGGTCGCAAGCGGATTTTCTTGCTCAGTATGTTTATTTTCACGATTGCTTCGGCCTTGGATGCATCAGCCAATAGCATGCTGATGCTGAATTTCTTCCGTGGCGTGCAAGCCATTGGTGGGGCGGGGATGATGTCTTTGTCGATGGCGATTACCGCTTCGACTTTCCAAGGCAAAGAACGCGGTGTCGCAATGGGCGTGCTCGGCTCGATTATTGGCGTGTCAACTGCGATGGGGCCGCTCATCGGTGGTGCCCTGGTGCAAGTGTTTTCATGGCGGGCCATCTTCTTTATCAATATTCCAGTGGGGATTATCGCCTTTATCATGACACTGGTTTATGTGCATGAAGGTAAGACCTGGGGCAGCAAGGGTGGCATTGATTGGATCGGCATTATTTTGAGTGGCTTGACGGTCTTTGGAATTATCTTTGGCTTGATTCAAAAAGAGAGTCACACCGATTGGGGTTGGTTAGACTGGCGCATCGCTGGCTACATCATCATGGCGATTTTCGCGCTGATTCTCTTCATCCTTTGGGAGCGCAAAACCAAGGCACCCATGATGGATTTGAATATTTTCAAGCATCCAACCTTTACCGGCGCAGTCATTGCCGCCTTTATGCTCGGAGCCGGGTTGTATTCATTCTATGCGTACCTGACAATCTTAATGCAAAATTACATCGGTTATTCAGCCTTGCAAACTGGAACCCGCCAACTCTTAATCAGTGGCTTCTCACTGGGTTTGGGACCTGTGGCCGGTATTTTGAGTAACTACATTGCCAAGCGTTGGTTAATTGGTGGTTCGCTATTGGTAATCGCTGCTGGGATGTTGGTGTTGTTGTTAGACATCCATGTCGGCATGAGTTTTGCCACATTTTGGCCAGCCTTCATCCTAATCGGGGTGGGTGGGGCGATTATTAATCCGCCTATGAATAGTGCGGCGATGGATTCGGTTGAGCCGTATCAATTAGGTATGGCGTCAGGGATTTTAAACGTTTTGCGCCAATTTGGGGTCAGCTTTGGGGTTGTCTTGCTCGGGTTGCGCCTCACAGACGGCTACCGTGCGAGTTTGGACGGGGCACTACCAAAGTTGAGTATGCCCAGCCAAGTCGCTACAGGGCTGCACCATGCGCTATTTGAGGCGGGTCCATTTGCGGGCATCGACGTTTTGACTAGCAAAGCTGCCAAGCCATTTACCAAGTTGCCAGGCTTTAGTCAATTGCAACACGATGTTATCGGCGCCTTTAATCATGGCTTTGGCAATGTCTTATATGTTTCAATGGGCTTGTTGATCCTCGGGGCCATTGCGGCGTTTGTCTTGATTAAAGAACCAAATTCAAATACTGATATTAATCATCAATAGCAAAAAAGGTTGGCCGAGTATAATTCGACCAACCTTTTTAGTATGTTTTATTTATTAGCGTATGGCGCAAAGAAGGTGAACCACAACCAACCAGCCGACAACCCACCTAATAGTGGGAAGACAACTGGCACCCAGGCGTATTGCCAATGTGATGAACCCTTAAAGCGCAAAGGCAACAAGGCGTGGACGATTCGAGGACCCAAGTCACGGACCGGGTTCAAGGCCGGACCCGTTGCACCACCAAGTGACATGATGACCCCAGCAACCAAGACGGCCAGTGCCAAACCACGCGAAATTGGTGAATTCATGTACGTTGTAATCGCCAAAGCACCGATAATCAACGTGAAAGTTCCAGTGAATTCGTTAATTGCGCCGTTGAAACGTGAACCAGCTTGGTCAGTCGTTGCAAAGGGTGCAAAGACTGAATCAGTATTGGTCGTCACGTCAAAGTATGGCTTGTATAGCAAGTAAACGGCGATTTGACCGGCGATGGCCCCAAGCATTTGCGCCCCAAAGTATGGTAGCACGCTTGACCAAGGTAAGTTACCAAACACGGCTTGCGTCAAAGTCATGGCAGGGTTGAAATTAGCGGAGAAAGTATCAAAGATCATCACGGCGATTCCGATTCCAGCTCCGAATCCTAAGGCGATGTTCAACCAACCAGCTTCTTCACCCTTAGTGTTTTTCAACTCAGCGTTAGCGACGGCGCCATTTCCCAAGATGATCATCAAGGCGGTTCCTAAAAACTCAGCCATTAACTTTGAAATAAAAATGCTATCCATAATTCCTCCGATAAACTCTGTCCCGTTTATATTTTCCTGTAATTTATATCTATTAAATTTACCAAAACATCCGCCCTGAGGCAAGGTAATTAGCGACTTTGTAACGTGCCTGTTAAGTCCAGAATTGAAAAAACGTTAAAAATGTATTTTGAATGGATATACAAACTTCAATAGTTGTTCATTGAAAGGGGTTTCAAAAAAAGTTAAAATAACATTAAGTTCAATTGAAATAGGAGGAAATTATGACACCTGGAAATATTGCGATTTTGATTATTGCTGTTGCGATTTTGTTGCTTGTGTTATTTATTGGCTTGTTCTTGGTTAGATTAACGAGGACCTTGACCGTAGTGACACGCGATGTGGACACCATCTCACGGGAAGCAGAGGAGGTCTTAGCCAATGTAAATATCTTGATTGAAGATGTGAATGGCAAGATGGAAACTGTGAACCCTGCTGTCCAAGCTGTTGCCGATTTGGGTGGCAGTGTCTCAGATTTGAATGCTGCAACACATAATTTGACGAACAAGGTAAAAAATCATTCCTCTTCAAAAAGTGCTGCCGGTGTTGCAACTGCGGTGGGCGTGATGAACAACCTCCGCAGTAAGCACAAAGCTACCAAGGCTCAAGAAACCCCCGCTAACAAGATTTAGGCGTAAAAATAAGGAGAATTACTATGGCAAAAGGATTATTTGCAGGATTAACATTGGGTGCAGTTGCGGCTGCCGCTGGCTACGCATATTACAAGTCACTTTCAGAAGAAGAACAAGCCAACTTCAAGGCAAAGGTTGAAGATGTCTATGGTGATGTAGCTGATAAGGTTGTCGATTACAAGGATTTAGCTGCTGATCAAGTTGCTGATTGGAAGGCTTTGAAGTTCTTGGATGATGATCCAGAATTGAAGGCTAAGTTTGACGATATCAAAGCTAAGGGTGATGATTTGAAGAGCCAAGCCCAAGATCTGATTAATCAAGCTAAGGCTAAGGCACAAGAAACTGCTGATGATATCAAGGCTAAGGTTGCCCCAGATGATGAAGATGATATTGATATCGTTTTGGATCCAACGGCACCTTCTTTGGCGGATGCGTTTGTTGCTTTGGATGATGACGATGATGAGACGCTTGCTGATACTGCTTCTGAGGCTGTTGATACGGTTGAAGATAAGGCTGCTGATGCGGCTGAGACTGTTTCGGATGCTGTCGATGACGCGGTTGATGCTGTAACTGATGATAAGTAAATAATTTTTTGGGGCTGACCTGCTTGGGTTGGCCTTTTTATTTTGTATACAGGGTTTTGGCGCCCCTTGCGTGGCGCGGGATTTTAATTTCTGGGGGTAAGGGCTCCGCATTGGGGCTGTTGAAGGGGGCGACAGAGTCCTGCTAGTCTAAGGGATTCGGCCCCGCGTAACCGCGAAACCAACTCCCTAAGACCGCGCTAGTGCTCCTACCTCGCTGATTCCCCTACTATGTCAGCAATGCTCCACCATTTCCCCCAACAACCAAAAATCCTGGCCTCCACTCCGTTCCTGCCCGAAAACTTCACCTGCACAACTTCTAACACATACTTTCAAAATTAACCCTGAGTGAAC
>JAITQG010000073.1 GCA_031289015.1 Lactobacillaceae bacterium
TTTGCGCCACCCGTTTCCCACAAATTTATCTTTGCCGGAGAGCCCCAGCCGGCCCAAATTTCACAACACTGTTGCCCCCAAGAGGGGCAACCGGCAGCCACCACACAAAAGAAAACCACCTACGAAAAAACGTAAGTGGCCTATCCTTATATTCATTTCAAGCCTAGTAATTCCTGACACTCAGGACAAACCCCATGCACTTCGACGTGATATGAACTAGGTAAATACCCAGTAGCCGCCTGCGCCAATTGCGGTAAATCTTGCGTCTCAAAATTAAACGCATCCACAATCTTCCCGCAATTCGTACAAACTACATGATAATGCGGCACCCCAAACCAATCATAATGCCGCTTGCCATCCGTTTTATTATCAATCGCTAACAACAACTTGGATTGGACCAACAATTCTAACGTATTATACACTGTCGCCAAACTCACATTCGGATGTTGCGCCTTTAAATCAGTATAGATCATCTCCGCCGTTGGATGTGTGGGCTCAATCCGGTTCTTCAACAAATATCGGACGATGAATTCACGCTGCTCAGTCAACCGAAAGCCCGCCTCACGTAATTGCTTAAAGGCCGCTTGAATCTTTGCTTCCATCATTAGAACAACCGTCCAATCCCGTAGTGAATCGCGATGGTTAACATCCCGATAATGACGTTTCTGATAATCGCTGTTTTAGGGAAACCATGGCCCAATACCGCACTTGCATACCCGGTCAAAGAGACTGCTACGGCTGTGGCGGCAATTGTCGCTTGAAATTGCCATTGGACTGGTGCCAAAACCATGGCCAACAACGGGAAGGCGCCTCCTATAGCCGCACAGATTAACGAAGATATTGCCGCACTCCACGGACTTACATAATGGCCGAGTTGGACATCGTATTTGACGGCCACAATGGTCTTAAGCGGTTGTTTAACCATTAATTCATGCGCAATTTCATCGGCGGTTTGTACCGTCACCCCTTTATCGACATAAAATGCCCGGATATCGGCTTGTACGCCAGATGGATTCACCAATAAGCGTTGTGTTTCTTGATCGACCACGACTTTTTCGGCGTCGGCTTGGGAACTCACTGATGCATATTCACCTGAGGCCATTGATAGCGCACACGCCATTAAATCAGCAATGCCGGCGATGATGATTGTAAATTGATTGTTGGTGGCGGCTCCGACTGAGAACAACACCCCAACAACCGTCAAAATCCCATCATTGGAACCAAGCACACCAGCTCGAATCTCATTGAGTTGCTCTTCCATGGTTTGCGCAACTTTTTGCTTTTTATTCATTAACATCTGCGCTTACCTCCCAATGAACTTTCCGATTGAATAGGTAATCAACATTGTGAAGATTCCTGCAATCACATTGCGCATGGTTGAACGCACCGTATTCGCACCTGACAAACGGGCTGCAAAAAAGCCAGTGATTGCCAAGGCAACGAGTACGGCTCCCATGGTTGCAATGATGCGGATGGGTTGTGGCATGCAAGTGATCGCCACCATGGGCAATAACGACCCAATTGGAAATGAAATCATTGAGGCCACAGCCGCTGACATTGCACTCACTTCATGGTGCAATGTGAAGCCGTAACGTTCACGAACCGTCGTCCCCAATGCGTCATTGGCCATCATTTCATGCGTGGCTTTTTGCGCTAAGGCCGGTGAAATACCCACTTGCATATACTTATGCTGCACAAATTCAACTTCACTTGCATAATTAGTTTCCAAGGCCGTCTTTTGCTCAATTTCAGCGCGTTTTTGCGCGTCATTTTGTGAATGCACCGAGACATACTCCCCCATTGCCATCGATACAGTCCCGGCTAATGCACCTGCAAAGCCCGCGATAAAAATTGCAAAGGTGTTGTTTGTTGCACCTGCGACCCCAATCACAATTCCTGAAACAGATAGGATGCCGTCATTGGCCCCCATCACTGAGGCTCGGATAATATTATTACGCTGAGCCAGATTTAATTCTGCCATTTTAATTCCCTCTTATTTAGAATGGTTCTAACTTACGAAGTTAATTTTATCATACTTCACTGGCATATAGTGCATTTTTTCACAAATAATTTCAAAAAAAAAGAGACCCTAAATTCACGGTCTCTTTCGTCATTGAAAATTCAATTGTTATTGCATCAATGCAGCAATTTTTTCCAATGTTACATCACTTGTATTGGCAAAGTTCAAATCAGCTTTGTGCAATACTGTTGCATCACCGATGGCTAATGAAGTTTCACCAGCACCGTTAATTGCATCTACGCCAGCTGCAGCGTCTTCCAACCCGATCACTGCTTCACCTGGCAAGTGCAAAATTTCAGCCGCGCGGACAAAAATTTCTGGGTCGGGCTTACCAGCATGTAGCGTCGCAGGATCAACAATCCCGTCAAAGTACTCGCTCAAGCCCAAGTTTTCCAAAATCATTGGCGCATTTTTTGATGCTGATGCCACTGACAAGTGATAACCATGGTCAACTGCATCTTTGATAAAGTCGCGCATGCCTGGCAAAATATCAGCCTCAGTCAAAGTCGAAATCAATTGTTGATAATTAACATTCTTCTTATCAGCCAACGCAATCTTCTCGGCTTCTGTGTAGTCATTTTCATGGCCCCCAGCAATCAAAATCATCTCAAGCGATTCCATCCGTGAAATCCCCTTCAACCCTTCAGCGAGCGTGGGCGTCCATTCAGTGCCCACTTCATCGGCTGTTTGATGCCAAGCTTGCCCGTGGAAGCGTGCTGTATCAGCAATCACGCCATCCATGTCAAAGGCAAAACCTTTAATTTGCTCAAATTTAGTCATTCGCTTTTCCTCGATTAATTCAATTCGATGTCTTGACCGCTCAAATTGATTGTGAGGGCATCCCCATCAATCAACTTAACATTAGCGCCATTAGCATCCATACCCACTTCTAACACGTGGCCACGGAATACCAAACGGAAGGCATAACTTGTCCACTTCTTTGGCAAGAATGGCTTCAAGTATAGCTTACCTTCACGGACGCGCATGCCGGCAAAGCCTTGCACGATGGCCAACCATGAACCGGTCATAGCTGTAATGTGCAGTCCATCATTAGTGTCGTTGTTGTAGTTGTCCAAATCAAGCCGGGCAGCCCGTTCATACATTTCAACGGCCTTGTCTTCCATATCCAAATCAGCGGCCAAAATGGCGTGAACTGATGGTGACAATGAGCTTTCATGCACTGTCAATGGCTCGTAGAAGTTGAAGTTGTTACGCTTCTCTTCTTCAGTAAAGGCATCTGGGAAATAGAACATCGCATGCAATGCATCAGATTGCTTGATGTATGGTGAGCGCAAGATTCGATCCCATGACCAGTGTTGGTTAATTGGGCGAACTTCATCAGGCAATTGATCGGCTGGTGTCAAATCCTTGTCCAAGAATGTATCGTGTTGGACAAAGATATGCTTAGTTTCGCCATTAATTTCGACGTCTGCTTCAGGCAAATACATCTTATCAACGATATCTTGCCACTTAGCAAATTCAGCATCGGTCAAGGCCAACTTCGCCTTTTGGTCAGCATCAATTTCAGCATAGTGTTCCAATGAATATTGAATTACCCACTTGGCCATCCAATTTGTGTAGAAATTGTTGCTTACGTTGTTTTCGTACTCGTTTGGTCCAGTTACGCCATGAATCATGTACTTGTCATTGCGTGCTGAGTAATGGACCCGATCAGCCCAGAAGCGCGCGATATTGTACAAAACTTGGGCACCCTCACCGTCTAACCAACTATGGTCGCCGGTGATGTTTGTGTAGTTGTAAATCGCATACGCAATGGTTGAATTACGGTGAATTTCTTCAAAGGTAATTTCCCATTCGTTGTGTGATTCGATACCATCAAAGGTCACCATTGGGTACAAAGCCCCAGCCAAGTCTTGTTGCTTAGCGTTATGGAAGGCCCCATCTAATTGGTCAAAGCGGTATTGCAACAAGGCTTGGGTAACTGATGGATCAGCCACACCCAGGTAAACTGGAATAGCAAACGCTTCAGTATCCCAATACGTTGCCCCACCATACTTTTCACCAGTAAAGCCTTTTGGTCCGATGTTCAAACGTGGGTCGTTTCCATAATAAGTTGAGAACAAATGGAACAAGTTGAAGCGAATCCCTTGTTGGGCTGCATCATCACCTGTGATTTGTACGTCAGCTTTGCTCCAACGGTTCGTCCATTCATTGGCGTGCGCCGTATAAATAGTGTCATAAGCTTGGCTGGCAACTTGGTCAGTCAAAGTTGCCCCAGCAGCGATGATGGCTGCCAAATCAGCATAATCACGTGAAGTTGTCACGATGACGCGCTTTTCAAACGTTACTTCACCAGTCGCTGGTACGGCAATTTCAAACGTATCAGTGACTTCTTCGTCGGCCTTAGTTGCCGCAACCTGTTGGCCACCCACAAAGCTTTGACGGGCAACAACCGTAAATTGGTCAACCCCAAAATCATTTGGGGTGGTTTGAGTTGCAATAAATGATGTGGCACGCTCATTACCAGCATCAAGCACTTGCCAGAACTTTTCGTCATAATTTGAATCTTCATTCACAACATCGGCATCGATGCTTGCCGCATACTTGATTGTGTGGGCCTGACCATCGGCTGAGCTAAATGTGTAATGCAAGACAGCTAATTCTTTGGTAGCAGCTGAAATCAAGCGGGTCACGTTAAACTTAACGCCAAAGACGGTAAATGCACGATTCAAGACACCATGTTGCATATCTAATGTTACTTCAAAATCACTAACGGCATTCTTAGCCAAATCAACTTGTTGATCATCAACATAGATATCAGCCTTTACAAAGTTAAGCGCATTAATTGCCTTACCAAAGTAATATGGATATCCATTCTTCCACCAACCAACACGCGTCTTATCGGGATACCACACACCACCAACGTAGATTCCTTGGTGGGTGTCGCCTGAATAAACTTCTTCAAACATCCCGCGCATGCCCATGTACTCGTTACCTAAACTCGTCATTGACTCTTGCAAACGCTTGTCATCAGGGTTCAAATCATGCGACGTAACTGTCCATGGGTTAACTTCAAAAATTCGTTTCATCAAAAATTACCTCGTTTAATTAATGTGTTAGTTTGCATTATTTATTCAGCGGCAGGTGCTGGGGCTTCTTTAATCAAGCCAACACTAAGTGCGCCGATAAACATCAAGATACCTGAAACCAAAATCATGGCTGGGAAATGTGAACCCAACGCTGGGAAAAGGGCAAAACTGGCAACTGAGGCTACAATTTGTGGCAAGCAAATTGAACCGTTAAACAAGCCCAAATATGTTCCCATGTGATCACCATCTAAGGCGTTTGTAACCATAATGAATGGGTATGCCATCATGGCTGCCCAAGAAATACCAATTAAAATAAATGAAATGATCAAACCGTATTGTGCATGTACAAAGAATACTGACATGAAGCCAATTGCTCCAAGTACTAATGAAATGGCATAGCCCAACTTGTTAAATTGTGCTGGCAACTTTGACAACAAGAGTGACCAAACAACTGCGGCAATGGCATAAACGGCTGACAAAATTCCAAACCAATTTCCACCATTTTGGAAGCCTTGTGTCGTTGGATCTGAAGCATGGAAGACGTTGGCTGCCACTGCTCCGGTACCGTATGTCCACAAGTATTGGAAGGCCATCCAGCAGAAGAATTGCGTGATTACAACCATCCAAAATGTCTTTGGTGCATGCTTAAGCAAAGTGAGGAAGCCACCATTGCCATCATCTGGCGTGTTTAATGGGCGACCATGATATAACTCGTATGTTGCGTCATCATATTCACGAACGTTGAAGACGGCAATCAATGAGAAGACTACCAAGACTGCTGCGCCAACGTAGAATGACCAAACAACTGAGGCTGGGACTTCACCCTTGCCAGCGGTGTTCGCAACCCCCAAGAATGTTAGCAAGAATGGGAAGACAGTTGCTAAGACTGAACCCGTGTTTGACAAGAAACTTTGAATTGAATATGCATATGACTTTTGTTCTTGGTTAACCATGTCTCCAACAACCATCTTGAACGGTTGCATGGCGACATTTGAACTCAAATCCATAAACAAAATCGTAATTGCGCCAAACCAAAGCGCCATTGTTGTTGAGAAGCCAAAACTACCCGCATTTGGCAACAAGAACATTACGATAACTGAAACGATTGCCCCAACCAACAGATATGGCATCCGCCGGCCGAATCGCTTTGTCCACGTACGATCTGAGTAGTACCCAACTAGTGGTTGAACTACCAACCCTGCCAAAGGTGGCAAGATGAAGAAGAACCCAAGTTTAGTTGGATCAGCTCCCAAGGTTTGGAATATCCGCCCCATTTGTGAGCTTTGTAGTGAGAAAGCCATTTGAACCCCTAAAAATCCAAAGCTAAGCATCCAAATGGTGCTTAATGGCAAGTTTGGCAAGCCATTGGTCTTCGTAGTAGTATGTGTCATTATCCGATATCTCCTATCATAACTATGTGCGTATATGTAATCGCTTACATAAGCTATGATACCGCTATCGTAAAATTTGTGCAACCGCTTGCACAAAACCTTTACAATGTCTGAAATTAGGGAATGATTGGTAGCTGATAGGGCACAACCACAACAGTGGAGCGGGTTCGCTCGGATTCTTCGAGTAAATCATTGAAAAGCAGGCGCACCGCTTCTTCGCCTAAAACCCGGGGCAAAACGTCAACTGAGTGGAAGTGCTTGCCCCCAATTTCAGCATATTCAGAATTGTTAAAGCCCATCGTGGGTAACTTGGGATGCGTCGCCAAATGCGCTTCAGCCTGACTTTGGGCCATAAATCCCAATTTGTCATCACTGGCCACAATCCCATCAACATCTTGGTGCGCTTCAAAGAATTTCTCTAATTGCAGCTTTTGTTCGGCATATGTGGCTCCCAAGCGCAGTTCCAAACCGTGCGGGCAGGCCTGACGAAAGCCCATTTCACGATTGACTTCATAGCGCCAATCCTCATCAGTCCGAATGAAGACCGGCATTTTCAAGCCATAATGTTTCACCAACATATCGGTTGCTTCACTACCAGCTTGCATATTGTAGTTATCAACGTACAACGTCTCCCCTTTCGCTTGGGGTTCGCCAATCATCACTTCTTTGGCTTCATTTTCAAACAATAACTGTGAAATCGGATCATTTTCCACGGTATATAACAGAATAAACCGCCGAATGCGTCCAGCTTCGACCATCATCTTAACGTCATCATAGACTTCTGACCACGAATCACCTGTGGCCATCGCCAACAAATATTGGCGGTGCTTGAGTTGCTTGTTAATCCCAAATAAAGTTTGTAGGGCAAAATCATTGCCGTTCACATTGGCACTTTTGGGTGGAAAGACAACGCCGACAATGTTACTTTCCACGCGATTTAGATTTTGCGCCGAAAAATTTGGGGTATAGCCCAGTTCTTTAGCACTTTTTTGGATCCGTTCTCGCGTTTTTTGACTGATTTTAGTCGAACCACTCAGCGCGCGTGACACAGTTGAAATGCTGACACCAGTTTTGTCCGCAATATCTTGGATTGTTACCATCTAACCACCTCCTATCATTTAATCAAAAGGGGAATTGAAGCTCCCTCCAATCCCCCAAAAGCATATTAACCCTTGACCGAACCACTTGTTACGCCAGACACGTAGAAACGTTGTAAGACGATGAACAAAATCGTAATCGGTACGGCAATAATCACTGATCCGGCCGCGAAACTCATAAACAATGAGTTCGCAGTTTCCTTAGTCATCATTGAGTACAACCCAATGGCAACCGTGTAATTTTGGACATTATCCCCCATGATAACTTGGGCAAAGATGAAATCCATCCATGGTCCAATAAAAGCAGTCAAGGCGGTAAACACGATGATTGGCTTTGACAATGGCAAGGTAATCTTCGTAAAGATTTCCCACTTAGTTGCCCCATCAAGCATCGCGCTTTCATCCAATGAATATGGAATTGTATCAAAGAAGCCCTTTTGGATATAGAACCCCAGGCCGGCCCCTGAAATATAAACCAAAATTAACGCCAGCAGACTTTGGGTCAAGTCCGCAGCTTTCAAGATATAATAAATCGCAAACATGGCCATGAAGCCAGGGAACATGTTCAAGACCAAGGCAACCTTTAAGAAAGGCCCTTTCAACTTGAACTTCAACCGGCTCAATGAGTACGCCATTGAAAGCACGAATAATGTTGAAACCACGCCTGAAATAACAGATACGAACAACGTGTTCAAGAACCAGCGGCCAAATGGATATTGGCTATTGGTAAATAGTTGGACATAATTGTGCAAAGTGTAGTGCTTCGGCCAAAAATAATTGACGAACGCGCCACCCTCGGCCCGAAAACTGGTCAGGATAATCCAAACGATCGGAATCACCCAGACAAAGGCCATGACTGACAAAATGATATAAAGTAAAATTGTATTGCGCTTTTTAACGCCTTTTAAACTTTTCATCAGAGGGCCTCCATTCCAGAATTTGAAACCTTCTTATAGGCTACCAATGAGAAGAGTGCCGATAAGATAAAGATTAAGATACCGATAACAGATGCTAAGTTGTAATCAGCCGTGTTCAACGTCAAATTGTACAACCAAGTGATCAGCAAATCAGTTGAACCAGCGCCATAGTAATTAGAATTGGCCGGTCCACCACCTGTTAACAGGTAAATAACGTTGAAGTTGTTGACGTTTCCGATAAATTGTTGAATCAAGCTTGGTGCCATGACAAAGACAATTTGGGGGAACGTAATTGATTTGAAAATTTGGAACTTATTAGCACCATCAATTTCGGCCGCTTCAACTTGGTCTTGCGATTGATTTTGCAAAATTCCAGTGGTAACCAACATTGTCGCTGGGATTCCAATCCACAAATTAACCACGATAATCGTAATCTTAGCTAACGTTGGATTCGTAAAGAACGGAATTGATTGATGCGTCAACCCAGAATTCATCAACAAAGTGTTGACCAGCCCACCATCGGCGAACATGTTATTCATAATCAACAATGAAATAATGGCTGGAATGGCCATGGTCAGAATAAAAATCGTCCGGAAAATTTTCTTACCCTTGATACCCTTAGCGTTGATCATCATCGCCAGGATAACCCCAAAGAAGAATGAACTAACCGTCGCAATAACTGCCCAAATCAAGGTCCATGCCAAGACTGGGAAGAAGGTTGACGCCATGTCACCTGAAATCACATTACTAAAGTTTTGGAACCCCACCCAACCAAACAAGTTTTTGGGTGGCAAATGATTGTGATCATATGACGTAAAGGCAATTGCAATCATGTAAATCAATGGCAAAACCGTAAAGAACAAAACCCCTGTCAATGGGATTGCCATCAACGTAATATGCATCTTTTCATTTAACAGAGAAGCAAAATCTTGGCGAAGCGTGGGTAGCTTTTCACCCGCTTGTTTCAATTCCCAAATCTTACGTGCTGATTGGAGATTGATCCGATAGAGCAAAATAAACAAAACTGTAATAATTACTGCTAACATCCCCCACAGCAACAATAACATTGAATTATCGCCTGGCTTCAACACTTCAATGCCCAGTTTAGGATCCATCACCAACCGTTGCGCGTGGGTTCCCAGGGTAATCATGTTGTGATAGGCACTAATGCCCATCGTTATCAGCCAAGCAATCCAACCAATTTCCAAGCCCAAGAAAACTATCCCTTTGAGATATTGTTTATTGGCCAAATTGGCCGCGCCCATTACCACATACGAGGCTTTGGTAGCACCATCCGCTTGGCCAAAGAGCTTGGTGAGCTTAATATGCTCTTCAAATGTCGAATGTTTCTTTTTCTTGAACATTTTCCATCCCTACTTTCATATTTATGTAGTGAGGCGGAAACAAACCGCGTTAAGCCGCCTATTTTGCACTCGCATAAATTTGTTCATTAAACATTGTTCTAACGCTCTTTTGTAATTTGAGCCCACGAGCACAAATTGCAAAACAGCGTTAGAACAAACCGCTGTTTATTACATTTAAATCGCTTACTTAACTGACTTTGCTGCTTGCTTAACCATCTTTGTCAACTTTGGCAACATTTGCTTGTCTGAAATCTTGCCCTTGTATGTGTCGTTAAAGATTGCGTCAGCTGATGCCCAGAAGTTCGCCATCGCTGGTGACTTTGGCATTGGTGTTGAGTAGCCAGTTTGTGACATTTCAACCACGGCCTTTGCCAAAGCGTCATTTTGGATTTCGGTTGACTTTTGAACAGCCTTTGAAGTTGGAATGTAGTGTGAGTTCTCAAAGCCTAACTTTTGAACCGCATCACTAGTCAAATAGTTAGCTAACTTCATAGCTGCCAATGGATACTTAGTGTCTTGCTTAACCCCAAACAACTTGATCCCTGAGAAGGCTTGCATTTGCTTTTCACCCTTGCCCAAATCAACTGTTGGATAAGGAGCAATGCCAAGCTTGTCACCCAAGGCCTTGCTGTAGTCATTGTATGACCATGGACCTGACAAAGTCGCTGAAATCTTACCTGATTGCAACAAGTTCAATGTATCAGCACTTGTTTGCACGAAGCCAGCGTTGTTCTTTTGGGCCTTAATCCACTTCAAGACTGAAACACCCTTCTTGTTGTCGATGTTAGTTCCCTTAGCCTTTTCACCGTTCTTACCATAGAGAGTATCGCCGGCTGTATAGAACAATGGTCCATAGATGTAGTTGGCTCCAGCAGCCCCAAGGTTAGATCCCATCTTGCCCTTAGTGGTGATGCTTGTCCATGACTTGATATCATTAGTCGTCAATTGCGTCTTGTTATAGTACAAAACTTGGGTTTCGATACCATATGGATAGCCGTATGTCTTACCCTTGTATGAAGCACCCTTCATCGCACTAGCAATTTGTGACTTCTTCAATGTCTTTGCGTACTTGGTGTTTTGATACAACAATCCTTGGGCAGCCAATGAACCGATTTGATCATGCGGGAACATGAATACGTCGGCGGCAGCAGCTGGATCCTTTTGTAAATTCTTCAAAGCGTCCGTTGAATTAGTGTACTTAATCGTAACCTTAATCTTTGGATTGGCCTTTTCAAAATTAGCAATGGCTGCAGTATACGTAGGCTTGGTATCAGTATCGACCCATAACTTCAATTTTTGAACCTTGCTTGCGGCATTTGCAGTTGGTGTATTGATCGTAACCGTCATCAAGCTTGCGGCTGTTGATGCCAACATAACCGTGGTCATTGCCAATACATTTGCCTTCATAACACTCTTCATATCTAACTCCTCCATATTGTGTTCTGGATATGTTTACAAAAAATAATTTTTCGTACAACAAAGTTATAACATGTTTGCCCTGATTAATGCAAGCGCTTTCATTTAACATTTTTTTAATTCATGAGGGGGCTGCGTCTGCATATAAAACCACAGCATCCTTTACTATCACTATATGCACTCCAAAACCCACCCTTTATTTAAGTAAAATTTAAATCCGAATTTTACTAATTTTAAATAATTCAACTGCAATCGCTTGCATGAAAAACAAAATTAGGTAAAATAGAAAGTGTAAGCGCTATCATTTTGATTCGATAGCATTCATTATCATTGTCATATAGAGGAGCTCAACATGGCTGAAATTCGTTTAGAACACATTAATAAAACTTATCCACATATGGATACCCCATCGGTGGCTGATTATAATTTAGAAATCCACGACAAAGAATTCATTGTCTTTGTCGGACCTTCAGGATCTGGTAAATCAACCGTTTTGCGGATGATTGCTGGGTTGGAAGAAATTTCTGGTGGTGAATTTATCATTGATGGCAAGGTCATGAACGACGTGTCACCAAAGGATCGTGATATTGCCATGGTTTTCCAAAACTATGCCCTCTACCCCCACATGACCGTGTTTGATAACATCGGCTTTGGTTTGAAGTTACGTAAGATGCCAAAGGATGAAATCGACACTCGGGTGCATGATGCAGCGAAGATTTTGGGCATTGAAGAATACTTGGATCGTAAGCCTGCTGACCTATCTGGTGGACAACGGCAACGTGTGGCCATGGGCCGGGCAATTGTGCGAAACGCCAAAATTTTGTTGATGGACGAACCACTATCTAACTTGGATGCCAAGTTGCGTGTTGAAATCCGTGCCGAAATTACTAAGATTCACAAGCGAATCGGCGCAACAACCATCTATGTTACCCACGATCAAACTGAAGCGATGACGTTGGCTGATCGGATTGTCATCATTGATAAGGGTGATATCCAACAAGTTGGAACCCCTCAAGAGCTCTACAATGAACCCGTGAATATTTTCGTGGCCACCTTCATTGGGATGCCATCAATGAATATGATTAAGGGTAAGTACAACGAGGACAGCTTTATCACTGATGATGGCATCAAGTTGCAAGTCCCTGGTGGAATGGCCAAGACATTGACGAGCAATGGTTACGCTGGCAAGGAAGTCATCTTTGGTATTCGTCCTGAAGATGTTTTGTCAGAACAAGTTGCCTTGGACACGTATCCAAAAAGTACTTTGACGGCCACAGTTACCATTGCTGAATTGATGGGAGCTGATTCAATGCTTTACACAAAGGTTGGTGAACATGAATTGATCGCCCGTGTCAATGCCCGTGACTATCACAAACCTGGCGAAGATGTGCAATTGGCGATTAACATGAATAAGGGGCATTTCTTTGACCCTGAGACGACTAATCGGATTAACTAAATATCATATGGCCATGTATCCAGTATCAACCAAACGATCAGAGCAATCTTGATTCTTTGATTGATACTTTTTATTTTTGAATTTATTTGGAGGACTTACTAATGCAAAAAGCTGCTATCTATCATCGCCCTGAATCAGAATTTGCCTATCTCTATACTGAGACTGAGCTGCGCATTCGAATTCGGACGGCTTTAGACGATATCGCAACGATCACCGTGGGATATGGTGATCCGTATGACTGGCAAGATGGCACATGGCAAAAAGAGGCTGACCTCAGCATGCATAAAACTTTGGCCACCGATGTGCATCAATACTGGGAAGCTAGTTTGACGGCCCCCCACGCCCGCTTGAATTACGGGTTTATCTTAACGGATACGGCTGGCTATCAAGTCTTCTTTGGTGATCAAGGTTTTGAAGAATTGACGGTTGATGAAAGTGACACTGATGCTGGCTTGATGGGTGCCAACAACTACTTTAAAATGCCGTTTTTCCAAGAAATTGACCGCTTTAAGGCGCCTGATTGGGTGAAGCAAACCATCTGGTATCAGATTTTCCCAGAACGCTTTGCCAATGGCGATACGAGCAATGATAACCCTGGGACCCTGCCTTGGAATCCTGATGATAACCCTGATCGCGACCATTTCTACGGTGGTGATTTGCGCGGGATCATTGACCATCTCGACCATCTAGTCGATCTTGGGGTGAATGGTTTGTATCTGACGCCAATTTTTGAAGCGCCGACTGTGCATAAATATGACACGGTTGATTATCTAGAAATCGACCCCCACTTTGGTACGAAAGCTGATTTCAAAGAACTTGTTGAAGCCGCCCATCAACGTGGGATGCGCGTGATGTTGGATGCGGTGTTTAATCATATCGGTGATCAAAGTCCCCAATGGCAAGATGTCTTGGCTAATGGTGCGGATTCTAAGTATGCGGATTGGTTCCACGTGCATGAATTCCCAGCCCGGTATACGGCCACTGATGAATTCGAATATGCCGTTGATGCAAATTATGATACCTTCGCCTTTACTCCTCATATGCCTAAGCTCAACACGGCTAATCCAGAAGTTCAAGCCCACCTGCTCCACATTGCAACGTATTGGGTTGAAGAGTTTGATATTGATGCTTGGCGCTTAGATGTTGCCAATGAAGTCGATCATCATTTCTGGAAACGATTCCATACTGAACTCAAAAAATTAAAGCCTGATTTTTATATCTTGGGTGAAATTTGGACCAGTGCCCAAGCTTGGTTGCAAGGCGATGAATATTCAGCAGTCATGAACTATGCTTTCACTGGTTCAATCGTTGATTACTTTGCCAAGCAGAGCATTTCCCTTGAAAAAATGGTCAGCAACCTCAACTCGCAATTGATGCTCAACCGCGATCAAACCAATCAAGTGATGTACAATCTCCTTGATTCACACGATGCCCCCCGGATTTTGACGGTGGCCAAGGATAATAAAGACCTGGTGCGCCAAATGTTGACCTTTATGTTCTTGCAACAAGGGACGCCTGACATTTATTACGGTACTGAGTATGCGATGACGGGAGAACAAGACCCTGATAATCGTAAGCCGATGGAATGGCGGCCTGAGAAACAAGACCATGCGATGTATGCGTTTATGCAACAACTCATTGCCTTACGGAAGACTTATCAGCCAACTTTGTCGGAAGGTAATTTAGTTTGGGAACTTGATACGGACCAGCAAATCGTGAGTTTCACCCGTGAAATTAACGCGACTAAACTCATTGCCACGTTCAACACTGGTAATGCTCCTTATACCTTGCCTAACACGCCGGGCACATTGGTTTCAAGTCAATTACTTACTGATAACACCCTCGCCCCATTTGGGTTTGCGGTTTATGCACAAAGCCTGTAAAGGAGGCATTTTATGAGCATCCCTTGGTGGCAAAGCGCGGTCGGCTATCAAATTTATCCGCGCTCATTTCAAGATTCCAATCATGATGGCATTGGTGATTTACCGGGTATCACCCAACATATTCCGGATTTAAAAGCTTTGGGCGTTGATTTTTTGTGGTTAAATCCCATTTATCAATCACCCAACGTCGATAACGGCTATGATATCGCTGATTTTCAGGCGATTGACCCGGCCTATGGTACTTGGCAGGATTTTGAAACCCTCCTCACCACCGCCCACGCCAATGATTTACGTGTCATTATGGATTTGGTGGTCAACCATACTTCGGATCAACATGCATGGTTTCAAGCCGCGCGCCAAAGTAAAACGTCACCCTACCATGACTATTATATTTGGCAGGAAAATATCGATGGCACGCCACCCAACGCATGGTTAAATTTCACTGGCGATAACACTTGGGCCTATAACGAAGCCACTGATGAATGGTATTTTCACTTGTTTGCCCCTGAACAACCAGATTTGAATTGGGAAAATGCCCAACTGCAAACTGAAATCATTGCGATGATTAATTGGTGGGCCGATCAAAAAATTGATGGCTTTAGACTCGATGCCCTGAGCCATTTGAAAAAAGTACCGTTCAATACGCCGCAACCGGTTGGGGATGAACAATTTAGTATCTTCTCAAATAACCCCGGCATCGAGGTCTTCTTGCAAAAATTGCACGCAACTTTTCAAGCGCGTGGTTTGATGACCGTTGGTGAAGCTGGTGGTGTCCACGCTGATACTGCAGCTGTTTGGACTGGACCAAGCGGCTTTATGAATATGATTTTTGAATTAGAACATCAATCCCGCGCCAGTGAATTCCCACCTAAGGCCGATCTTGCACACTTGTTTAACAGTTTCACGGAATGGCAAGAAGCCCTGAATCAACAGGGTTGGCTGGGGCTTTACTTGGAAAATCATGATCAACCACGCTCAATCACCGTGTATGGTGATGATCAACCTTTGGCCGCCAAAGCCTTGGCCACGCTGTTATTGACCTTGCGTGGCACACCATTTATCTTCCAGGGTGAAGAATTAGGCATGACCAATGTGGCCTTTACGGAGCCCGAGCAAATCGATGACCCACCAGTGCGGGCCGCTTATGAGCACTTAGTCGCCACGGGGGTCAACCCAACCGAGGCTTTAAACCAAGCCACTAGCTGGTCACGCGATAATTCACGGACCCCATATCAATGGACAACAAACGGCTTTGGCAACAGTGCTGCTGAACGTGATACGTCTTGGTTATTAACCAACCCCAACACGACCAGCTTAAATCATGCCAACCAACTGCAGGAGCCATCTTCAGTTTTGCACTATTATCAAAAGTTATTAGCGTACCGTAAACATGATTTAACGCTGCAAACCGGTCGTTTCAAGCGTATCACGACCAATCACGACTTGGTCTTTGCCTTTCTGCGCTACACTGATGAAGCCACGCGGTTGATGTTCATTAATTTGTCCGATCAACCCGCCAAAATCAAATTGCCAAACGACATTGCAACTAACAGTGCTTGGGTGCCGGCAATCAGTAACACCGAGGCATTACCACCTATCACAGCTACTTTGGAACTAGCGCCATACCAAGCTGGCATTTACGAAAAAGTTTAAGCTGCCAAAAGAAAAACCACCGTCATTGGTGGTTTTTTTGGTCCTTATTATGATCAGTTACCAAGTTGCAAATACTCACTAAAATCATCATCGGTTGGGTTGAACTGATTCCATCGTTCCTTCAAGAATTTATTATTAATTGCATACTGTGGTTTTACGTACTTAGCTTGTAAAAATGGCGCCACCTTTTCATCAAAGGCAATCCAGCCCCGCCAGCCCATATGAATCGTATCTTGCATGAAATACGCTTTATTGCCGTCTTGTGAAAAATCAGCAATATTGTTAAAGCCTTGCGCATGTAATTGATATTTGATTTTTTCAACCGTTTTATTATACATCCCCAAATTCATATTAGTATATGCTTCCCACTTTTCATTAACCGGCGGAATCACAAACATAACCGATGTTTTGGTTTGAGCCATTTGCGTCAACGCTAATTGTAAATCCGCATATTCTGGTGATTGCAGATAATTAAAATCAACTTGACTATTGCTTAAGGCCGGCAATTGCGGTCTAACGCGGGTATTATAAAAGCCATTCTCAATTCCAAAGTCATTATTACCCGTGGCCCGCGCACCTAGTTTGTCAGCAATCGCTTGTAATTTAGATACATTATAAGTCTTGGGTAATTGCTTGGTTTTGGGCAAAATGCGGGTGGTGTAATTATTACCGATTTGGAAATTGGCGAATAAATTATCTTCACTTTCCATCATTTTACCCAAAATATGCAAGGTCAGGCGATCAGATTTCGACAAAAGTTGACCCTTGGCAATTTTTTTCATCATTTTGCCAAAGGTACTTGAAGGCACCATCTGCAAATACCGTTTAGCTGCATATTGATCAGCTTTAGTTTCCGTTTGGTTGCTTAAAAACCGAATAATTTGATCAGTACCTAAATAGTATGTAAAGGCGCCGACATCTTCACCTTGAGGCATAAACCATTGCGGCGAGATAAAATACACGGCCTGTTTATTTTTCATCTGCTTGACCGTCTGTTGCATCCCATAAAATTGGGTCAACGACTGTGCACCACGCTCACCCAATAAAAACGGCCGATAATTACGGTGATACTTTTCAGCTAAGGTAAACGGGTGAAAGGCATCCATCCGATTCCATTCACTTGAACCAAAAAATGGCACAAAGCGATGTTTCTTATCCGATAGCGCTGCCCGTTTTAATTTTGCGTTTTTAAACACCGTCGCCGTCAATGCCGTGGCTGCCCGTTTTTCGACCGCTTCACTATGCGAATGCGTGTGCGTTGGGGCAATCAATAACAAACCAACAAGTAAGCCCCCAGCGACTAAGACGGGCCCAAAAATCAGCCAAAGTCGTTTAAACATTTTGTAGTTCCTTTACCCCTTGAATGATTTTGTTGGCAGTGTTCCAGTCATCACGCCCCATTTCAGAAACTGGAATCTTGATCCCAAATGCATCTTCTAAGGCCAAAACTAATTCAACCGTCCCCATTGAGTCCATGATGCCCGCATCAAATAAATCATCATCTAAAATATCGCTCACATCTTCTAAAAACAAATCTTCAATAATTTCTAGTACTTTTGCATCAACAGTCATTTTATTTCCCTCTTTTTATGTGTTATTTAATAAATCTGTGCATGTGCCCATGTTGGAACCATAAGATGTTTAAGAAGCCAGAAAAGATCAATAAACTAAACATGACAACATTAAACGTAACAAAGATTCCCAGTGCAGCCGTCAAACGATTATTTAGCAGAGGTGCTTTCCCCTGCTTTTTACGTGTTAAGTTAACTTTTTTCTTTTTCCGGCCCCACCAGTCATTGATTACCAACCCACAACCATGAAACAGGCCATACGTGATGTAATACCACGTCACGCCATGCCAGAGCCCCATAATTAACATGTTTAAAATATAGGCCACCCCGGAAGTCACGTTGCGATTCTTAAAGACTTTATTTTTCATCAAAACAAAGACCATCCGCATAAACACATAGTCGCGGAACCAAAAACTCAACGACATGTGCCAGCGATTCCAAAAATCCTTTAAATCGCGTGATAAGAACGGCTTGTTGAAATTCATCGGCGTGTTGATTCCCATAAAGTAAGAAATCGACACCGCAAACAATGAATACCCAGCAAAATCAAAGAATAAATTAAAGCCATAACAATACATCACACCCACGGTCGGCAAATTAAAGATGCCACCCCGATGCATGGCCATATGTTTTAACCCAGGCAACAATAAATCGCCTAAGAAATATGACATAACAAATTTATAAAAGCAGCCGAGCATGAGATACCAGACGGCTTTTTCCAGCATATCCAGATATGCTTGGCGCGTTGGCACTTGCGTATAATCGGCTTGAAATCTCCGGAAACGATCAATGGGGCCTGACGAAATCGTGGGCATAAACGTCATAAAGCGGATAAATTGCCACACCGTAAAGTCAGACAACACATTGTCACGAATTTCCATCAGCATGGCCACCGCGCGAAAAGTTAGATATGAAATCCCTAAAAAGCCAATTAAGGAATTATTACCATCACTGATTGCGGGCGTGATTTTCACCAACGCAATCGGCAAAATTGCTAAGCCGACGATGCCATAAAATAAATACTTATTATCATGCTTGACATGGTAGTTGCGATAACCAAACACCAAGAGCATCTGCCAGACTAAAAAGCCCAATAACGCGATTAATTGATGCCAACTAGTCCCGGCATACATGAGGACAATAAAGGCAAATGAGATGAGCGTTTCATAGATTTTAAAGCGTCGCCCAAACAATAGTCCAATGATGACTGGTAGCAACAAGACCAGCAAATAACCTAGATATTGTGGATCCCCATACGGTTGCCAATTCGGCAAACCTTGTAACCAAGCGATCATTTGTTATTCACCTCGGCAATCAATGTTTTAATATCGACCTTCCCATTTGGGGTAATAGGTAAGGCATCGACATAAATAAACTTGGATGGCATCATGTAATCCATCATCTCGTTTTGTAATTCTTGTTTGATGGCCATGGTTAATTGCAACGCCTTATCAAACTCGGTTTTAGCCGCTGGTTTGGCCACAACATACGCCAATAATTGCTGGACTTTGTGATCCGCATTGTAACGCGGTACAGCCACGGCATTATCAATATATTTTGATAGCTTCAAGACAAAAGCCACTTCTTCTAGTTCAATCCGAAAACCGTTAAATTTGATTTGAAAATCCATCCGGCCGCCATAATACAACATGCCATCCGCATCCATATGCCCAACATCACCGGTGTGGTACGCTGGTAAACCATTGATTTGGAAAAAAGCTTGCTTAGTTTTGTCGGGATTGTTCAGATATCCCTTAGACACCGCTGGCCCCGTCACGATAATTTCGCCTTGGGTACCCCGTGGTACTTCAAGGCCATTTTCATCAACAATATACGTTGGTGAATCAGCTTTGATGTGCCCAATTGGCAAGCGCTCGCCACTTGCAAGCATGGCAGGCGTCACTGCAACTGCTGAAAATGCCACCGTTGCTTCGGTGGGTCCAAATGAATTGACAATGCGTGCATTAGGGAAGCGTTCATGCAACTTGGCGGCCGTGCTGACCGTTAATTCTTCACCACAGAAATAAAAATGCGAAATAGTTGGCATATTAACCGCATTGAACTCGTCATTCAACATGGCCATTTCCACAAATGACGGCGTCGAAGTCCAAACTTGAATGGTTAAGCGAGGCAAAAACTCGAATAGCGTTTTCAAATTAGCGCTTTGAGCCTTAGCCAGTGGATATAATGTTCCACCCGCAGCTAATGTGGGTGCCCAATACATAACTGATAAATCAAATGAGTATGGTGGTTGGGCCAACATTTGTGGTTGATTAGGTAACGCAAAAGCCGGATCCGTAAGCACCCAATTTACAAATGAAAGTAAATTATTATGTGAGATCTGCACGCCTTTTGGTTGCCCAGTGGTCCCTGAAGTAAAGATTATGTAATATGTTTCATCATCAGCAACGGCATGCGTCAGTGCATATGGAGTCGCCTTGTGCATGGCTAGTTTGAGCGTTTTTTCGGCGATAACGCGGACGGTCGTCAATTCCAATGGTAGGTCATGAATCGCAATCACTGCTGCCGGTTGCGCAATTTCAATAATTGACAGCAACCGTTCATTAGCTGAATTGGCATCGACTGGAATGTAAGCATGGCCAGCTTTGGTTAACCCAATAAAGGTCGCCAACATCTCATATTCTTGGCCACCAAAGACGACGATTGGGGCCTTTGGTGTGAGGTTCAAACTATCAATGTAGGCCGCAATGGCATCGGAATCGCGTTTCAAGTCAGCGTATGTATGCTTGATAAACAAATCGTCATACACGATGTTCTTCCCTTGTGCAGTAGCGAATTGTTCTAACGTGGTCAGCATGTTATTGATGTGCATAATAAAAATCCCCCAAATTTTTAATCATTTTAAAATTCATTGTAAATAAAGCCACCTTGACCATGGCCTGAGTAACCAAACAGATATAATAGCATTAATAAAATGATAAAATATATCAGCGTTTGGAGCCCAAACTTGATCACGACCTGCGCATTGGCTGGTAGGCGTTGCTTAAGTTGAAATAACATTTTATGTTCCTCCCCAAATAAAACATCCCGGCAAGACTGGGTAATCAGCTTGCGAAAATATTTTGCTCTTAATGACCTCGATCACATCATCATTGGTCACTAATTCCGAATGTGCCGCTGTTTTAGAACTAACCGTCATAAAAGTATACTTAGCGACCACTGATTGGAAAATATATTTCCCAAGGACCACCGAAGTAACTGGCACGACATCGTCATTGTTATAGTTAACCGTCCCTGCAATCGAAAAAACCTGCATTTGGTGCGGTAATTTAGCGCGTTGTTTTATCAGACTCGTCAACAACTTGGTCCGGTGATGCACATCGTTTTGCGTGGCATTATAGGGCGTCCCAATTGTTAGCAACGTTTTTATTTTGGGCGTGGTCAACGTCCGTTTGGCTTCTAGATAGCGCACCCAAATCAACCCCCCGTTGGAATGGCCAAGCGCATTATATTGCGTGAAGCGATATTTTTTATGTATTGTTAACATGGTTGACTTAAGCCACTTAGCTTGTTTGTTTATGTTGGCAGTCCCACCGCCGTTTTCAGCAAAGGCAATCACAATATATGGACGTTTGTCACTGGCTTTGATGGTCCCACTAGTTTGCAGGCTGCCATCCTTTTGGACCGTTATTTTCAGGACCGAATGTTTATCGCTGGTATTGTTTAATTTAGCAAGCAAGCCATTAAATCGATTTTGCGTGGCCGTGGAACCCGGTACGAGAATAGTCGGTACCGATTCCATCGTCCGCTGATGCACGACTTGTACGATAACAAGTCCTAAGATAACGATCCCAATTAAAATTCGAATGCTTATTTTTTTCATATCCTCATTATCTGCTAAATAACCAACTTGATTATTTCCCCAATCTTTTGGCACTTACTTTTTAGTATTAACTACCAAGCTACATTAAACCACAAACTATCCTAAAAATCTATATTTTTTGAAGATTTATTGAATATAAATCAACTACATTATCCTATATTATGGACTGGTGTTAGTAAACTCATTTCGTGCAAACCACACAAAAATAGCGCCCCGTCAACGAATCATTGACTTGGCGCTATTTTTTTAATTTGTGAAGATTTTCTGATATAACGGAATTTAATTATACCCAGCTAAACAATTAGCGTTCAGGATTTTAACGATGCTCAATGTGCAAAACAATTTGCGCATCATGGGCCAAACCAGTATCAGCCTTATGGAACGTTACAACGACATCCTGATTATCCGGTACTGCGATATTCTTCAGGTTGAATTCCCAAGAGTTGCTATTTCCACTTGCTTGAACCAGTTCAACATGGGCTGTATCAATAGATGCACCCGCCACACTGACTGTAGCCTTCGCTGCGACAGTTTTGAAATGATCAACGGCTGCTTCATGATCTGTAATTGTGCCAGCAAAAATATCCTTGCCAGCTTCTTGATGGCGCACCAGCAACTGTACTGAATACAGCTCATTGCCAGTAACTGTAATGGTTTTTGTAGTTGGATTAACAGCTGGAGATGCTGCAGTAGGGTTACTACTTTCAGCTGCTCCACCAATCAAAAAGTAGTCTACATCAACCGCGGGCGTCAAAAAGTCGAGCACACTAGTTTTTGTATCTGCATAATCAACTTGTTCACCATTCAGCGTGTTATCAACGACTACACCGATACCAACGGCTACCAAAATAGATGCTACAATTTTAATAATTTTTTTTACCTGCATATGTGTCATACCTCCGTAAGTATGGGCTAGTTGCATTATTATGTTCGATCTCTCTTATTTAATTATAGCTAAATTAGAGAATGATTACAATTATTACAACTCACGGACATCTTCGCAATTATTGATGCTCAGGGTAATCAACCTCAATCACGGTACGCCTTATGCAAATCTGCTAGCGCACGCCAGCCTAAATAAATGGCTAGCGGTAGCAACGATACCACCAAAATTACCAAACTATAGTATTGATGGACAAACTTAAGCTGCCCAAAAAAGTAGCCCAACAAGGAAATACTGACGATCCACACAACGTTACCAATTAGGCTGATTTTGAAAAAGCGCTGCCAAGGCAACTTTTCTCGCCCCGCCAGGATCGGCAATAATAGGCCCACCACGGGAATGAAGTGGCTAAAGATCAAACTTGTCGTCTCATGATTTCGCAAATAACTAACCGCCTCATCCAAACGATTTGATTTCACTGGCTTTAACCGATGACCACTCCAATACTTGAAGCTTGTCCCTGCCTGACTCAACACAATGTAGCCCAGCAATAAAATGAAAATATTAATCCCGTGCCCCTGTTGAGCTGCCACACTACCCGAAATAAATAGTAATGCTTGCATCGGCAGCCAGCTCATCCACAAGAATGTCGCTTCCAAAAACATCACCACAAATAGCACTAGATACGTATAATGTGCATACGAAAAAGCTAGGGGCACAATATGCTCTAGTGGGTGCATTAAGAAATTCAAGATGTAGTTAATAATCGTTTCTGTCATAGTGTTTTTAGTATACCAAATAGGTTTGAAGAATCTAAAAACGGTCCTGTAAGAACTGGACCGCTTAGTTAATGATTAATTTGTTTGGCTAGCCATGATGGTCGCAAAAGGTTCAATCGCCCCACTCGCATCACTACTTGCCAAACTATATGCCGCCACGATGACCGCGGCTTGCATGGCTTTGGCTAAGGGCCATGCATTGTAAGCGCCATACAGAATCGTGGTCGCAAACGCATCCCCAGCCCCAACCGCTGAAACCACAACTGGTGCTGGTTTGACAGCTTCAGTATGCAAAGTCTGAGTCAGTACATCATAGCCCATCGCCATTTCGGGAGTATGAATCACAATCCAGCGCCCAACCCCAAGCTCAGCCAAGCGCTTGAGACACGGTTCAAAATTATCCATCAACAATTGACCATCAGCATCGCGCAACAACATTTCAGTACAATGCCCGGCTTCGATTTCATTGACGATACAATAATCCGTGTACGCCAGGGCGGGGACTACCACACTGGCAAACCGCACTGATGCAGCACTGACCACATCAATCGAAGTCGCAATGCCATGCGCTTTGGCGTCAGCAAGCACGCGACACAAACCGGTCGGATAGTCTGCATCAGGCTCATCCAAATCACCTAAAATCAGCAGATAACCAATATGTAAAATATCACACTCAAGTTGGTCAAAATCAAAGTGGCTCGGCGCAAAATACGTCGCATCGCCAGGATCACCAATAAACGTGCGCTCACCATTATTAGTCGTCATGACGAGCGTATACGCCGTGGTTTGTTCACGCCAAATATGGCTAGTATCAATTGATGGATATTTAGCTAATTCAGCCAGTGCATAGGCGCCAAATTCATCCTCACCAAGATAACCAAGCGCTTTGACAGGCATGGTCGAATCCAATTTGGCCAAATCAATGGCACAATTACTAACCAACCCGCCCATCGATTGGGTCTCACTATTGATTTTGGTATAAGTCCCAGGCTGTGGCCAAGTATCAATACAAAGCAGCTTATCCACAAGCAAAGTACCCGCAAAGGCAATCCCTTTTTTCATAATCCACATACCTTCCTACCCAATATAATGACATGCACAATATTTAGAAGCAAGCAAAAACCTCGAGCCCATTGCTTGTAAATGGCTCGAGGTGATTTTGCTATTCAATTGTCGCTTACTAGCCGTTACAAGTTATTGATGAACAATATGCACAGTCATTTGGATATCGTCACTCAATCCTGTATCGGCCTTCAAGAATGTGACTGTGATATCCTTGCTTGCAGTAACGTTGATGTTCTTCACATTAACGTACCAGAAATATGTCCGATCAAAAGTCAACTCAATATCTGACCCATCGACATAAGCACCATCGACATTCACAATTGCTTTCGGTGCAATTTCACGCGCCGCTTCAAGTGATGCGGTTAGATTATCCGCCCCAGCAAAGATATCGCGTCCATTTGCTGCCTTATAATGAAAACTCAATTGCAATGAATCGAGATGGTTCCCTGTCATGGTAATCGTATTTTGTTGTGAATTAAGCGAGATGTTGTCATTATCACCAGACGTGTTGGCAGGATCACCAACCCAATCTGTAATAAACGCGTTAACAGTCACCGGTGCAACTTGCATTGTCTCAGCATAATCAGTTTGCTCAACTGGAGCCGAATTTTCAATCGCAACACCGATACCCACCGCGACTAAAACAACCGCCATAATCTTGATAATATGATGTGTCTTCATAAGTGCCATACCTCCACTTGTATGAATGTAGTACTAAATCTATGTATTTAACTCTTCTCTCCTTTAATTATAACGTGAATTACTAATGTTTACAATTTTTATACATAACGATTTCGAACATTACTAATAATAAACATATATGTATCAATAATTGATAATAGTTATATTAAAACACTCCTGACAACCGGACTATCAAACCTTTTATTATGCAGTTGCATATTTTAGGGCTTAATTACTCAGTTTGTGTGACTGAGTATTTTAGATCAAGATTAATACCGTTAAGGAAATCATCACTGAAATTCGTGCCTAAGTCCGTGTCTTTGTAATCAGTGTCTTCGTATTCATAAGCCCACCGCCAGTTAATGGTGACCTTACCATTGTTATGTTCACCAATCGGGTTGCCATCAGCATCAAATTTCATCGGTTTAGAATAGTAAATAAAATGCTTGAGAGCTGTCCCATTGTTCCAACCGGTCGGCTCAGCGGTACCAAATTCCAAATTATATTGCAGTGGCACGTTTTGATTATCAATTACCACCATCTCATTGAGTTTGACTTGATAACCGACTTCAGTTTTATTCAATTTGTCTAAGTCATTGAAATCAATTGTCTTGCTACCAGATGTACCCGGCGCAATCAGGTTATCGGAATTGTGCGATTTAACAGTCACATTTTCCCCGTCCGCATCAGTGTACTCATTGCTGAATAAATTCATATTGATTTCTGCATTATCAATCTGCCACTTAGCAATCCGTGCTTGGTCGCTGCCATTCCCACCGGTAGTGTACTTAGCATTTGTGTCTTGAGCCAGATAAACACCGGCGCTAACAACTGCAATCGTTAGCGGGATTATGGCGATTTTAAATTTTGTTTTCATAGTAATTTCCGTCCTAAAAGGTTTGTATTGGCATTCCATTACCGAATAAATGACTTGCTACTCTCACTAGTATGCGCTCAAAGTATTTTGGAGACGGGGCTGAGGGTCGATTAATTCACTATATAACATGGTTAATTTCATGAATTTAATGACCGTTCTATTATAAGGTTTGTGTGGTTTTCAGGATAATGAACGCTCGTTATTGCGAAATTTATTTACTTTCCGGACTTTTACCATTAACGTGCCATATTTTCTTCATAATTACTGCTCGACAGAAAAAAAGCCGAATCTAAATTCGACTTTTGTTAGGTAAAAATTATAAATCAACCTCAGCAATATTTGATAGATACGCATCAATTTTAGCGATACTATCTTGTAAGGCTCCAGCCACTAACGGATTTTGCAAATGCGTCTGCTCAATGATTTCCAAGAAACTTTGCGTGCCCCCGGCTTTGGCGGCAGTCAGGTAATCCGCCCATGCCGCTGCCTTGTCACCTTCAATTTCAAAGCGTTGCCAGAATTGGAACGCGACCACTTGGGCCAATGTGTAGTCGATGTAATAGAATGGCACGTCAAAGATATGGCCTTGACGATACCAGAAGCCACCGCGCTCAAGCAAGGGGGCATCCTCACCATATTGCTTGTGTGGCAAATACATCTGTTCAAGCTCACGCCACGTGGCTTTTCGTTTAGCTGGCGTCATTGTGGGATTCTCATAGACCACTTGTTGGAAATGATCAACCAAGACACCATATGGCAAGAACTGCAAGGCGTGTAACAGATGCGCATACTTATACTTGGCCGTCGCATCCCCAAAGAATTGCTCCATCCAAGGCCACGCGATGAATTCCATACTCATCGAGAAAATCTCAGCCGCTTCAATCGTTGGCCACACAATCGTTGGTGCTTTAATGGACTTCATTGACTCATATGCTTGGAACGCATGGCCTGCTTCGTGCGTCAACACATCAACATCGCCACTCGTACCATTGTAGTTAGCAAAAATAAACGGACTCAGTTCATTCAAAATCACCGTCGCATAGCCACCAGATTGCTTTCCCTTGTGACTATCCAAGTTCAATAAATCATGTTCGACCATGAAATCAAAGAACTCCCCCGTCTCCGGGCTTAATTCACGATACATTTGTTGACCCAGCGCAACTTTTTCTGCCGTGCTCCCCTTGGGCTTAGGATTGCCATCCAAAAACTCTAACGGCCAATCATAATAATGCATTGTGTCATAGCCAAGGCGGGTTTGTTGGCGTTGATAGAACTTAGTCGCCACTGGCACGACGTATTTGAGCACTTGGGCGCGATAAGTTTCCACATCCGTGCGGTCATACCCAATCCGTTGGCGCCGATCATAACTAAGTTCAACATAATCCTTGTAACCCAACGCCAAAGCTTGAGCATGGCGATTTTGGACCATTTGATCATAGATCGCATCAAATGTCGCTTCATGTTTAGTGTACCAATTCGTCACGGCACTGCTAGCCGCCTGGCGCACAGTTCGGTCCGCATCAGACACAAACTTATTAATCTGTGGCAACGTCAAAGTTTCCCCATTAAAGGGGATTTGTGCTGAACCAATCAGTTCATTATATTGCGTTGATAATTTATTTTCTGCTTGTGCCAACTCGATGATTGACTCATCAAAAGTCTTCACCGCTTGTTCAGCCAACTTGAAAAATGTCGCTGGGTAAAAGGCCTGCAACTCAGCCTTCAAAGGCGAATTCGTCAGCGCTTTGTTGAACTGGTTGTCTAGCTCAGCAAACTTAGGACCAGCTTCATTCCAATAATCATCTTCGGCTTTGTAAAACGGATCGTCCATGTTGAGCGAAAAGCGAATTGAATACAAATTAAATTGGCTATCAAATAACGCTTGTTGCTCAATCAGTGCATCGAGCGCCGTTTTGGCCTCAGCCACCGTGCTGGCAGTGTTAAAGGCCGACAAGTTTTGGTCAAATGCAAGCTTAAAGGCGTCAAAATCAACGCGTTCATATTGATAATCTGCTAGTTTTTTAATCATATTTTACTCCGAATGTGGGGTGATGTTGGCAAATAAAAAATAAAGGCGCTTAAGCAACAATTGTCGTTAATCGCCTTTATTTGATTTTACTATAGATTGGGCTTTAATTAACACAATGCCACCTTGTTTTAGCGTGGACTTCATAATTCATCCCCAACTAACTTCATATCGTCCCATTCATCTTCTGGATTGTAAAAACCAAGCCAATTTCTAAAAACTTCATCTAAAGTTTTAATATCGCTAGTTGTTATTAACATAATTGCACCTCATTTGTATCAACAAACATTTCCGTCCCTTTTTAATACCCCATATATAAAAAAAGGCACAAAAATACTGCCTTTTACATCATTTCTGCTCAAGAATTGCTTACAAACGTCGAAAACAGTCTGCTTTGCTTGCGAACAATCGCTTCTGACAAATTAATTGGCGAATTTAGCCATCAATTACATCCTCCACCATTATTTCTTTTTCATCAATAAAAGTATTTTTAGCCAGCCCGTCAAAAGGGTTTTCCATCTTAGGAACGAAAATTAATGAATTATTTTTTTAATGGCCTGGAATTCTTGTCCGACGTTAACTTCTAATGCTGCAGGCAAAGTAATCACGACTGAATTACCTTGCTTCCGTGCCTTGACAATTGTCATGTGACTTACCTCCTTAGATAACTTGATTATACGTAGATACCTAAAATATAATCAAGGTACTTGCGTGAAACAGTGTGAAGTTAGACAATCATAATTACTATGTGAACATCACCCCCGTGTCCTGCAGTAAACACTTCACCCACCCAAGAAATGTTGCATACGCACTTGTGCTATTCAAGAAAGAAGGAATCTCATGCCACTTTTACGTTTTGATCTGTACAAAGGTTGGGAAAAGCCTAAAATTAAGCAACTCCTCGATATTACCTATGAAGTGATGCTGGACGCTTTTGGTGCCCCAGTCGGTGACCGTTACCAAATCGTGACCCAACACGAGCCAGAAGAATTCATCATGGAAGATACTGGCTTAGGCTTTACGCGCACGGAAAAGTTTGTCTTATTATCCGTTCGCACACGTCCCCGCACCCAGAGTCAAAAGCAACAGTTCTACGCCACGCTGGCTGTTCGCTTGAAAGAAGAACTAGGCATTCAAGGTAATGATTTAATGATTAACTTGATGACTAATTCTGATGAAGATTGGAGTTTTGGCAACGGGGAAGCCCAGTTTTTGACTGGTGATTTATAATAGGCACATCAAAAAAGAAGCTCTCCTGGGTTCAGTTCAGAGCTTCTTTTTTTGTGCAGTTAATCAACCTGGGCGACGGCATCCATGAAACTCCGCTCAAACAAGCGCTTATCAAGTTGTTGCTGGACGTGCACCAATTGATAGTCGCGCTGATAGAGCTTGGTTTGATAACAATCTAATAACAACGCTGTCAAATCTGCTAACGAATAGGTGAATTTCTCTTCAATCCCCATATAACTGGCGACTTCCACCTGTGGCAAATTAGGCACGATGGTATAAACGCCTAATAGCGCGGCCTCCAATGGTGTAATTGCCAGGGTTTCATAGCGCGAGGTACAGACAAAAATTGCTCGCTGCTTCATCAAAGCAAACAACGAGTACAGCTCATCTTTGGGCAGGCGCTCGCAGATTAAGAAATCCGCTTGGAATTCAGCGGGAATGCGCTTCAACAACTCGTGCCGGTTAACTTCATTTTCCAGTGCATCCCCCGCAATAATTACTTTGACTGGTAATTGTTGTTGCCGCAATGCCACAGCAGCCTCAACCAATAAATCCAAGTTCTTAAAATAATCTAAGCGGGCCACCGTTGAAATCAAAAACAAGGTGGCTGGGTCAGCTTCTGCAAAATCTGCAATCTCAGCTCGTACTTTGGGCGTTTCAACGCTTGGCACGATAATCGGTGGCACCATTTTGAAGATCCGACTAGCAGCTAACCCATATTCGATCAGACAATCTTTTTGCAAGCGTGAATGTTGGAGCACATACGCATTTTGTTGGGCCTTCAGCGAGACCAATCCCTCGGCTTGACTAGTCATCAAATGCTCAACTTTTGCTTTGGATCCATACGCCTTAACCGCCCCAGTCAATGAATAATGTTCGATAAAGTCCCGCGCAAATGGGCCGTGATGCGTGATGAAGCTTGGGATTTGGGTCGGATGATACTTTAATAGCGTGTCAGTTTGATAATACACAATCGGGTCAAGCGTCAATTGTTGTTTTGACTTAATGGTTTGAACCGCAGATAAAATTGCCGTTTGAACCGCAGCATGCTCCATCCCAAAATTAAAATGCAAAATTAAAACCGGACAATTGGCACTGGGACGTGCCTCAATTGTCGGCGTTTGAATGGTTTCATCCCGTTTGTATAGAATGATCCCGCCAAGTGTTTGATACTTTTGCAGACAATCAATGATATTTAATGTGAATGATGACGCACCCACGACATTAGCGACATTATTTGAATCCGGAAAATACTTGTAATTCAAACAGATGATACACGCTCGATTTTTTGTTTCCATACGCACCCTCCATCGTGGCTGAGCATACGGTTTGGCTCCACGATTGCCATTATTATTACAACAAATGTAACATACTCTAATGGCATCCCACAATGCGTAACTCGCTTTTTAAGCAGTGCGCGATTAAATGATATTAATTAATAAAGTAAGTAATGTTATGAAAAGAGTTATAAATCCTAATGTGAACCCACACCAAACTTTGGTGTGGCGTTCTGATGTCTCAATATGCGTCTGTAAGTTCTCGACTTTAATGGTTAACCCTGTGACATCTTTACGAATATCCTTCATGTCATGTTGAATTCCCACGATATCCTCGCGTAACCCCTTAAACATCTCAATCAAGAGCGTCATTTGATTTTGTGTTGTGATATTTTCCTCCATTTGCGTACCTCCCCTAAATACTCAATACCGTTAACTAACTACTTGAACGTAAAAAGGAACAGCATCGCGGCTGCTCCCTTTCTAGATAGCTATATTATAACTTGAATATACAAGTTTGAACACATCCACTTTCATGATTTTGCATGTATTTTGTTGTCGCTTACTATCAAATAACATTTCGAATATAACCACAAACCGGAAGCTATTGATAGTAGTTTATGCAATATCAGTCATTAACCAATGTTCTGGCATCAATTTCGAAATAATCAGCCAAATTTATAATTGCGTACCGTATACTTACCTTGTTCCCGAGCTATATTCAACGTTGGGACATAATTATTGCATAACAAGATACCCATCTTGTTTCATATCTGTTGGAGGATATATATCGTGAAGATGCAAAACGTTTTGAAGACCGTCGCAATTGCTGCGGTGGCCGTTAGTTTGAGCCCTGTTTTGACAAGCGCAACTGTTTTTGCCGATGTTACACCAGGCGTCCAATGTATAGCAACCACAACCACTTTACCTGGCAACCAAAAGTTCACGAAAGATGTGACCATCAAAACTGGTACTACCTTGATTATTGGAAATGACTTGCGCATTGAAAAGGGCATCAAGGTTACCGTTGAAGCTGGTGCGAGCCTTGTAGTTAAGGGGCAATTGTTTGCAGTAGATAATGACGTAATTAATAATTATGGTACGATCAATGCACGAACAATCGAATTGGAAACACAATCAGTTATTAATAACTACAGCTTGGTCGAAGCTTGGTTTATTTCTGTACATGAACCAGGTATTGCTTTAGATGGTCAGTTAAACAATTTGTTGGGTGGAATTACTCGCCCACGCAAGTCAAATCCTACAATTGATTTTGTGCGGCATTCGATTATCGTAAATGGGGACGCAGCTAATTTGCCAGACTTTAAGTTTGAAGAATTTGGCACTGGTAAGGTTACCCAAATGATGGATGATTCTGGTCGTATCAAGTTATTGAATAATCCAGAATTATTTGGTAAAAAAGGTTGGCTATATCAAATTGATGGTCTAGGAAGGTCTCAAAATGCAGAAGGAGTCAAAGAATGGATTGAAATTCCAGCTCGTAATGATAAGCGTTTTGCAGATACGGATGCCTTAGGTGCAATCAAGGTGAATAACAATACCATTACTGGCCTTAAGGGTGGTAATTACTCATATGAATTAACAGCCTATAAGGCAATTACTGATAGCTTGCATGATAGTGACCCGCTGTTCTCACTTGACCTACCAACTAATGCTAAGACTTTTAAAGTTCCAACGGCCGGCTTTTATGAATTAACAGCCAGTTATACTGATGATTATGGCACAGTGTTATTCCCTGATGCATTTACTTTTACAGTTAAATAATTAGTAGGTCAGCCCATTGTCCAAAGCATGAACAATAGAATTATATTTGCATTGAATCCTGTGATATTTTTATCACGGGATTTTTTTAAAAAAGCAACCATTGTAATAATGGTCGCAATATTTCTTAATTAATCATTCAGCGTATATAGTACACGTTATCACCAACGACACCGGAATTATTAATATTTTGAATCACGAATCGCTAATCAAACAAAACCAAGGATGAATTTTTTGTCTTATGCAAATAATCATATCAAGGTTGAAAGATATTTATCAATCAATGATTTTTCTTTATCAGAAATTCCACCAAGTTCCACCCACGTTTTTAAAACTTCTCCCGTTTGGAAAATAATTGGAAAAATATATTTAACTACATCGGCATTACCAAACAATTTTAATCTTTTGTGTTCGGATAGGCTTTGAAACTTTGCTATGACTTTATGTGAGTGATCTTCAAAATTCAAATCAGGAATACCACCAGTTCGTTGTCGCCATTCAATCATGATTTTAATTAAATTGTCATATAAATTAGATAATTTATTTTGGGTTTGTTCAGGAAAAGCATCTTTTATTTCGCCAGCACCAACAACTGTCGCTAAATTAGGCAACTGCTTCTCAACTTCTTTTTTAACTTTTTTCTGGTTTTTTCTTTCATCAGGGGAAATATACCAAAAAATACCATACGTTGTTATATCTGTCTGCTGAGCATTTAAATTTTTAATTTTTTCAATAAAGGCGTCTTGATCAACACGATATTTATTACTATCGTGATTATCCTTTATCTTTAATTCAAGCATGACATGCGTTTTTTCATCAATTGCAAAATGTTCATCTAACTCTTGTTTTTCCTTATTACCGTCATTTGTTTCAAATTGGGTAGAGAACTTTTCCAAATGAGTCACCCCATTTTCCGTAAGTAATTCGCGGATGACCGCTTCAATCCCATACCCTAACTTAATACCATTTGATGTCAACAAAGTACCCAATAAAATCATTTCATAAGATTCTGTTTTAAACAACGTCACTATCGTCTTGGGTTTTTCAATTAAATTGTCAATAATTTTAGGAATATAAACATCTTTAGTGTTGGGCACTTTCTTATTCAATATTTCTACATTTTTTTTAATATTCATTATGCTATCCCTCAAACCCTAACACATTTATTCGATAAGCATCTCTTATTTGTGAAATTGGAACCTTTTTATTGTCACGAATAACAAACCAAACATCCCAACCATTTGCATTAACGGAGCTTCCGCTTAAAATACCCCCTAATTTGGATATTCCATAGTCATCTCCGTCAAAGTACAATTCTTTAACATTTGAAATTGTCGCTGTAATGTCAGATGTTCTAAAATATAATTTTTCTTGTTGATTAATATAATTACTATCAACCAAATCATGAAATTTAACTTTAGGTGGCTTTATGTCAAATTTTGCTTGTGTAAATTCATCCAACTGTGGAATTTCTTTATTAACTCGTATCATGGCGTACTTATGATATTTTTCATCACGTTCAATTCCATAAAAATTTCGGCCTACCCTTTTTGCAATTGCTCCTGTGGTGCCAGAGCCCATGAACGGGTCTACAATTAAATCATTAATTTTAGTTGATGAAATAATTACGTTATACAATAATTTATCAGGCTTTTGTGTTGGATGTAATTTTTCCCCACCATCATCTTTAACCCGTTCATTACCAGATGAAACTGGAATATCCCAAACACTAGTCATTTGTTTTCCACCATTGAGTTCTTTCATAGTTTTGTAATTAAACTGATATTTAGTGTTTTTAGTTGGTGTAGCCCACAATAACGTCTCTTGACGATTGGTAAATTTAGTACCTAAAAAATTTGGCGTGGGATTCGTTTTTGACCAAACGATGTCATTAATAATCCAAAATCCCAATTCTTGAAGGACATCTCCGACAACATAAATATTCTGAAAGGATCCAATAACCCATAGGGATGATTTATCTTTTTTTAATACACGCTGAGCTTCTTTCAACCAAGTTCGCGTGAATTCCTTATAACTAGTTAAACTTTCAAACTCATCCCAATCATTACCTTCTACACCTTTAAAGTTACTACCATTAGTCCGCTTTAAAGTTCCCTCAACTTGCATGTTATATGGCGGATCAGCAAAAAGCATATCAACGGATGAATCTGGTAGTTTTTTAAGTGACTCTATGGTGTCGCCTAAGGTTATTGTGTTGAGTAGTTCTTGTGGAAATTTATTGTTAATTTGACGCTTCATTTATGCCACCTCTTTCAAGGCAACATAAAAGGCGCTCTTATTCACTTCATCAAGTGAAAAGAACGCCTTTTTTGATTCGACAAATAAACCAGCGTTTAAATAATTACGTTGGTTGGTTGGTTGGTTGGTTGGTTGGTTGGTTGGTTGGTTGGTTGGTTGGTTAACATACCACTCTCCTCTTTCTTTTTAAATGCTTGGCTCATCAATTTCTGGATCATATTGTTGAACATCTTCAAACAATCCATCTGTTTCAAAAACATCAGGTACAGGCAATGTTTTACTCAAATTCACGGTGCTTTCAATATAGTCAATTAACTGTGGGAAATCCTGATTAACTGTAGTAAACACAAGGTCCCAGTTTGTTCGACCGTAATTGTGTGATATCAAATTTCGCATGTTTTTCATTTGCTGCCACGGCATGGCTGGAAATTCATGTTTAAAGCCTGCCGACAAATGACCAACATTTTCGCCTACCTCTTCAATACGGCGCGCCACTGCATCTTGGGCGTCTATGTTTTTTAACAAGTCCAGGCCACTATTAATGTTGACTCTTTCAAACCCATTAATGGCCCTTTTTGCAAAAATAAGCACATTGTCCAACGCTTCTATTTCTCGTTTGGTTAAATCATACAAAGCGCAGCACCTCATTTTTGATACTTGTCAAAAACTTTCGGGTTTCAAGCGTTGTAATAAATTTTTTCAAATCATATAGATCAATAAGCTGCACATCTTTATTTAGCGTCTTTTGAGCATACTCCATAATCCGACTCTTCTCTTGCAAAGACAGCTGCGTCGATCCTTGATTTTTAGCAATAATCAGATCAACATCGCTTTCTTCAGTCGCCAAGCCAGTTGCATAACTACCAAATAATAATACATCTGATAAAGCAAAGTTGCTTGCAATATCATGCGCAAAATCATTCAAAGTAGCTAAAGATAGTAACTCACTGACTTGCATCACAGCTTGTTGATAGGCTTGGATGTTTTTTAAGGTAGGATTGCCAATGTTGTTTTCTATCCTATTAACCTGAACACGAGAAATGCCAGCAATTTTAGCAATGGCTTCTTGCGAAAATTTACTTTTTACGCGTTTTTGAATAGTTTCATTCAATAAATCTTTAACTAACATAATCAAGCACCTCCCAAAACTATTGTAACATACATGTTACTGGAAGTTGTGTGATTTTTTAGCGTTCGCTGCCTCTTTGGTGTAGACATACCACCCGTTATCGTCAGCTACACCATCTGCTTTCCTTCAAACTAAAAGCACCATGCGGTTGCACAGTGCTTCGTTGTTAAATCAATTCTATTTTTTCAAAATCAGAAAGCAGATACGAATACAGCCGTATTCCCACCTTATTTTTCAGCAAATACAATCGCGCTTACTACTTCTTCACTAACAGGAACCAAGTCCCAAGCATCCAATTCTACATGAATTTATTTGGGCTGATTTAGGTTATATTTTTCTCGGGTATGTGTATGCCCACATAGTAACCATTCCCCTGTATTCACGGGAGCGCGCGAATCTTCGTAAGGGTAATGGGCAAGCAACAGTTTTATATCGCGTATCTGTATTTCATCAGATTCCTTGACGGTGTTAAAAACGGGTAAATATTCTTCCTCAGCATTAGAATCATGATTCCCCTTGCTGAGGTATCGATTCTTGCATGCTATTTTAAAAACCCATGCTCGCATACTTTCTTTTGTGATTTTCTTCGAGACATCACCCAACACGTATAATTCATCGTCAGCACCTACAGACTGATTGATATTTTCGACGATTTTTGCATTATGTGCATCCACATCGCCAATTTTTTTGAAGCTGATATGCTCCTCTTGTGCGTAATCAGTAAGATTTTGTTGCGCCTGTGCATAGCCGAATACTTCTACATCCCGCTCGAATTTTTCCATGAGAATTTCATCTTTAATAAACCCACGAAACGCAGCGACCATTGGATGACCAAAATGCAAATCTGCAGTAAAGTATTTCAAATCGTCACTTCCTTTCGAATAATTACCTTGGAATAGCAAATATGCTGATATTCAATTATCACCTTCGTTATAGCTGATTGTCGATTTAGCGCAAGAATTGTATATCAAAAATAAAAAGCCTATGGACATAGACTTCCAATACGGCTTGTATACAGAGGTGACAAATGCGCCATCTCCCAATTCATTTGCTGAATTATAACGCTGAAAAGTCACTTGATAAAGGTGTAGACATAACACGCATTATCACTGGCTACACGTCTTTTGCCATGCCAGCTCCTAATCATCATATTTTACAATCGACTTGATCTCGTCTTGAGTAATTTCAATTGCACTAGTTGTGATACCTGGTTTTTGAATATCTACACTGTATAACTCGTCATTAACAAAATCATCAGTTTCTTCGTTATAAGTTTCATGATCAATTGAATTATTAAAACCTATTAATTTACCAACGTACGTCTTACCGTCATCAGCTAAAATAGCTACCATCTGGCCTTTTAATTCTTGGTAAAGTTGATAACATTCTTTTTCATTCATCTCAATCTCCTTCATTGATCGGGTAAACATGGACTCCTTTTTGTGCAGACACAACAAACATTATCACTAGCTACACCTTAATTGTCATTATAGTGTCCAAAAGCTGACCAAATCCAGACTGTCTTTATTGTCTTATCAACTGTAAATACAACCCGCTGTTTACCATTAATTCGCATTGATCGTGCTTTTTTCATACCCTTGTAATTCTGCAGTTGTTCATTATTTCGAACATGGGCAAACGGATTACGACGCAACAGTTCTTTGATTTCATTATAATCATCCAGCAAATCAAGTTTATGCAGCTCAGGTAAATCTTTTTTGGCCACTGTTCGATGTTCTTTGATAATATAGACAATTTCCTGATTTAAAATATCAGTCTTGTTTTCAAATATCATGGATTACACCTCAACAAAGTCATCATCGGTTGCATCTTTCATACGATTTATGACCTCATCAAGCACTCCGTTTTCTTGTAGGTACGCAGTTTCAATCAATGAACGATATTCTGATTTTGTCATTATTACGATACTTTCATCTTCATCGTCAGTTCCAATTTGCATCGGCTCCTGGTTTTCTTTCACAGCCCTTAAAACACTAAAAAAATTTTTACGTGCTGACGTTGGCGTTAATACATTCATATCCATAACCACCTTTTAAATATTTATATGTACATTATAACGTACATATAACGTGTTGTCTATAATCTCAAGTTAGCCTTTGTCGTTAACTAAAAAAATTATTTCAGTTGCTGCTACTTGCATGTTTAATACCTTGCTGTAGACATACCACGCATTATCACTAGCTACACCTAAACGCTTACCACTTGCTTTCCTTCATCTGCTTTCCTCCAAACTAAAAGCAGTCACCATATGGATAACTGCTTAGTATTATGAATTGTTTACATTGGAATACGAATTTTCTCAGTCACTTAATATTCAATGTCCGGGTACCGATCTAAATTATCTAATATATCTTGATAATAATCTGGGATCAATCTTGGGATATACTTCCACCGATCAACAGTTAGGTTAATCCACATAGTGACAAATCCACGTGGGGCATCAGGTTTTGGTAAGTAAAAGCCTCGACTATCTTCAAAATATGATCGTTCTTTTTCTGTTAACGGCTGCTCCATAACTACCTCCCACGTATCCGTTTTAATACTCTAGCTGCTACTTGTCCTAATTCATCATTAGGTGTAGCCATAACAAACATTATCACCAGCTACACCCCCAACTTCAGCGGCATTAAACTTGGTTGACTTTCCCCAATCTAACGCCATATCGCTTAATGACTTTAATTCCTTTTTTGGTGCGCCAGTCGCTTGTCCGACTAAGTTCATAGTCTGTTCGAAATCTCCAGCTGATTTCACCGAACTAACCGCAAATGCACCAACAGCTGCACCAGCAACAGCCATACCTTTGACTAGTACTCCTGCCGATTGTTGGCCGGCTTGACCAAATGATTTGGCTAACCCAGTGGCCGCTGCTTCTCCTTCGTTCGCAGTTTCTTTCATTGCTTTTTTGCGTCTGAGTTATCTACTTTAATGACAGCCCATAGCGCAAATAATTCTGCTGCACTCATAAGTGTTCCTCCTTTCCTTTCGAGGTTACTCAGTGATATAATATATTTACTAAAAATAAGACGAGAGGTATTCGACAAATGGCAGCATTTCTAGTTTATACATTTATTTTTCTGTTTATCGTTATGCCCTTAGTACTTGGTCCGATTATGTTTATCGGCCGACTGATATACTTAACCACTAGAAAAAAGTAAAAAGTGATCACATTCATTGTGGTCGCTTTTTTGGTTTCACCAATTTACTTGCGAAGGCCAATTGTTCAGCCACCACTTCGTCATCATTGCCTCGAATAGTCTTAGTTCTAATGTGAACAGCATTATCTTTCTTAAAGTCACCAAAGCTTTGTTCAACATCTTTGGCCAACCATACTTCCCACAATTGTTCTTCGTTCTCTTGCTCAAAAAGATAAAAAATAAAATCCGCTAAATTACGCATCGAAAATGTCGAGAGTAGTTTTAGCGGATTTCCATATCTTTTGAATAACATGTCTTTAATTTTATACTCGCCATCACTTACTTCAGTAACGAGGCGATAGACTTGAAAAAATCAGCCAACTCCGGCTTCTTGAAGAATGCAACAATAAGCGCGGTGTAATCGACCAATGACATGTCTTGAATTTCTTGAACTGGCTTCCCTGTCACACTTGCCAATAGATCATTGATTTCAATTTTCACGACTGCCAAATTTGAAATAACTCCTTGAAGCAATCCAGCAATCAGTTTCATCCCACGCTCTTGAACTGCTTGTTCATCATTCGGGTCAAACTTATCGGTGTAGCCATAACAAACATTATCACCAGCTACACCACATAGTGCTCAAACTAATGCTTTTGCTCTTAAAGCCTCAAGTTCAGCTTGTGTAATCGGTTTTATATTTTTAAATCGCGGATTGTTTGGGTCAATTTCAGGGTGTCGTTCTAAAAATGTTTTATCTGAAATTTCCCAAGGCATACGATCATCAATCATTACCATCTCATCACCCCATAATTCCAACCAAGATTTTCAGCAAGTATCATCGCCAAATCATCTACCTGTTGCGTATTTTCAGCTTCGTGTATTGGCGTAGACATAATACACATTATCACCAGCTACACCTCATATTGCACATTAAAATAATCGTCTTTAGCCATCATTCCACCACTTCAATATCTTTAATATGGCTCCATGTAATAAAACGACCATCAACGACGATCGCGTCTTCAATCCCATCTGGCGTGTCGCCAGCATTAGAATATTCAGACATATAACCCACAAACGGCGGCACATGTACTTCGTCAATCAGGGTCACACGCACGGTCTTTCGCCACATATTAAAAACTTCCATTTCAGTCTTCATAAATAGATTAACCTCTATTCTTTACAATATGGAACTATATGGGTTTTGCCTGCTGAATAGTGAATTTTAATTCCGGTTGCAGCAACTGTTTTTCCGTTTTTCAAAACAACAGTGCCTTCGATATCAGGAATGGGGTTAACTATTTCTATATTAGACCAATTTTTCCCGCTGTCTGTCCTGTCTAATGTACCAGTACCGGAATATTTATCAATTAAAGCTTGGGCGTTGATGTCATCTGGAAAAAAACTACTTTTCAAGCCTTTTTTAGTAGCAACCGTTGTGCTCAGATGATGCGCTTGTTCCGGTGGATAAATCTTCCCCGTCCAAGTTCCGTTATTCAACTTTCGGATCGTGTGCGCCCGGCCTTTAATCAAACTCATCTCAGTTGGATTGTTTCGTGCGGAGCGCCATTGTTCATACGTCGGCGCCTTGCTTCCCATATCTTTCTTAAATCTATTATACGTCGGAATTATGCT
>JAITQG010000038.1 GCA_031289015.1 Lactobacillaceae bacterium
TGGGACCGTGTCGCCCACCTCTATTGCACCAATGCGGAGCCCTTTCCCCCACCAAACCAAAATCCCTTGGCCCTGAAAGGGGCAAAAAAAGACCACCTCCAAAAGAAGGCAGTCTACAAAGAAAAGTTATTCTTCTAAATTATTAAAGTAGGTCTCAGTCCGATCAGCCACATTCTTAACCAGGTTATAGTGATAAAAATCATAATCATAATTATGATAAATCCCCTGAGGGAAAATCGTAGCCAACTGACCAGTGTAACTATAAGTCCCAATCGGCACAGTAGAACACTCAACAACCCCACGCGCCAAATTCAGCTTAGCATCAGCCAAGTTCATGGTTTTAGTCCCATTGATGCGTGACCCCAAATTGTCACTCTTAGGCGCTAATTCCTCGCCCCGTGTCCAACTAATTGGGTTAATCGCCACCGCGTTAGGTACCACAACGGGATTGGTCACCGTCAAACTAGGTGCTTCAGTGTTGTATGAAACAATGACCCCAGCATCCGTTGCCCCAGTAGCAAATTTCAAATGGCTATTCGCATCCAATTCGTCTTGCGTGATTGAACCACCAATCATGTAAGTCGCAACCATTTGGTCAAACAATGCTGGATGTTCCGTGAAGTACGTCTGTAAGAGCCCCTTCACGACCAGTGAGCCTTGTGAGTGGCCTGCCAAGATAAATGGCCGCCCATTGTTATAATGCTCCAAATAGTACTCAAACGCCGCTGTCGCATCCTCTAGTGGCTCTGAGTAGAACTTCTGTAACTGCGTATTCAAATCGTAATCCATCAAATAGTAAGCGTCATATTGACGATAGGCTGGTGCATAAATATTGGCCGTTTCCTTGAAAACATCGCCATGCTTAGTTGCATACCCTGCCCCATAAACCTTGGTGGTCGCCGCCGTGCCAATATAATTAGTCGTCTTATTACCCGTAAATGACGTTGGATACAAATAAAATACATCAACGTCCTTCGTATTAGTGGTTGGCTTGGCCGCCCAATTACTTGCTGTAGCATAATTGGTTGGCGTCGTGTTTTGACTCGTTGATGCGTCAACCATCGTCGCACCACCACCAACCAACAGCAAGGTAGCTAATATTGCAACAAGCCCGACTCGCAAACTAATGCGCTTGTTTGTAAAAAAATTCATAATCTCATCCACCTTTTTTTGAACAGCCCGTTTCCTTAATTGCATACATCTCTACCTTAAGTATACTCGGATTTTCAACGATGTAAGCGCTTACACTTGTATTTTCATTAACCATTCTAAAAAAAAACACAACTATTACTAGTGTGTTTTTAGGAAGCTTTTTAATTAGTGCTGAAACTTGGTGTGGCTGGCTTTTGCAACTTGGCAATAATGATTCCTATGATTAAGCCAAGTAGCGTTGGGAGCGTCCAGCCCAAGCCAATGCTAGCGAATGGCAATGTATTGTGATAAATATCCAAAATCCCCGTTGCCCAGTGTTGTGATGCCAAGCCAGAATTAGCCAAGGCATCCAACAGAGCTGGAATTATCGTAAAGCCGGTCGTAATTTTGTACACAATCGACTTGTTGCCAAACAATGGTGAAAGCAAACTTGGGAAGATCAAGGCCATGGCTAATGGATACAACAACATTAGGAGTGGCAATGAGAATTTGATAATCGTATCAAGGCCAAAATTAGTGGTGATAAATGACAACCCGGTCGTTACTAGCAACCATTGCTTATAACTCAAAATTGGGAATAACCGATGGAAGTCTTGGGCAAAGGCCGCAACTAATCCAATGGCCGTGGTCAGCATCGCCAAAATTGCAATCCCAGCAAAGAGAATCAAACCAAATGAACCAAAGTAGTATTGAATAATTTGTTGGAGGGTAATCCCACCGTTTGCAGCCAAATGGAACTTAGACAATGACATTGAACCCAAGGCGATCAAAATGATATAGATGATACCCATCCCCAAGATAGCCAAGGCACCTGACATCGCTGTGGCCTTAGCAATACTAGCGGGCTTTTTAAAGCCAAGCCCTTGAATGGCGCGCATAATCGTAATTCCAAAGGCCAAAGCGGCCAACGCATCCATCGTGTTGTACCCTTCAATAAACGCAGACGCAATTGATTGACCAGCCTTTGCATAATTCAGTGGATCAGCTGGTGCACCATTCAAATTACCAAATGGGTGCAACAAGGCCACAATCACCACAATGGCCAACAAGGTTAGGAAAATCGGATTCATAATCTTGCCGATATACTTCGTCAACCCGATTTCCTTAGCTGAAAAGAGATACGTTAAGATAAAGAATGTCGCTGAAAACAAAATTGTGGCGATTAACGTGTATTGGGCTGGAATCCATGGTCCCAAGGTAAATTGATACGCCGTCGCAGCAACACGTGGGGTAACAAATGCAGGTCCCAATGAAAAGTGGGCAAAAATCAAAAATAGCATGGCATACCAAGGCGCGATGGGCTTGGCTAAATCATAAATCCCATTACTGCGCGTAATCCCCAATGCCAACAAGGCTAATAATGGCAAGATGGTCGCTGATAACAAAAAGCCTGAACCGGCACTGAGCCAATTATGCCCGGCCAATTGACCAAGGTGGGCTGGGAAAATCAAATTTCCTGAGCCAAAGAACATGCCAAAAATCAATGATGCCAATAATAATATTTTCTTAAAATCAAGTTTAGGTTCAATCATATTCCATTCTCCTCAAAATAAAACAACACAACTCTCCAGTAAAACGCAAAAACGCCCGTTGAATGTCTCTCTAACATTCAACGGGCGTCTAAATACGCGGTACCACCGTTTTTAACTAGTCGTGCACAACTAGTTATCTCAAGTTCGCAGTCTAACAACTTTGAACGGATGAGTAACGACATCGACCGGATAATCCTCTGCATAGCATCAGACTACCTTCTCAGAAACTACTTTCAACTTAAGCCGTTACTAATTCACACCGAACATTAGCTCTCTGAACACGGAAGTTAAGTTTACTTTTTTCTTCACTGAATTTCTTTTTTTAGTATGTTGAGTATCTTAACTTACGATAAGAATCCTGTCAACACTTTTTAACCATTCTCATAAATTACTAATATTTAGGCTTTATAATATGCCCATGGATTTTGCGGATCATAACTTGCATCTGTCGACATGACAAAGCCATTATGAAAGCGTGTACTTAACCAAGGAATCAACGGACTGGGGATTTTCAACAATTCGAAATCACTAGGTGAAATGGCATACCGAATGCCTTTTTCATCACCATTTTCAACTTTTTGCACCCAGTTAGGATCGATGATTAATTCACGTCCCACCGCCGCCGCATCGACACCGGCCTGCACCAAGGCTTCAACTTGCTCTGGTGTGCGCAACAAACCAACCCCAATCAACGGAATCGCCCCCAACACGGCCTTGTACTTAGCATACAAAGGCTCATTGTCTGCCTTATCCATAAATGGTGGTTGGAAGGCATCCTTTAATGAAATGTGGAAATAACTAATCGGCCGCTTGGCAATTTCTTGGGCCATCAACAAAGCGTCTTGATGACGAATTCCTGGTGTCATTGGCTCTTCTGGCGACTGCCTAAAGCCAATAATAAACTTGTCATCAGCATATGCATCACGGACTTTAACTACTTGATCCAAAACAGCCAAGCCATAGCGCATGCGCCCGTTGACATCCCCACCCCATTCATCGGTGCGACGATTTGAATCCGCAGAAAAGAATTGTTGCAACAAATACATATTAGCTCCATGCAACTCCACCCCAGCAAAGCCCGCAGCAATCGCACGTCGAGTAGCTTCACCAAAATCAACAATGCTTTGCTCAATTTCTGCATTGCTCAATTCGCGCGGTACATCTGTTAAATGATGGCCGGCAACAGCTGATGGAGCAACTAAGTCTTCATGGGGCAACGCTTCAGGGTGAGCAATCCGACCACCAAATGACAATTGTAAGACCGGCACCGAGCCCTTATGCCGAATTACATCAGCTAACCGCTTTAAGCCAGGAATTTTATCATCATCATCAATCCCGATTTGGCCAAGGTATGAACGCCCGGCTTTTGAGACATAGGCCATCTCAACAATGACCATGCCCGGTCCGCCAGCCCGCAAGGCATAATAATCCAATTCGGCATCCGCGACTTCACCGGATGCGTATGATGAGCGCAATGTAGTCGGCGGAAAAACAATGCGATTCTTTAAAGTCACGCCATTTGCTAAAGTTAAAGGTTCTAAAAATTTATAAGTCATCTGCTCTCTCACAATCATTATTGTTTTTTGTCATTATAGCACTTGCGTTTCATCAAATTGTGAATATAGGTTTGGTCACAAAAAGTGATTTGAGTTTGACACTTGATCACACAAAAAAATGCTGTGTGAATCCATCACGATTCGCCAGCATTTTTTCAAGATATTATCGCAAGCTAAGAAGCTGCGGTTTGAATTGTAAACGTTACAGTGTCCATGTAAGCACCCGCATACTTAAACTTGTGTGCATTATCTGTTAACGAAGCTGAAACTGTTTTTGTTTTCGCAGATGCTTCCCCGTCAGCTTCAATCACAAGATAAGCCCCGGTCTTCAAATTCACGCCACCTTCTCCAGTAAAGTCGTACTCGGCGCCGGTTGCATCACCAGTTGTCGTCAAATGCCACTGATTCGTGATCCCTGAGGTTGCTGAAATATGAATAAAGCGTTCCTCATATGGCACCTTTGGATATGCACTCAAGGTAACGTCGCCAGTCCCCGCCACTGTTGCACTTGGAATCGTTATCGTGGCTGGAATCGTGATGGTGTAACTTGGTTGGACAACATATTCAACTGTAGTCTTATCATTTCCTTGCCAAATATATGTATCCGCAGTACCAGCAAGATGCGCTGTCGAAATTTGGTCTGCTGTATATTCAGCACGCGTTTGCTCATTTAACCACTTGGTTGAACTTACGGTGTCGTTGCGGAAGTTGTGTTGGAAGGGTGTAGTAGGAACCGGATTGGGTAGTTGTGTCGTTGCATCAATAATGCACGCAGGCCCAAGTGTAAGCTTCCACATGGCTGTTGTACCACTAAACATACCATACATATCTCCTGTGACTTTGGATGTGTCAAAACCGCGTGCATCTAGTTCTGTTATACTATTACAGCCCATAAACATTACTGACATATCTGTGACTTGGGATGTGTTAAACCCACTTACATCTAGTTGGGTTAAACTATTACAGCCGAAGAACATACCATACATATCTGTGACTTTGGATGTGTCAAACCTGCTTACATCTAGTTTTGTTAAACTATTACAGTACATGAACATTACTGACATATTTGTGACTTTGGATGTATTAAACCCGCTTACATCAACTTCTGTTAAATTAGTACAATAATAGAACATGTAACTCATAGTCGTAACATTTGATGTATCAAAATTTTGCATTCCTTTGAATCGCTTTAGTTTATCTAGGCCATAAAACAAGTTAAGCGAATCCTGAGGAGCTACGACTTTACCACTTGTCTCATTGCTCGTAAACACAATTGTCTCAGCTGACATAACATTGGATCTATTTCTAAAATCAGTTGGCAATTCACCCCCCGGTCCGACTGTTAATGTTTTTGTACCTGAGTCATAACTCAAAGCACTTTCAGCCGCACTAACTACTGTTTGTCCACCGGTAAACGACGTATTGGTAAACAGTGTAATCGCTCCCAGCACGCCCACAAATAACACCAATGAACGGACGAGGCGATAACTTAATTTATGTATTTTCATTGCAAAAACCTCCTGGCTCTATATGTTCTCACTTATATTTTATAACTAGCATGTGTAATAATATCCATCAATGCTGTACCCCCCCCCGAATTTTTTGTGATTCTATGTGCAACGTATGCTTTAATGGATTTAATTACCTATATATCTCAAAAAAACAAAAGCCTAAAATATTACTACATTTTTCGGCAAAAACGAAGCTCCCCTAAACGTCTATATTTGAGCATTTAGGGGAGCTTTGTTCTAAATTAAGTGTCAAACTTGGTAATATAGGTCCAGGCCACAAAAAAAGAATGAGAACTTGCTCACTCTTTTTGCTAAATTTGGGTTAGAAATGGGTTTTATTGAACCCATCCTTGACTAAATGCCGTCGCAAGAAATAATAACCTTTTAATAACCAATTCGTATTTTCCGGTGACAAAATTGGGAATTCAACAAACTTTTGATGCGTTCCATACAACCAAACGTCCATCAACCGTTCGCCCAAAAAACCAATTGAGCGCCGATCTTCACCAGTCATTTGCGCAAAATCAACACGCCGATCAACCTCAGTCAATACTTCAAACAAAAAATCCGTATACGCTTGGAATTGCGCTTGCTTCATAATGCTCATATTAAACAAGTGTGCTTTTTTTGACTTCCGCGTTTGTTCAAACGCTGGGATGAATTCAGGATATTTTTCCGTAATAATTTGCTCCATGACATGGTATGGACCAGCTGGATGCGCGTTTAAATAATGTTGTTCTTGATTTTCAATAAAATAATTACGTTGCTTAGGCAAGATAATATCGGCATTAGTTAACGCCGCTTCAATATCGGCGGCCTGCAACAAATCCTGATAATCATGGCTCGCCTTTTTTCCCAAGTAACGGCGATAATGAGCTAACCCAACCACGTCAGCATCAGCAAAATTATATTTAGCCCAATACAAGGCGGTTAATTCATTATAAAATGGATTTTTGGCCGAGATATTTTGCCCTGAATTGTCCGGTAAAAAACCAGCAATTGGTTCATGCAACGCCGCCCCGACTTGTACTGGCACATAGATTTGAGAATCCGGTAGCGCGTATGGTTTATGCGCTGCCACGATGATTTTAATATTCATTGTCACCAGTTTCCTCGCCTAGATTCGATATACCAATTTTACCGCATTTTGCAGCGTTAAGCCATGGCCGGTGAGCTTTACTTTTCAAATAACATCCGCAAGATTTCTTTGATGACAAATCCGATCAAACCAGCGCTTGGCACCGTAATAATCCAGGCCATCACGATGTTTTTGAGCGTGCCCCACTTAACGGCCCGCAAATTATCGCTGGCCCCGGTTCCGGCAATCGCTGAAGTCACGGTGTGCGTCGTTGAAATCGGCGCTTTAATCCAATACGCCGTCACAAACAACACGCCGGCAGAAACTGCTTCGGCCACAAACCCCTTTTGTGGGCTCAACGTGGTGATTTTATTCCCCAAAGTATGGATAATCCGTTGGCCACCAAAGATTGTTCCAATTGAAATTGCGAGCGCACACATTACAATAATTGGCAATGGAATGTGCTCTTCACCAGCGGTAATCCCAAAGAAGCCAACTGGTGCTGAGGCCATGAAAATCAACCCCATCGACTTTTGGGCATCTTGTAATCCATGTCCAAGTGCTAAAGCTGATGATGAGAAAATTTGGGCGACTCTAAACCCTTTGGCTGAATCTTCAATCTTAGCGGTCTTCAAAATTTTATTAATCAACAGCATCAAAAGCAATGCCAATGAAAACCCAACAATTGGTGACAAAATCATGGGATCTACGACTTTAGCAACCACTTTAGAAACATTAATCAAATGGCCGCCACTGTGAATCTGTTCTGATAGCCCAGCACCAACCAAACCACCGATAATGGCGTGGGTTGATGAAGATGGCAAACCAAACCACCAAGTAATCAAGTTCCATGAGATGGCCCCAATCAAGGCGGCAATCACAATGAACAATTGATGAATTGGCGTCAAGCTAGTCATATCAACAATGTCTCGGGCAATCACTGATGCGACCGCGGTTCCAAGTAAAGCCCCTAAAAGATTACAGACAGCAGCAATGATAATGGCTGTCCGCGCCTTCAACGCACCTGTCGTAATTGAAGTTGCAATCGCATTTGACGCATCATGAAAGCCATTTACTCCATCGAAAATTAACGCAAACACGATGACCAAAATAGCTAAAATGTAGATTTCCATTAGTTACTCCCAAAAGCACATTTTCTGCGCTGTGCTTTTCCAATATTTTATTTTTCATTTTTTCCAAACATGTTTAATTGTAACAAAAAAATATGGGTAAAAATATAGTTAAAAAAAGTTAGTAAAAAAATTATCAAAAAGACCGAACAATCAAAGCTCGGTCTTCATGATTCAAACTAATTTAATTCAAGTTACCATCAGCTATCTCTGCTAATAAATCGCGGGATGGAATGAAGAATAATTGCCCAGATTGTAACCTAGAAAAGGTCAATAAGAAGTCTGATTGTTCCACCATTTGCGTCAACATCAGCTTCGTCACTTGCCAATGGCGCGCATACCCGATAAAGTAAGTCCCCGTTTTACCAGAGGCGGCATCCGAAAACGGCACATTCATGCGCACAATCTTTTGCTCTTCACCATCGATTTCGACTTTAGCTGCGACGTTATGCGCATTCGGCAGCTTTTCTTCGTCATCTAGCTCAAGATCGTTAAACTTATGACGACCGACCGCTTTTTCTTGATGTTCAATCTTCATCGCTTCCCAAACGTCCATCTCATGCACCCACTTTTGGGCGAACGCGTATGAACCATTGATAAATTCAGGGTCTTCATCTCCCACGATGGCATAATCAGCTGCATCTTCAATCGCTGGAGCTTCAGTGCCATCAATAAACCCAATGATGGCGCGCCCTTCAAAGTAACGGAAGCCCTTTGTTTCATCGACTAGGGTGGTCACGTCTTTGAGGAAATACATAAATTGGGTGACCGTTTCATAGACAACTGCTTCAGTCGCCGCCCGGACATGCAAAAAGATATCGCCCTCAGTGGCCGGCATCGTATATTCAGGCCCCTTAAGACTAGTAAATGTTTCTAACTCAGCAGGTTTAGCCGCCGTAGGAAACAACCAATCCCAAGCGTTGGCACTAAAGCCAATCGAAACTTTCAAATCATCTTGATCAGCTCGAATACGTAGTGAACGAATAATGGCCTGGGAACGATCGGCAAATTCTTGAATCGCCGCCTGTTCATCGGCTTGATTCTCCCGCTTTAATTTCAAAACGATAAAATCAACATTGCGCCCAACATCCTTCCACACGTCTTGGGCTTTTCCTGGATTAACTGTACTCATAGCTTTGCCTTCTTTCATCAATCTATATACTTTAATGATAATACAAAAAAAGGAAATCGTTTACTGATTTCCTTTACTTTGTTAAATTATGTGTGTGTTTTTAAACAAGCGTTAACTTGTGAGTGCTTAGCAGCAACGTGCAATCATTGCTGTTACATGCGCATGCTTAGCAATATAGGCAGCTTGTGAGCCCAAATTACCCCAGAAGCCTTGCTTTGAGTGTGCACCAACCACGATTAAATCAGCATGCACTTTGGTAGCCAAATCATTAACTAAGGCTTCACCAACTTTGGCACCATCCACGAACAAGGTTTCTACATTAGCAACCCCACGCTCAATTGCATGTGCCTTATACTTTGCCAAATTATCTTCAATTACTTGACGCGCGGCCTTGATTGAATCCAAGCGCATTGCATCAAAGGTTGTCATATCACCTAATTCAAGTACTGAAGCAATGTACAAGGTTGATTCATCTTCTAAAGCTTGATGAATCGCGTTTTCCAAAGCTAAGTAGCCTTGTTCTGATTCATCGACCCCAACTAAAATATGGGTAAATTGCGCAGGTTCTTTACTAAATTCCAAATCAGCCATTGCTAACTCCTATCCATTTTTATATAAAGTATCTTAATTAAAACATTGTTATAATTAATTGTATATTCAAAGCTGTCAAGATCACAAAGACGATCCAAGCTAAGTATACCATCCACTTAGGATTTACAAACTCTTCACCCATGATTTTCTTAGATGAAGTGAAGTAAATAAGTGGTGCCATGGCAAATGGTAAGGCGATTGACAAGAACACTTGTGAATAAATCAAAAGTTGATCAAGCTTAACTTCATCACCACCATAAAGCAACGTGAAGATGACAACCGGAATCAGTGCCAAGCCACGGGTAACCATTCGACGCAACCACATTGGAATCGTCAAGTGCAAGAAACCAGCCATGACAACTTCACCAGTTAAAGTACCGGTGATTGTTGAATTTTGACCTGATGCCAACAAAGCCACCGCAAACAACGTTGACAAAATTGGTGAGGCAACGGCACCGGCAATATTGCTATCACCTAACGCACGATACATTGATCCAAAGGTTCCAACTGAATCAGCATGCCCAAAGAACAAAGCTGCTCCCAAAACCAACAACAATGAGTTAATGACGAATGCTAATGACAATTGGATGTTTGAATCCCATGTCATGAAACGCACAGCTTCTTTAACTTCAGCTTTATTTTCACGGTTAATCTTACGGGTTTGTGAAATTGATGAGTGCAAATACAAGTTGTGCGGCATAACCGTCGCACCGATGATCCCCAAGGTCATCGTTAATTTAGAATCAATGCCTGGCGTGCCGGCTGGTACGTGGCTGCTAAATGCGCCAATTGTAGGTAAATACCCGCCAAACAAAGCCACCCAATTAGGATTTGAAATAACAACTAAGTATGTGAAAATAATCAAAATTGTCAAAATCAAGGTAATAACAATAGCTTCAATCTTACGGAAACCAAAGCGCATCAACAACAACAGCAACAAAACGTCAAATGCTGTTGTCAAGACAGATGCAATCATTGACCATCCAAACAACAAGTGCAAGGCGATGGCCCCACCGATAACTTCGGCGATATCTGTGGCCATCAAAGCCAATTCGGTAATAATCCATAAGATAACACCACCGACTTTATTGGTGCGATCACGCGTGGCTTGGGCCAAATCTTCTTGTTTGACAATCCCCAACTTACCAGCCATGTATTGCAAGACCATTGCGATTAATGATGACAACAAAATAATTGACAGCAAAACATAATGGTAACGTGCTCCACCCCCGACTGAAGTCACCCAGTTACCTGGATCCATGTAACCAACCGCAACCAAGGCACCAGGCCCTGAGAAAGCAACTAATTTTTGAATGAAGTTACCATTATTAGGTACTTCAATTGAACTGTTTGTATCTCCCAAACTCAAATCATCCGATGCATCATGTATTAAGTTTGCATCTACTGTAGACTTAGCCATTATCCAACTCTCCCTCTATGTATCCTACGTTTTCCAACCTATACTAGGTTAAACCTCTATATATGTAACGTCAAACCTTTTGTACGTTGATGAAAAAATAATTGTTAAAGTTTGATGAAAAATAAAGTCACTTTAAACTAATGAAAGTTTACTTGTTGTGAAATTTATTTTCTAAACAAACATAATACTTTTCTACATTTAATGTTATAATTAGACTAAACACTTCCAGAAAGTAGGAAACATCATGGCAGAATCAGTTTCTAAAACCCTCTATTTACAAACTATTCTTGAGCTCAGTGGCGGTAACCAATCCACCCAAATTCCCAACAACCAAATCGCCGAACACCTCCACGTCACGCCATCATCGGTATCTAATATGATGACTAAGTTGCAAGACTCTGGTGAAGTTAACGTTGAGCCTTATTATGGCGTGACGCTGACTGCTAAGGGCCGTAAAACTGCCCTTAAACTCATTCGGTCGCACCGCTTGTTTGAGGTTTTCTTAGGGGCGAAGTTGCAATTGTCATTATCTGAGACCCATCGTAATGCTGATAATCTCGATCATGATGCTGATGAAAAAATGATTAATGCGCTGGATGATTTTTTGGAACATCCCCAATATTGTCCGCATGGGTTATTGATTCCGGATGCTGAGTTTGATTATCATCCGGTGCATTATAAGAAGTTGAGTGAGTTGAGTGCTGGTGATCAATTTAGGGTTAACAGCTTTATTGAGGATATTGAGTTGTTACAATATCTTGAGTTGGTGCATTTTCCGCTCCATTCTACTTGGTCTTTGCAGGGGCAATTGCCGTTTGAGGGGCCTTTGTTGTTGGAACATACGGTTAGTCATGAGCAGGTGCAGATTACACATCATGCTGCTGATTTTATTTTTATTGAACGGATTTAGGACCATCCCTTTGTTTGCTGGGGGTGGTTTTTTTGTCCCTTTCAGGGACAAGGTGTTTTGGGTTGGTGGGTTCAAGGGCTCCGCATTGGGGCTGTTGAACCCACCAACCCAAAACACCAACCTCCAGTCGCTTTAGCTCCTTCCGGTTCTAAAGCTTCAACTTTCTACTTCTACCACAAATTACTACACTTTTTTTCTTTATAACGTATTTCCAAATTCAGACTCAGGTGTGCACTTCATTTGACAATTCAAGCTTCAAATACAGACTGTTTAACTAAATTTTTTTCAAATCATCTGCTACACAAAAAGTTTTTAAGGTCATCCAAACCACGTAATACCCACTGCTTCGTCCTCCCACACACCTAATCTGGAGCAGTCACGTACAAACAGATTTGAAACATCCGAATGAGCTCTGCCCTCATTGTTGTGAAATTTGGGCCGGCTGGGGGTCGGAGCGATCAATTTGTGGGAAAAGCAAGGGTGGCCGAATATGGGGAACCGGCGCCCGATATTCAGACCCACAACGGGCATGGCGC
>JAITQG010000040.1 GCA_031289015.1 Lactobacillaceae bacterium
CTCGGAGCGATCAATTTGTGGGAAAAGCAAGGGTGGCCGAATATGGGGAACCGGCGCCCGATATTCAGACCCACAACGGGCATGGCGCAGGGCCGCTTGCGGACCTTTCCCCATATTTGTGCCACCCGTTTCCCACAAATTTATCTTTGCCGGAGAGCCCCAGCCAGCCCAAATTTAACAACAATTTGACGCCAACGGCGGCAACCAGCAGAATCCCACCACCAAACGAAAACCAAACCACAAGTCCAGAAATGTGAACAAATTGTGAAAGAACCTTAATTTAAGTTGACGATGTTCTAATGTAGTTCTAATATTGAAATTAGTTAATAACGTTGACGAGATGTAGTACGAACTAGCAATTTTCAAAGAGAGCTGACGGGTGGTGAAAGTCAGTAAGGCGCGGGTTTGGAAAATGGTCTCTGAGTGAACGATGCTGTGAGCAATCGCTAGCAACATCCGGGTGCGCCCGTTACCGCGTCACAGTATATCCCTGCAAGCCAGGCGTACTGATTGAGCAAGCTGTTTAACCAGCTTGGAAACCGGGTGGTACCACGTGTAAACGTCCCGACACTAGTCTTTTACTAGTTGTCGGGACGTTTTTTGTTTGCGAAAGGAGGCGTATTGCATGGCCGTATATTTACGAAACGGGATTACTAAACCAGATTCCCAACTAGAATTAATTGATGCTAAAGAAATTTTGATCTTAAATCTCATGCCAAATCGGGCGGAAACCGAACGTCAATTTACGCGGTTGTTTGCCACACTACCGGGCAATGTTGCGCTGACCTTTGCAATTCCTGGCACGCACCAAGTTAAAAATCAGCCCGCCTTAGTGTATCAACATTATGCGCGCTGGCCGGATTTGCGTGATGAATATTTTCATGGGCTCATCGTGACTGGTGCACCGGTTGATCAATTGCCATTGGCGCAAGTGACTTACTGGGAAGAGTATGTTGCGATTCTCAAATGGCGGTTGACGCACGTTGCCAAAAGCTTGTTCACGTGCTGGGGGGCCTTTGCTGCTGGGGTGGCCGAAGAAGTCATCGCCGCCACGCAACACTCCTATAAAATCACGGGCGTCTACACAACCAATGCCATCACGATGCCGCACTCACGCTACTTTAGTTTCCCCTTGGACAATGCAAAAATTCATGTCAAGGCGGGGACCAAAAGCCTCGGTGCGACTTGGTTATTTGATGAAACGACGCATTCGACCTACTTATCCGGGCATTTAGAATATGCGGCTGACACGCTCTACCAAGAGTATTTGCGCGATCAGGCCAAAGGATTACAGCCGAGTTTGCCAGAAAATCTCTTGGATGCAAAAGGCAATCCAGTGCAATCGTGGCAAGTTGATGCGCAACAGATATTTAATGAATGGCTCAATAAAGAACTGACGAGGAATTAAACATGGTTAAGACAGCAACACAATTGGTACAAGGCACGAACCGCACTGACGACGAGAAAACGGGGGCCGTTGTGGCGCCTTTGCATTTATCAACGGCCTTTCGCCATCCGGGCTTAGGCGATAGCACGGGGTATGACTATTCGCGCATGACGACGCCGACTCGCGATTTGTTAGAAGAGCAATTGGCTGCGATTGAATTTGGCCAATATGCGCTTGCTGTGAGCTCAGGCATGGCAGCCATTACCCTCGTGTTTTCAACGTTGCTCAAAACCGGTGACCACTTTATTTGTTCAGACGATTTATATGGTGGGTCATTTCGCTACTTTGACACATTGCAGGCTAATTACCAGATTGCCTTTGATGCGTGGAATGGCGTTGACGTGGCGGCTTTAGTGGCACAAATCAAGCCAGCTACTAAGCTGATTTGGCTGGAAACGCCTTCAAATCCAACGATGAAAATTATCGATATTGCAGCGGTGGCTAAACAAGTCCATGCGGTGCGCCCCGATATTTTGATTGCCGTGGACAATACGTTCCTGACGCCAATTTATCAAAATCCAATTGTCGATGGAGCTGACATTGTCGTGCATTCGGCGACGAAATATTTAGGTGGGCACAATGATATTCTGGCTGGCGCAGTGATTGTTAATGACCTTGACCTTGCTGACCAATTCCGGGAACAACTCACGACGACGGGGCAAGTTTTGGCGCCTTTTGATGCATGGTTGTTGATTCGTTCATTAAAGACGCTGCACATTCGCATGGCGGCGCACACCAAAAGTGCTAAAACGGTGGCCGAAGTTTTGCCAACCGTCCCTGGCGTGGAAAAAGTGTTGTACGCCGGTGTGGGGGGCATGATTAGTTTTTATCTAGCCGCTGATTATGACGTGGACCACTTTTTGCAGGCATTGACGCTGGGTTCCTTTGCTGAAAGTTTAGGTGGCGTTGAAACCTTGATCACCGTCCCAGCTGTACAAACGCATCACGATATGCCTGAAGCCCAACGGTTGTCATTGGGCATTACCGACCAATTGATTCGATTGTCAGTTGGGTTAGAAGATGTGGATGACATTATTGCGGATTTGCGTCAAGCGATTGCGGCCGCCCAAGCCGTGCAACAGGAGAACTAACATGGATGAAATGACCAAAATTATTGCGGCGACGACCAAGCCGGATCCACTTTCTGGGGCGATTAATACGCCGTTGCACCTCTCATCGACGTTCAATCAAATTAGTTTTGATGAATTTGGTGAATTTGATTATGCCCGTTCAGGCAATCCAACCCGCCAAGTTGCTGAACAAGCCGTGGCAGAGTTGGAAAATGGCCAGTTTGGCTTCTTATTTAGCACCGGGATGGCGGCGATTAGCTCAGTTTTGTTGACGTTTAGTCAAGGTGATCACATTGTGGTGACTAAGCACGTGTATGGTGGCACGTGGCGCGTGTTTGAAGACGTTTTGAGCCGGTTTGGCATTACGCACACGTTTGTGAATTGTGCTGATTTGGCCAGCATTGAAGCAGCCATTCAACCGAATACCAAAGCCATTTATTTAGAGACGCCATCAAATCCAGTTTTGGCAGTCACCGATATTGCGGGCGTGGTCGATATTGCTAAGCGACATGCGTTAATCACGATTGCTGACAATACTTTTTTGTCACCCGTGATTCAAAAACCACTGGATTTAGGTGTTGATATCGTCGTGCATTCGGCGACGAAATTCTTAGCTGGGCATTCGGACATTTTAGCTGGGGCCGCGGTGACCAATGATCAGGCTTTAGCGGACAAAATTTATTATGTCCAAAATGCGGTGGGGGCCACGTTAGCCGTCTTTGATAGCTGGCTACTTTTGCGGGGCATCAAGACGTTGGGCGTGCGCATGCAACAATCGGCAAATTCTGCGCAACAAATTGCTGAGTGGTTGGAGCAACAACCCCAAGTTACCCGCGTTAACTATCCTGGTTTGCCCAGTGATCCAGGCTATGCAATTCAACAACGCCAAGCCAAAAATGGCGGGGCCGTGTTGAGCTTTGATGTGGGTAGTCAAGACCATGCGCGCATCGTGGCTGAAGCGACGAAAATTCCGTGTTTTTCTGTTTCATTGGGCGGGGTAGAGACGATTTTGTCTTACCCGCCAAAGATGAGTCACGCCGAATTGGATGGTGAGGGCTTGGCTGAAGCTGGTATAACACCAGGTTTGTTACGGTTCTCAGTTGGCTTAGAAGACCCACAAGATTTGATTAATGATTTAGCGCAAGCATTTGCACAATTTGCATAAGGCAGAGGAGAAATTATATGTGTCGATTACGTCAAAATTCAGTCAATCGCTGGCTGATTAGTTGGTTAGGGGATGGCTATTATGGCAATTGAGGTTGGTTTATTAGGCTTAGGCACAGTTGGGGAGGGTGTCGTTGAGTTGTTAGCACAGCGCAACGAATTGCCGATTGAAATCACCAAAGTCGCAGTCCGAACCATTACCCCGGCACGCGCGACAAAATATGCAAATTTGCATTTGACCACCGATCCATGGGAAGTCGTCAATGCACCGAGTTTAGCGATTGTCATTGAAGTCATGGGCGGGATTGAATTGCCATATGCACTCATTAAACAAGCGCTCCAAAACGGAAAATCCGTGGTGACGGCGAATAAAGATTTGTTGGCGACCCACGGGGTTGAATTGAGTGCGTTGGCGCAAGCACAAGGGGTGTGGTTGCGCTATGAAGCTTCAGTTGCTGGGGGGATTCCAATTCTAAATGCATTGGCAACGAGTTTTCCGTATGACAAAATTCAGCGCGTCGCTGGGATTGTGAACGGGACGAGTAATTTTATTTTGTCAAAGATGGCCAATGAACGTTGCAGCTATGAATTAGCGTTGAAAATTGCGCAAAATAAGGGCTTTGCCGAGTCCGATCCGACCAATGATGTGTCTGGGTTGGATGCGGCGTACAAATTGGCGATTTTGTCTAAATTTGCCTTTGGAGCCACACCGGCAGTCGCAGATATTAAATTACAAGGTATCGAGCGGATTGCTGAAAAAGACATCGCTGCCGTACACAGTCTGGGTTTTGCGATTAAGCCCTTGGCCGTCGCTGAATTAAATAACGACAAATTGGCCCTGCACGTTTCACCATATTTAATCGACAATGCCAATCCGTTGGTGAAGGTCAATGACGAGTACAATGGGATTTTTGTCAGTTCGCAAAACATGCCACAACAACTCTTTTATGGGGCTGGGGCGGGAATGTTGCCAACGGCCAATGCGGTGACTGCTGATGTCTGCAATATTGCGCAGGCTTTGGTCAACCAAGCGCCCATCACTGCGTTTGCGACGTGTGCGGAGATTTCACCAGAGTTGGTCAACGATGTCTTGGAACAACGCTTTTTGAGCATTGATTTGGCGTCCCAAGCCCCTGAAACCATTCGAGCAGTGACCTTGGCGTTAGAAGAAACGGTGGGCATTCGGACGCTCAAACAAGCTGATTATGGCCAACATGCCGGCTCATTATTAGTTTTGACCAAACTCACAACGGAATTGCTGGTCGAAAAATGTCGGCAAATCTTACACGACATTCCCCACATCGAATTGCGCCACGTGCTGCCGATATTTAACTAGAAAAGCGAGTCCAATTAGTATGAAAATTAATGAAATTTATCAAACCAAACGCGCACAAAAAAACCCAGTCATCTCACTAGAAATCTTCCCGCCTAAAAAAGATGGCGGGATTGAGACGTTGTATGAGGCGTTGGCTAGTTTAGGCCAAATCTCACCGGATTTTGTTAGTGTGACCTATGGGGCTGGCGGTAGTGGTGGCGTCAATGAAACCTTGGATATTGCAGCGTATATCAAACAAGAATACGGGCTTGAGAGCTTGCACCATTTGACGGGCGTGCTCTCAAATCATGAAACGATGAATGCCACGCTCCAAGCGATTCAAGCGCGTGGGGTCGAGAATATTTTGGCGTTGCGTGGGGATGTGCCGGCGGATGGGGATGCCTGCATTTCAGCTGATTATCCGCTCGCCAAAAACTTGATTAGTGATATTCATGCGTTTGGGGGCTTTAGCGTGGGGGCCGCGTGCTATCCAGAAGGCCACATTGAGGCATTAAGCAACGCAGAAAATATGCAACATATGCAGGCTAAAGAAGCTGCCGGCGCTGATTTCTTTATTTCGCAATTATTCTTTGATAATGCTTCGTTTTACAAGCTGATGGATGATGCCCGGGGGGCGCGCGTGAATGCACCGATTTCTGCGGGCATCATGCCAATTTTGAACCGCTCACAAGTCGAACGCATGATTTTCATGTGTGGCGCCAGTTTGCCTTCAAAATTAATCAAATTGATTCACAAGTACGAGCACAATCCCGCTGATTTACGCGCGGCGGGCCTTGATTATGCGATGGGGCAAATTGATGATTTGATTACTCAAGGGGTCGATGGCGTGCATATTTACACGATGAATCGGCCGGTTGTTGCCCAGACACTGCTCGGTAAGTACAAAAAACAGTACATTTAGGCGTACGCAATCGTGGATGATGCTCATTAATTCAAAAAAATGAAGAGGCTAACGCATAAAATCAAACGGCTAAGTTTACATCTCTCTGCTATTGTTGGTAGTAATGAAAACTTGATAGGAGTGAGAAATGATGCAAAACCCAGCTCGACATTTTAAGTGGGGGCGCTTGATCGCCGCCAACTTCGTGATTTATGTGTTAGAAACGATTTCATATTTTTTCGTCGGCTCATATTTCGGAAAATTATGGGGCGTTGATAAAACTTGGAATTTACAATTAGGCGTTGATCGCATCATGCCATGGATCACGGAATTGTTTCCATACTATATGGCCTGGCCGTATGTCTGGTTTATTGCCGTGCCAGTGCTGCTGTTTTGGGCGCTTGGTCGGCAAGCCGTGGCTAAATACGTGGCCGTGTCGTTGTTGATGTATGTGATTGCTTCGGTGATTTATGCAGTTTTCCCAACCACAACGACAGAATTGGACTTTATCAATGGCACGATTCAAACGTTGCCACATTCAGCTCCATTCTATGAAAATATTAATCGTTTGGCGCATAATTCAGCCAACGTTTGGGGCTCATGGCCAAGCTATCACAATTTCTGGGCATCAATGTTAGTCTTGTTCCCATTGATGTCAAAGGGCTTTAATTTCAAGAAGGCGCTGATCGTCGTGATGGGGCTAGTTATTAGCTTGGCGACGTTCACACTCCACCAACATGCCTTGGCTGATGCTGTGTTGACCTACGTGATGACCTTTGGCTTCTTGAAGCTAGTCATGTATTACAAGTGGGACACGCAATTGTTGGACTGGTTATCTAAACCTGATTTGGTATAATACGGGTAAAGACAAACTACGGGGTGATAATGATGGATGCGATGCAATTAGCAGCACAATACGTGTTTAAAGACAGTTGGATTGATTCAATTGCCGAAAATGGACCAGATACGACCTTTCACCTAGGCTTTCTAGCTGGGCAACAAAGTTCATATCAAGCTGGCAATCCCGAAGTGGTCTTGGCTGATTTGGTGGTCAAGAAGGCGCTGTTAATCAATGCTAAGGTTAATTTGAACGGCAATGCGATTGTGGATGTGGTGGCCAATGAAACCGATAAGTTAGTTATGGTGATCCATAATGACGGTTCGGGTGCCGCCACAGAAATTACGGTGCACGGGGAAGATTTCAGCCTCGTGGGCCATGGCGATTATTACTTATAAACTTTTAAAACTTGTCGATTAGCGGCAAGTTTTTTATTATGCCGATGAAATGTCATTTTTATGGCATTGCAATAAAAAATTCATAAATTTTCGCTATTATTAAACTAATTATCATAAAAAGAGGGAACTGGCATGGCAGAGACAATTGATACAGTTTGGGAAATGTTGAAAACCGTTGAAGATCCAGAACTACGTGTGGACGTGGTCAATTTGGGCTTGATTTATGAGGTGGCGTTGGTTGAACAAACCGCCAAAATCAAGATGACTTGGACGATGATGGGGTGTCCTTTAGGTGACTTGTTGGAAAAGCGCATCGTGACGGCGGTTTCAACGATTGAAGGCGTTGATGACGTAGATATTGAATTAGTCTGGGAACCGGCTTGGCATAAGGACATGATGTCGCGTTACGCTCGGATTTTACTAGGGATTAAATAAACGCGAAAGAGGATGGAATGATGTTACCAATTAGTCAAGCGGAACCGAATAAAGTTTATGTCATTACCGAATTGCGCGTGGATTCGAACATTATGAAGCATTTGCAGGATTTGGGGATGCTGCCGGGGACAAAAGTGGCCTTGTTGTCGCTGGCTAAGGACAACGGGATTGTGTTGATGCATAATCACCGCTTGGCCCTGGATGTGAACGTGCTCAATAAAATCCGGGTGAGTGAAATCGATAATAACGAAGCGACCTGGTATCCGCTCAGTGATTTGCCAGTTGGTGAGTTGGCCATGGTCGTTGATTTGCATGGTGAAGGGGCCATCAAACGGCGGCTCATGGATATGGGAATTACCAAAGGGACGCGGGTCTTGATGCGTAAGGTCGCACCCTTGGGGGATCCCGTTGAGATTCACCTGCGTGGGTATGAACTAACGCTGCGCAAAGAAGAAGCGCAAGATGTCATAATTTCCCCAATTGTTGGGTAGGAGTGCACACATGGATAAATTACAAATTGCACTCGCGGGGAATCCCAACAGTGGTAAAACAACGGTGTACAACGCGTTAACTGGGGCCAACCAATATGTCGGGAATTGGCCAGGGGTGACCGTTGAACGCAAAAGTGGGGCGGCCAAACAAGATAAAAACCTAGGCATTCATGATTTGCCTGGGATTTATTCGTTGTCGCCGTATACGCCCGAAGAAATCGTAGCGCGCGATTATATCTTAGGCCAACACGCCCAGGCGATTATGAATATTGTGGATGCGACGAATTTGGAACGGAATCTGTATTTGACGACGCAATTGATGGAGACGGGGCTGCCGATTGTGGTCGCGCTCAACATGATGGACGCCGTTAAAAAACAGGGCCGCCAGATTAATTTGGAGCACTTGGCGTATGGCTTGGGTGTCACAGTTGTGGGGATGAGTGCCCTGCGTGGAACCGGGGTCAATGAAGCACTGACTAAGACGGTTAAGATTGCCCACAAGCATGATGAAGAAATGCATTATCCGATTTATGACCGACGCTTAGAAGTGGCGTTGGCCGATATTAGTGACTTGTTGGGTGAGCAAATCGCGGCACATCAAAAACGGTGGTATGCAATTAAGGTTTTTGAACGTGATGAAGCGGTGCTGACAACGGTGGCATTCACGACTGCCCAACGCGCTGAGTTTGAGGAAATCACGGCGATTACGGAAAAGATTTTTAGCGAAGATGCCGAATCAATTATCGTCAATGAACGCTATAATTTTATCGAAAAAATCATTCAATTGGCCGTCAATGATGGAGATGGGATTCAATTCACATTGTCAGACAAAATTGATCGAATTGTCACGAACCGCATTTTAGCCTTGCCAATTTTCATTGTGGCGATGTGGTTGGTGTATTATATCTCGATTCAAACCGTGGGTACGATTGGCACGGATTGGGTCAATGATACTTTGTTTGGGACGGTGATTCCTGATACCGCACAACATTATTTGCATGTGTGGGGTGTTGCGCCGTGGTTGCAGAGCTTGATTTTAGATGGCGTAATCGCTGGGTGTGGGGCCGTCTTGGGCTTTGTACCACAAATTTTTGTGCTCTTTATCTGTCTGGGAATTCTTGAAGACACGGGCTACATGAGTCGGATTGCCTTTGTGATGGATCGCTTGTTCCGCCGGTTTGGTATGTCGGGTAAGAGTTTCATCCCAATGTTGATTGCAACTGGGTGTGGCGTGCCGGGCGTGATGGCGAGTCGGACGATTGAAAATGTCAAAGACCGCCGCATCACGATTATGGTGACGACCTTTATGCCGTGTTCGGCCAAGTTGCCAATTATCGCTTTGATTGCTGGGGCCTTTTTCCCCGCCAATTCGTGGGTGGCGCCGAGTGCGTATTTCATCGGGATTGGGGCGATTATCTTGTCTGGAATTGCGTTGAAAAAGACGCGGATGCTGGCTGGGGATGTGGCACCTTTTATCATGGAATTGCCGAGCTATCATCTCCCTAAGTGGTCAAACGTGTTGCGTTATGCATTTAGTCGTGCGATGAGCTTCATCAAGCGGGCCGGGACGATTATCTTTGTCCTCAACATCTTGATTTGGTTCTTGTCGAGCTATAATTTCATGTTGCAAACGGTGGCCGCTGATAAGTCAATCTTGGCTGATTTTGGTAAGTTGTTGGCGCCAATTTTTGCCCCGCTTGGTTGGGGACATTGGAAAGCGGCTGTGGCAACTTTGACCGGCTTGGTTGCCAAAGAAACCGTGGTAGGAACGTTTGGCGTGTTGTATCACAATAGTGGTGAAGTTTCTAACAACGGGCGTGAAATATGGGGGCATCTCGCCACGGATTTCTCAGCGCTCTCGGCGTATTCATTCTTGGTGTTTAATTTACTGTGTGCGCCGTGTTTTGCGGCTATCGGAGCTATTCACCGGGAAATGGGCGCCTTGAAGTGGACGCTGATTGCGATTGGTTATCAATGTGGGCTCGCATATTGTGTAAGTTTGCTGATTTATCAATTTGGGCGCTTGGTGCTTGAACATCACGTGCCAAATTTGGAAACGCTATTAGCCGTGTTGATTGCCGGTGGGCTCGTGTATGCGATTGTTAAACGGCCCATTAAGGTAAATCAACCTGAATTAACGACATTGAATTAAGTGAGGAGACCGAAATGGCAACGATTATTTTAACAATTTTGATTTTTGGTGCGGCAGGCTATGTCGTGTATCGTTGGGTGAAGCGCGGATTTGCGGCAGAATGTGAAGACTGTGATACATCGTGTCCAGTCAAAGTCGAAATTAAAAACCAGCCAACTGCGCCGATTGATCAGCATAGTTAACTGGTTTAGGATGGGGCTTAATTGACGGGGCGCTTACTTGGTGATGGCTTCAATGCTAGCCAAGAGGTCCTCATAAATTGCGTTCCATGACTTAGCGCCCTTGTACTTAACGGCCATGCCTGTTGACAATGTGTCAAAGAGGGCCGCTACGGCAGGGTTGTCAGTTGGCAGCTTGCTATGAATCATTTCATTAGCTTGTTGCACGCGCAAAGTTTCCCATTCGCCATACGTCATTGAAATGAATGCATCACCGCGAATCACGATGGCAAACGTGTCATCCGTGATAGCCGCGTTGATAGCAGCTTGGAGCTCGCCGGCTTCGTTGTATTTGATAAAAGTATCGGCGGGTTGATTGTAAATTACTAAAGCGTCTAAATTAGCCATGAGCTACCTCGTTTGGATTGTGGTGTGATGTGTTCATATAAATTAAGTTTAGCGGTAACGAGGACCGCGGTCAATTTTGAACACTAGTCAATATAAAGAAGGTTGGAAGACTGATGCAAACAAAATTTATTTTAATCGGTGGCGGTTGGCGTGCGGAGTTTTTTATGCGCCTGGCTCAAAAATTGCCAGCGTTATTCCAGATCACGGCGATTGTGACGATTAATCCAGCGACTCAAGCGTATTATTCAGAGTGGGGCTTTACGTGTGTGCCAACGTTGGCCGAAGCACTTGAAATTGGTGAACCCCAATTTGCCGTCGTGTGTGTGCCCCATACCGTGGCCACTGACGTCAATTTGGCGACGTTGCAAGCTGGGATTCCGGTTTTGACTGAAACCCCAGTAGGCGCGACGTTAGCTGATTTACAACGCTTTGCGACTGAAATGCCCGCGGATGTTAAATTACAAGTTGCCGAGCAATATTTCTTGCGGCCCGATATGCTGGCTCAACAAGCGGTAATCGACCAAGGAATCATTGGCACACCACAAACGGCGCGTGTATCGTATACGAATAACTATCATGCGATTGCTTTGATGCGCAAGTTTTTGCAGATTACGGCCAAAGACACCATTGTGACGGCACAACGCTTTCAGGTGACGGGCCAACCTGGTTTTGGTCGGGGTGGGATCGTTGAGCAAGAAACGTTCCAAACATATAATCAAACGTTAGCGACCTTCGCATTTGAAGACGGCAAAGTGGGCTTGTATGATTTCGAAGACGATCAACACCGGAGCTTCATTCGTAGCCAAGACATCCAAATTAAGGGTGACCGTGGTGAAATCCGCAATCATGAAGTGCGCTATCTAAAAGACTTTGCGACCCCGCTACTGTCGAACATCACGCGGGTAAATCGTGGTGAAGGGGTCAACATGGAAGGCGTGGGCTTGAAAGGGCTGACGTTTAATGGCGACTGGGTGATGGGAAATCCGTATCCCAATGCCATGTTATCAGATGATGAGCTGGCGTTGGGGCAGTGTTTGACCAATATGGCGGCCTATGTGGCAGGGACTGGACCAAGCATGTACAGTTTTGCTGAAGCGGCGCAGGATTTCTATCTGACGTTGCTGATCGAAGACGCGATCAAGACAGGTGCACCGGTGCAAACGACCGATCAACCATGGTCGGAGTGGTTATAGGAAATTGAAAAAAGCAGGTTTGAACCAATTTGTGGTTCGAACCTGCTTTTTGGTTTTTTGAATAGTCAAATTAAACTATTATTGAAGGGGTCCAGTCAATTGGAAAGCCCATAACAGTGGTGATGCTTGAAAATTTGACGGACTTAAATTTAAGGGGGCTGAAAAAACGACAAAAAATAGCCGGGCGTCCTTGGACGGTCCCGACTTGGTCATGAATAGTATAACAAGTTGTATAGAACAATTCAACCGGATTTTAAAACTAAAGTGGGTGAATTTGATTTATGGATTTAGTCAACAGGGTGTCGTTTTAATCGCGGTTATTATTTTAATTAATAGCGATACAAATTCAACAAGGTGCCGCTTTGGATGCCGTTGCTGGTGCGCTTGAAGTTTGGCCCGGCAGATTCATCCCAAGCTAGGTTGGCGAGTTTAATCACGATAGATCCAAAGGTACTAGTGCAAAAGGCGTGTGCGAACTTTTGAGCGATTTTCATTAGATTCAATCTCCAGTAGAATGTGTGCGAATTTGTTCAATACATTCATAATACTAAGCATTGAGAGGATTTTTTGGGATGTGGAGAATATTCCACACTGGGGACTTGGGTTATGGTCAGTGAGTTTTGAAATGTGATTGGCTGTATTAAATAAAACACAAAAGCCGGGGTTAAAACCATAATTTAACCCTGGTATTTGGTATAATTACAAAAAACAAGCAAATGATAATGGAGTAACGCAATGAAATTAACTGAACCAAAAACTAAATCAGCGTTTTGGCGCTTGGTGTTAAATAATAAATTTGTCGCTTCATTAGTGGTTATTTTGCTAATTCTGACAATTATTTACATGCTCAAAAAGGTTGACTTCATTTTTGCGCCATTAGCCACTTTTACCGGGGCAGTCGGGGCGCCAATTGTGGTGGCTGGAATTTTTTATTATATTTTAAATCCTATTGTGGATTGGTTGGAAATCAAGTATAAAATTAAGCGCCTTTGGACGACGGTGGGGCTGTTTATCGGGTTAACCATTTTGATTGTGTGGGGTATCGCGGTTTTGGTACCGGTCATTCGCGATCAAATTGAAAGTCTGGCCCATAATTGGCCAAAATATTGGGAGGCGATTACCAATGAATTTGAACGGTGGACGGCTGATCGACGTTACAAAGCGCTAAATCAGTGGTTTACTTCGACGAACACCCATTTTTCTGATTACTTCAAGCAATTTTCAGCCAATAGTGTCTTAAAAATTTCATCGGTCTTTGGTACATTGACGACGATTGTTATCACCATTGTGACATTCCCACTAGTATTATTTTATCTGCTCAAAGATGGCCACAATTTGCCAAAATACATGGCGCAATTCTTCCCAATCTCAGCCCAGGCATCGTTTAAAGAATTGTTGACTGAAATCAATTTGCAAATTTCAAATTATATTCGTGGCCAATTAAGCGTGGCCTTTGCAGTCGGGGTTATGTTTGCGATTGGCTACACGATTATTGGCTTGCCGTATGGTTGGTTAATTGCGTTCTTCTCAGGAATTTTGAATTTGATTCCATTCCTAGGGTCGTTCTTGGCGATTATCCCAGCGTTAATTGTTGGGATTTTTGTCAGTCCAATGATGTTGGTCGCAGTGATTATCGTCTTTATCATTGAACAAACACTGGAAGGTAAAGTTATCAGCCCCAAATTGCTCGGTAATTCGCTCAAAATCCATCCGGTCACGGTCGTCGTGATTTTGCTATCGGCTGGGAATTTATTTGGCCTGTTAGGGGTGATCTTTGGAATTCCTGGTTACGCTATTGCTAAGGTCTTACTTTCACGGATTTATCTATGGTGGAAGGGCAATTCAAATTTGTTTGATGATGACCCGGCAAATGACGGCACAACGGTTGAAATTATCAAGCCCAAGGGCGATGCATAAACCATAAAGGCTTTAATAAGATTCGGGTTGGTATAGTACTTTTGGAAGTTGATAGTGCTATACTTTTTTTAACTGATTTTTACGAGGAGAATAGCAGATGAGTACAAATCATATTGTCTTGTTTGAACCTTTGATGCCAGCGAATACGGGCAATATCGCGCGCACGGCAACGGGAACGAATACGAAACTACATTTAATCAAACCATTGGGATTTGAACTCGATGATAAGCACGTGAAACGCGCGGGTCTAGATTACTGGGATACGGTAGATATTACGCTACACGAAAACTTGCCCGCCTTTATGGAAACGCTGACAGACAAGGACGAATTATTCATCATTTCTAAATTTGCCCCGCAAGCTTATCATGAGGCAGATTATACCAATCCTGACCATGATTATTATTTCTTGTTTGGCAAAGAAACGACTGGTTTACCCGAGCCCTTTATGCGCCAACATGGTGAACAGGCCTTGCGGATTCCGCAAAATGATGAACATATTCGCTCATTGAATTTGGCCAATACGGCAGCCATTGTCATTTATGAAACGCTGCGCCAACAGGGCTTTCCACAATTGGACTTAACGTACGATTACGAATTTGATAAATTAAAATAGACCCAAAGCTAAGGAGGAGGGAGCATGGCAGGACGTCCACGCAAAACGCCGGTACGCCGAAAAACGACACCGAACCGGAAGCGTAAACAAAATAACGAATACAAATACATCTTAATCGGTAGCATTGCGCTACTAGAACTAATCATCGTGTTGGCAGTTGGTAAATTTGGCTTAGTTGGTAAGTTTTTTGCCAATTTAACCCGCTGGCTAGTCGGTGGGACTTTTCAAGTGCTATTAATCTTCTTAGGGCTATTAACCCTTTATTTAGTGACTGTTGGCATCAAGAAGAGTGCTTTGAAAGTGCGCCACTACATCGGCTTGGGCATTTTATATCTAGGTGTTTTATTAGCCGGTTCAATTATGGTATTTAATGCGATGGGGCTGCATCATGAGTTCGTTGGCACTATCCAACGGCTCATTAACCAAGATATGATCAATCAAGCCGTCACGACCCCAGTTGGTGGTGGGGTGCTGGGGGCCTTTATGTTGAGCGGGACTTACTTAGCAGCGTCTAATATTGGTTCATGGATTGTCGCCATTTTCTTGATTCTGACGGGGATAATTGTCCTATTCAAATTGAATGTGAAAGCTATCCTAACTAGTGTCTTTGGCACGGCTGAAGTGGCTGGTACCGTATTGAGTGATCACGCAAAACAAGCAGTGGATACGAGTGCGCAAAAAGTGACGGAGTTGAAGTCGTCATATCAAAAGAATCGGGCCAATCTGGGCAAAGAAATTTTTGATAAGGACTTTGAAGTGAGCAAGGCGGACACAACGGTTGAGCCCAAGCTTGATCCGAACATGTCAATTGAAGATGCGCTACACCAAGCGCCACAAGATGCCTACGTTGCGCCAACTATTATTGGACCTGACGCGCCCACGCAAGCAGAACAAATTGATTTAGATATTCCAGGCACAGAACCAGAAACCTTAAGCCATGTTGATTTGTTTAAGGAAAAAGAGCCAGAAACAAGTAAGCCGGATGTCGGGGCCACGGTTGAACCAACGGGGATTACACCGCCTGAAGAAGGTATGGATATCAACGGCTTTGCGACCACGATTAATGATAAAAATTACAAATTGCCAACAACGCGCTTATTGACGCGGATTGGCTCAACTGATCAATCAGCTGAAAAGTCAAAATTAGCTGAGAAATCACGTGTCTTAACGCAAACTTTGAAGAGTTTTAACATTGATGCACCTGTTGAAAAGGTTATCTTGGGGCCAACCATTACCCAATACGAACTGCGCCCAGCCATTGGTGTGAAAGTTTCAAAAATCACCAATTTAGCTGATGATTTGGCACTCGCTTTGGCTGCCAAGAGTTTGCGTATTGAAGCGCCGATTCCAGGCAAGTCATTAGTCGGCATTGAAGTGGCTAATAATCAACAAGCGATGGTCGGGTTCCGCGATATGATGGATCAAGCTGGAGTCAGCACTGACAAGGTTTTGGAAGTGCCAATTGGCAAGAGTGTGACGGGTGAAATCGTGAAAATGAATATCACCAAAATGCCGCATTTGTTGATTGCCGGTTCAACTGGCTCAGGTAAGTCGGTGGCGATTAATTCCATCTTGGCCTCAATTTTATTGCAAGCTAAGCCCTCTGAAGTGCGCTTGATGTTAGTCGACCCTAAAAAGGTGGAACTGAGTGTCTACAATGATATTCCACACTTGATTACGCCGGTGGTCTCAAATCCACGTAAAGCGGCGGCGGCTTTGAAAAAAGTCGTCATGGAGATGGACAATCGCTTCAAAACTTTATCAGAGTATGGTGTTCGCAATATTGATGGCTACAATTTACTGGTTAAAAAGACCAATGATGCCGGCACTGGGACGGCGATGACTAAGATGCCATATTTGGTGGTCGTGATTGATGAATTGGCTGACTTGATGATGACGGTTTCAGGTGAAGTTGAACCAGCCATTGTGCGGATTGCTCAATTGGGCCGTGCCGCTGGAATTCACATGATTGTCGCAACCCAACGGCCATCAGTTGATGTTATCACCGGTTTGATCAAAGCCAACGTGCCATCTCGTATGGCCTTTGCGGTTGGGTCGGGTGTTGATTCACGGACGATTCTGGACGGCAATGGTGCAGAAAAACTTTTGGGCCGTGGTGATATGTTGTTTGCCCCAATTGGGGTTAATAGCCCAATGCGGGTCCAAGGGGCTTTCTTGTCGGATGAAGATGTTGAGAGTTTGACGGATTTCATCAAGAAGCAAGGCGGCGCCCAATACGATACTAGTATGGAAGTTACTGACGATGATATTGCACAAATGAGTGATGATGCCACTGAGGGTAGTAGCGAAGGGGATGTTGATGAAATGTGGGATGCAGCGATTGATTTTGTGAATCTCGAAGGTAAAGGATCAGCATCGATGCTCCAGCGTCACTTTCGAATGGGCTACAATCGAGCAGCGCGCCTCGCCGATGACCTCGTGACGGCAGGTATCCTCGGCCCCGCTGATTCGGGTAACAAAGGGCGGCCAGTGTTGATGACTAAAGAACAATATTACGCTATGAAAAACGCAAGCCAACAATAGGAGCACCAGATGACAATTCGTTATGATATGCATCAGCCATTAGTTGATACTGAGCTGATTTTGTTGTATAAAACGGACGTTGAATTTGATACTGGCCGTAAATACACATTTGATCCAAAGTTTAATGCGTTTCGCATGCATTTTGATAATGTGTTAATTCCAGTCAAGCAAGTTCGTGGCGATGCCAATGCAGTTTTGTATCTGCAAACCCATGGCCATGACGCGCTAAACCGTAATCCAATTGCTGATTTGGCCTATGAGCCGATTAGCGAAGCGGAAATTAATTGGTTATAAATAAAAAGGTTGATTTATATCATAAATCAACCTTTTTAAATTGTATTAATAAATATATCCATGATAAAACACATAAAATCACTTATAGCCAAGTGTCAACAAACTATGTATAATTTTGAGTAGGAATAACAAGTTGTACAAAGGGGGGATAAACATGGATAAGGTAGTAGAAAATCCGGATCGCTTGGGGATGATATTTACATTAGTCACTAATTTACACAACGACATTGGTAGTGTGCGTACGGAAATGGGACAAATTCGTACCGAAATGGGACAAATGCGTAGTGAATTTACAGCGCTTCAAAAAGATGTACACACTGAAATTAATTCGATACGTAGTGATGTTAATTCGGTGCAAACAGAAGTTGTAAAATTACGCGAACATGTGGAAACATCCGAACGCAAGACAAAAACGTGGTGCACTTTGGGCGTTGCCATCCTAGGGTTGTTGATGATGGCGATTTCCTTTTGGTTTCAGTTTTGTGCTGGACAATAAATTTTAAAGGTAGCAAAAAGAGCAAGCCACTAATCAGCTTGCTCTTTTAAATTACTTTTCTTCGGTTACTTTCAAATCTTCAGCGGGTTTGTTGCCCAAAAATGAATCTTTGTTGTTGTCAGTCAAATCTGGTAAATCAAAGCCATCTAACACTTTTTCCAAATTGTCTTGGCGTTTTGTATGCAAAGCCATGTGGTCGCCTCCTATCGCTATTTAACAATAATTATAGCATTATTTCACGAAAATAGATTATACAAAATAATGCATAAAATACAAAAATTACAAATAATCTTGCATAAAATTACAAAAGTGCTAAACTATATTTATTGATTTAAAGTGAAGAGAGTAGGTAATTGGGTATGATAACATTAATGAAAATTGAAAATGTAACAAAAACATACGGTGAAAACCAAGTCCTCAAGGGGATTTCAAACCAAGTTGAAGAGGGAGAAGTGATTGCCATTTTGGGACCTTCTGGCTCAGGTAAGTCGACTTTCTTGCGCGCATTAAATATGCTAGAAGCCCCAACTTCGGGCTCAATTATTTTTGATGATCTAGATATGGTGACGTTGAGTGAAACTGAATTGGACGTGGTTCGTGCGGAATTAGGCATGGTCTTTCAAAACTTTGAACTATTTCCAAACATAACCGTTATCGAAAATATCAAATTGGCACCGATTAAAGTTAAGGGTGAAACGGAAGCGGATGCTAACAAAACAGCCTTGGAGTTGTTGGATAAAGTTGGCTTGTCAGATAAGGCCGATGTTTATCCATCTTCATTATCTGGTGGCCAAAAGCAACGTGTGGCGATTGCGCGGGCGTTGGCCATGCATCCTAAAATGTTGTTGTTTGACGAACCAACTTCTGCTTTGGACCCTGAAATGGTTGGAGAAGTATTGAAGGTTATGCAAGACTTGGCTGAAGACGGCATGACCATGTTAGTCGTTACTCACGAAATGGGCTTTGCGCGTGAAGTTGCGACTAAGATTTGGTTTATGGATGCTGGTTATATCCAAGAAGAAGCTGAACCATCAGCGTTCTTTGATCACACCCAAACTGAGCGTGCCAAGGAGTTTTTGGCAAAGATGCTCTAAACAAAAGCATATATGCATTAAAGAAGGGAATGGGCAGGTTGACATTCCCTTCTTTTGTTGTCTACACTTGCTTATAAGTAACTTAGGATCGGACTGGAATTTATGAAACTATTAAAACAACAAAATTTTTGGCTAGTGATGGTGTTTGTCATCATGGGAATTTTGTTTTATTCGAGTAGCCAAACTTACACGCAACAAAGCCAAGTTAGTAACTTGCATGTCTGGTTAGCTGATGAACCTGGCAAAGCATTTTTTGCCGCACATACCTTTAAGTATGCTGGGATGTTAGAAAATGCCAGGTATAATTATTTTGGCTATATGGAATTTTTATTACGTAAAATGGCGCATTACAGTATTTATTTTGCGTTAGGCATGAGTTGGTTCTTAGCTTTGAAAAACCGCATCAAGCAACCCATCTTGACGGCCTTTGTCGCATGGATGGCGGCGACTGGTTATGCCGGCATGGATGAATTTCACCAATTGTTAACGAGTGAACGCACGCCTTTGATTCAAGACGTGATGTTGGACAGTGCGGGCGCTTTGACGGCGGTCAGCTTTGCGTTGCTAGTCGCTGGGATTATTTATTTGCGCCACCGCCGAGCAAAACGCTAAGAATTTAAGGGAACACTTGTATAATAAAGATAACGAATTAAATTTGCATGAAGGGAGGCCACAGCATGGCATCAGCGCACATTGAACAAAAACTGGCTTTATTACCTGATTTACCAGGCTCGTATCAAATGAAAGATTTGAACGGTAAAATTATTTATGTCGGGAAAGCTAAAAATCTGAAGAATCGCGTGCGTTCGTATTTTAAAGGTGAACACTCGGGTAAAACGGCCCAATTAGTTGAAAATATCGCGGATTTTGATTTTATCGTGACCAGTTCTGAAAAAGAATCGTTGCTGTTAGAAATCACGCTGATTCAAAAATATCAGCCGTACTACAATATTCGCTTGAAGCGGGGCACTGGTTATCCTTACATCAAAATTACTAATGAACGCGACCCTAAATTGGAATTGGCTAGCGATGTTAAAAAAGATGGTGCTCAGTATTTTGGTCCGTATCCAAATGTGTATGCCGCACAAGAAACGCTGCATTTTTTGCAAAAAGTGTATCCACTGCGCCGTTGTAACGGTTATCAGGGTCGGCCATGTTTATATGCGAACATGGGGCAATGTTTGGGACCATGTTACCGTGAAGTACCGGTTGCTGAATACACGGCTCAAATTCATAAAATTCAACACTTTTTGGACGGCAATACTAAGGTCGTTAAAAAAGTCTTACATGAAAAAATGGATACTGCTGCGGACAATTTAGAATTTGAACGGGCGGCAGATTTACGTGATCAACTGCAATTTATCGAAGCGACAGTTGAAAAACAAAAAATTATTTCCAAAGACGGCACCCCGCGCGATTTATTCAATTTTTATATGGATAAAGGTTGGTTGTCGGTGCAAGTCTTCTTTATTCGCCAAGCGCGCTTGATGAAACGAGAAAAGCGCACGTTTGCGATTGTTGATTCGGCCGAAGAAGAACTGACTTCGTTTATTCTGCAGTTTTATAATCGCAAAAATGCCGTGTTACCCAAAGAAATCTTGGTGCCTAAAGGGGTTGACGGTGCGATGATTAGTGAAGTCTTGCAAGTGCCGGTGCGGACGCCGCAACGTGGTGAGAAGCGCGATTTGATGGAGCTGGCTGAAAAAAATGCGCAGGTGGTCCTTGATGAAAAGTTTCGCTTGATGGAGATGAATGAATCTAAAACAAGTGGGGCGATGCAAGAAATTGCCGATGCGCTGAATATTCCGGTGATTCATCGAATTGAAGCGTTTGATCATTCGCACATTCAAGGTGAGGAAATGGTTTCAGCGTTGGTCGTCTTTGAAGATGGAATGCCTAACAAGAATCTGTATCGCAAGTACAAAATTAAGACGCTCGATCATGCTGATGAACGCGCTGCTACGATGGAAGTGGTGCGTCGGCGATATACGCGGTTGTTAAAAGAACATGCCCAGCTGCCGGATTTGGTGTTGATGGATGGCGGGATTATTCAGTTGAATGCTGCCCGTGAAGTTTTAGAAGATGAACTTGGCTTGCAGGTGCCAGTTGCGGCCATGGTTAAAAACGACCACCATAAAACGGCTGATTTACTGAAAGAAGAGGGTGAACCGCACGTTAATTTGGATGCAAAGTCACAAGGGTTCTTCTTGTTGCAACGGATTCAAGATGAGGTCCACCGCTTTGCCATCACGTTCCACCGAAATTTGCGGTCGAAGAATTCATTGGCCTCAAAGCTGGATGAAATCGCGGGCATTGGACCGAAAACGCGGCAAAAATTAATGGCCAAGTTTGGCTCGTTAAATAAAATTGCGGCCGCTTCTGATGAAGAATTGCATAGTGTCGGCGTGTCTAAAAAAGTCGCGCAAACGCTCAAAATATCACTAAATGCATTAAAAGATACTGAAAACTAACACTTTTAGCGCGAAATACGTTACAATAGATAAGTTAAAATTTCGCAACAAGCAGGGTCTGTGGACGACTGTGCTTCCAGACAACTAGCTAGTTTAAAAAGCGGAAAGGTGGTTTAACGATGGCATTCGTTGACCAAGTTAAAGTTTATGTAAAAGGCGGAAAAGGTGGCGATGGCGCTGTCTCATTCCGACATGAAAAATATATTAATATGGGAGGCCCATTTGGTGGCGACGGTGGCCGTGGTGGCGACGTTGTTTTGCAAGTCGATGAAGGTTTGCGGACACTGATGGACTTCCGCTATCGCCAACATTTCAAGGCCAATGGTGGCGGTAATGGGGCAACTAAGGCGATGACTGGGGCTTCGGCTTCAAACATGGTCATTAAAGTTCCAGAAGGTACCACCGTAACTGACGCTGATACTGGCGAGATTTTGGGTGATTTGATTGGCAATGGCGATAAGTTGGTTGTGGCGGCTGGTGGTCGTGGTGGCCGTGGAAATATCCGCTTTGCCTCATCAAAGAATCCAGCACCAGAAATCGCTGAAAACGGTGAACCTGGAATCGAACGCAACATCACCCTTGAATTAAAAGTCTTGGCTGACGTTGGTTTGGTTGGGTTCCCATCAGTTGGAAAGTCGACTTTGTTGTCAGTTGTGACGGCTGCCAAGCCAAAAATCGCGGAATATCACTTTACCACGTTGGTCCCTAACTTAGGGATGGTGCGGTTGGATGATGGTCGTGACTTTGTAATGGCTGATTTGCCGGGGTTGATTGAAGGGGCTTCTGAAGGCGTTGGCTTGGGGATTCAATTCCTCCGTCACGTTGAACGCACCAGGGTCATCTTGCATTTGATTGATATGAGTGGCGTGGATCCTGAAGAAGATCCATACGAAAACTACTTGAAGATTAATCAAGAATTGGCCGAATACGACCCAGCTTTGTTGGATCGACCACAAATTATCGTGCCAACTAAGATGGATATGCCGGATGCAGCTGAAACTTTGGCAACATTTAAGGAAAAGCTTGCTGCTGATCCAAATGTTCCTGAAGACACATCAATTATGCCAATTTCATCATTGACGCGTGATGGTTTGCAACCTTTGATGCAAGCAACCGCCGCCTTGTTGGATGAGACACCACACTTTATTCCTAAGGGGATGGAAGTGGTGGAAGACGAGACCGCTTTGTACGAATTCACTGAAGACGAAACACCATTTAGCATCAAAAAGGATGACGATGGCGCATGGCGTTTGGAAGGTGATAAGTTGGAGACGCTCTTCTTGCGGACGAATACTGCCTTTACTGAGTCATTGATGCGCTTTGCCCGCCAATTACGGACAATGGGTGTCGACCAAGCCTTGCGTGATGCAGGAGCTGTGAACGGTGACACAGTTCGAATCCTTGATTTTGAATTTGAATTTGAAGATTAATATATCAAAAGTCCATTTCGCATTTGTGAGAATGGGCTTTTTAGTTGATAATGAAAGATAACGAGACATATAAACGAGGATCGAGCAGATGACAGCAGACTACATCACCATTGCACAACCTGAATTCAGCTATGAACAGGTGATAAAAAAATCGCGCTTTATTGTGAGTTTGAAACGGGTCACTACCGAAGCAGCGGCACGTGAATTTATTGAGCAGGTGACTAAAGCAAATCGCAAAGCTAATCACAACGTTTGGACCTACATGCTGGGTGATCAAAATGAAATTCAACGTTATTCAGACGATGGGGAGCCGTCTGGGACCGCTGGCGTGCCGATGCTAGAAGTCATGAAGAATAACAACTTGCATGACGTGGTGGCCGTACAGACGCGTTATTTTGGTGGGATTAAACTTGGCGCAGGGGGCTTAATTCGCGCGTATGCGGGCACAATGGCTGAAGCTGTGGCTGAAGTCGGCCTGGTGCAACGTATTGAACGGCGAAAAGTCGAGTTAGTGATTGAGTACGGCCAATTTGAATCTTTGAAGTACTGGTTGGAGGCACACGAATATACCTTGTTAGACATGCAATATGATGCACAAGTGACAGTGATTGTGCCAGTTGATTCGGATGCTTTGGCTGAATTTAGTGCCGAGGTGACGGATCAATTGCAAGGAAAGGTTCAGTTGACAATTGGGGATATCGACCTCTTTGAGTTGCCATATGACAAAGAAGTTACAGCCAAGACAAATTCGTTAAAATAAGGAATGAGCGCGCTTTCAATTATAAAAGCGCGTTTTTCTTAGGAATTTATTATTTGAATTTTTTGTGAACGCTACTATAATTAGTATTGATTATTAAAGCTGTGTTACAGTTTTGATAAATAAGGGACCGCAAAAATGGTCAAAAAGGATAGGATAAGCTAAATGAGTTTAGTTGTGAAAAAAGTCGAAGCGGAAACAAAGACAGTGTTCTTCGTTGAAAATGGTGTGATTGATTCTGCACCATTTGATAATTTTCTTGAATTACCAAAAGTTAATGACACAATCGAACTAGTCCCTGCTAGAGACGGGTCTAGTAAATATGTTGTTGCAGAAGATGAGCCTGCTAGTGTGAATACGGTCTATGTGACTAATAAGAGCAAGTTAGCTGCTGGACTATTAGGGATTTTCTTGGGATCATTGGGCATTCATAATTTCTATTTAGGTAAGACTGGTAAGGCTGTTACCCAATTGTTGTTCTCTACAATTGGTTGGATTACGTTTGGTATTTTGCCTGCCATCGCCGGTATTTGGGGATTCATTGAAGGTATCTTAATTTTGGTTTCAACCCCAGGTAGTGACTGGCACCAAGATGCTAGAGGAAACGAATTGCAAGATTAATTAAGTCTTACAACGAGCTGTTCATTGGACAGTTCTTTTTGTTGCGTGGCTTACTGAATGAAGTGAGCTTTTAATTTGAGAATATAGTAAATGGGGTTAAGAAAAATGACAGATATTTTAAACATGGGTATTGGTGTAGCTTTGATTATAGTAATTTTATTCTTGATTTGGGCATTAATTATTGGCTTAATTGGTCAATGGATTGGATCGCAAAAAGGTAATGGTAGCTTTGGTTTTTGGCTGAGCTTTGTATTAACGTTGATTTTCCCGGTTTTGGGTGTGGCGATTGGGTACATTGTGATTGCCTTACAACCAGATAACCGTGAATTCATTGAAGTTGAAGATTATAGTGCTAAACATTAATGTGAGAGGATAAAGCAGTGAATACGAAACATACGGGCATTTTGATTGGAACGATAATCATCTTGATTGTTATTTTATTTGTGACAACTGGCGTGGTAGTGGCGTCAGGTATCCACCAAGCAGAAGTGATGCAAAAGCAGGCCATTGCAGCAGCGAGTAGTGAAGAAAGTCGCGACGATGCTTCAATCGCTAAGGAAAGTGCGGCAGAGAGTCGATCAGAGTCGCGCGAAGAATCAAAGTATGACAGTGAATTAACCGCTGATGAAAACGATTTTGACACTAGTGACGATGATTATTATTCAGATAGTGATACTGAGGATAGTGTTGATAATAATTACTCAGATGACAGTGATGCCGATGATGATACGTCTACAGTTGTAGTTACACAAGGACAAACACTATATAGTATTGCCAATGCTAATGGATTAACGCAGTCTCAGTTAGAGGCCTTGAATCCTGGAGTTACAGCCGACACTCTACATGCAGGGCAAATCCTGAATATTAAGTAATGAAGGATTAGATTGAAATTCGTGTCATTTAACTAAATGCCCATTTTGCAACAATCTTTTTGGAGAAAGTAAAAATGTTTACAAGAATAACAAAAGTAGTTATAGCTGTGATTGTAGGCTTAGTAGTCGTAGCTGTTGGGGTGACAGTTATATTTAGCCAAGGTCAAAGTGCTAAATCACATCATAAACAAGTATCTGCTAGTCAGCATTCAAGTGACAAACCTAACAATGCTAACATGGCTGGGAAATACTACACAACCTCAGGGGATATTGCGACTCTAAAAAAGACTGATGACCATTGGATAATTTACTATTCCACCCCAGATGGCAATGAGACAGCTACCTTTAAAACTAAATGGGTAAAAACAAATAAGCATGTTCAATCTAAAACGCCAATGGATAAATCGGATGGATATTCAGGTTTTAATGTGATTGTAGATTACTTTAAACCAACGAAAATTGAAATAACCATGACCGATGGTGATGTTGATCATGAAATGGTGTTCACGAAACAAAAGCAAACAAGCTATGATGTTGTATTGCAAGGAGATTTAACTCCATTCATGGGACAGTTTTCAGATGATGATTTCAATAAAACTGTGGCTCAATCCGGTTTCACTTATGGTGGATATGAGCCAGAAGATTTTTATAATAATATGACAACTTTATTCCCGACCATTAAAAAACATGGATTTTGGAGCGGAGGGATACACGCTAACTTTGAAATTAAGGCATCAGATATGCCAACTAAAATTGATGGATATTATAAAGTTAATGTGTATGGTACTAATTCAGTGGCAAATAACGCAGAGCAAACATTCTATTTGGTTCCACCCAAAGTGAAGGGACCAGATGGTAAAATTAGCAATGAAAAACGCGTCTTTGAAAAATATGCTGATGGTGAAAAACACCAATTAATTTACCAAAAAGCCAATTGGTGGAAAAAATACCAATCCAAAGATTTAGATCTTGATATTTCGGCGATTAATAACGGGGATTTCACAACAATTGTCGGTACTTGGAAGAACGGTAATAATCAAACACTCGTTATTCAGGCCGATGGAACAACGACTATGATGTCCGATGGAGCAGGTACACTCGCTAAAATAAATGCAGTTAAAGATTCTGATAAGACTAGTAAGGTACCATATGCTGCATTAACGCCAATTGTTTCTAAATCTGTTGTGGGTGCACCTGGTATAGGGGCGTTAGGGTTATTCAAGATTGGATTTAGAAACCCTGATGGCGATCAATCTGATGCCACTAGACCACGATTAATTGTTACACAACAAAGCGAGGATTATCCAGCCAAATACTATTATTATCGTGTCAATTAATTGTTAAATCATCAGTGTTACTGTGTACAAAGCATGTTTAATAGTAGATTGACCTACGTTTTTAAAGATGATTCATCCAAAAGAATTGCCAGAAATGAGCAGTTCTTTTTACTTATCAAATAAAAGAGAGTACACTAATTTGTTAGATAAACTTACAAAGAAAGAAGATGACGCTAATGTTAGCTAAATTAAATGCCATGGATACGTGGCGGCGAAATCTTTACGTATTATGGTTTGGTGTCTTTATGACCGGTATTGGCTTTAGTGAAGTCATGCCGTTTTTGTCATTGTATGTCGACACGCTGGGCCATTTTTCTAAAAATCAATTAACGCTATATAGTGGCATGGCCTTTATGATGAGTTTCTTGGTCCAAATTTTCGTGTCACCATTATGGGGCAAGTTGGCTGACTCCAAGGGCCGTAAATTGATGCTAATTCGCGCGGCATTGGGGATGGCGGTGGCATTTGGCTTGATGGGCTTTGTTACTAACGTCTGGGAGTTGATCGCATTACGGGCCTTGCAGGGCTTCTTTGGTGGCTTCGTGTCAAATGCGAATGCCATGATCGCCTCACAAACCCCTAAAGAGCATTCTGGTTATGCGTTGGGCGTCTTGGTCACTGGGATCACGGCGGGAAACTTGCTTGGGCCGTTTGTCGGTGGCGTGTTGGCGTCAATCGTGAGCTACCGGATGGCGTTTTTCATCACGAGTGGCATCTTATTGTTGGTCTTAATCCTAGTCATTTGGCTAGTCAAAGAAGAGTTCACCCCAATTGCACGTGGCAAGGCACTAAAAGCTAAGGAAGTCATTGAAAAGTTGCCGTATGCTCGTGTAACACTTGGTTTGTTCATCACAACCATGATTGTGATGACGGTAAACACTTCAATCAGCCCAATTGTGGCGCTGTTTGTGCGTGAGCTGAATCACGGCGCCGGTAATACGACCTTCTTAGCTGGCGTCATCGCGGCCATGCCAGGGATTGCCACCGTGATTGCCGCTCCTAGATTTGGGCGCCTTGGTGATCACATTGGGACGCGCCGAATCATTATGTATGGCTTCATTTTGGCGTTTTGGGTATTTATCCCAACTAGTTTTGTTACCTCGGTCACGCAATTAGCGATTATGCGGTTCATGGTCGGGATTTCTGATGCGACCATGTTACCAGCCATTCAAACCTTGTTGACCAAAACGACACCGAAAGAAATCACGAGTCGTATCTTTGCGTACAACCAATCGTTCCAATCAATTGGGGCGGTCGCGGGTCCATTAATGGGAACCGTGGTCGCATCGTATATGGATTATCGCGGCATTTTCTTGGTTTCCGGTTTGCTCATTGCAGTGAACGCCGGCTTATTCATGTGGAATACGCGCGTGCTGAAAGACTTGAAGTAAAGTTTTAAGGCATGCGAGTTTGTGTGCCTTTTTATTTTACGCATGCGGTTTGATCCCAGTCTTTTAAAACGGACAAATTCAATGTTGTATGATATAATTTCTTTATTATATATTGATTTAAATAATTAGATTTATAGTTAAAAGGGGATAAATAATATGATAGATGCAACAAAAAAGTTTTGGGCAAACATTTTTAATTTTAGTGGTCGCGCAACCAGGGCCGATTTTTGGTGGGCCATTTTAGGTAATATTGTTTTAATGTTTATTGTAAGTATTGTGTTGGGGATTGTATTAAAGGGACAAGATAATGCAGTGACGTTGATTACTAAGATTATTACTGTGCTCTATAACATTGCAACGTTATCGATTGCTGTGCGCCGCTTGCATGATATTAATAAGTCTGGCTTCTTTTGGCTAATTGAGATGATACCGCTGGTTGGTTGGATTTTCGCATTGGTGTGGGATTTGACGCCAACCAAAAATGAAGGTAATCGTTGGGCATAATTTTAACAAGTTTCGCATTCCGTGTGCGAAACTTTTTTTATTTGGTTATGGTCAAGGACCCAGTGATTGGAAAACCCAGGATTTTAGTAGATATAGTAAGATTAAGGTAATAGGTTTGGCGACCCAGTCACACTAATTAAACTGACTACTACCGTAATAACGCAGATAAATATTGGAGGAGCATAATATGAAAATTGGAATTGTTGGACCTGGTGGAATTGCCCATAAATTTGCTGAGGCAGTGGCCCAAGTGCCGGATGTGACGATTACCGCCGTGATGGCGCGCAATCCAGCCCATGCCCAGACTTTTGTTGAACAATACAATATTCCAAACATTTATGATGAATTGGATGAATTTTTAAAAGTTGCTGATATTGACGCGGTTTATATTGCCTTGATTAATCCACTGCATTTTCAAACAGCTAAACAAGCCATCTTGGCAGGCAAATCAGTATTGTGTGAAAAACCAATGAGTTTGCAAGCTGCTCAAGTCGCTGAATTGACAGCATTAGCCCGTGAAAAGCACGTTTTGCTAATGGAAGGTATCTGGACTTTGTTCTTGCCTTGTATCCAAAAAGCCAAGGCATGGATCAAGGCGGGGCGGATAGGTAAGCTAAAATACATCAGTAGTAGTTTTTCATTTTATACTGACGTAGATGCACATAGTCGATTATTTGATAAAGCCAAAGGTGGCGGGGCGGCTTATGATGTGGGGATTTATTGTCTCGCATTTTCGCTATTTATGAGTGGTCAAGCAGTCAAAAAGTTTAGTTCAGCCACATACACTGGTAAAACTGGGGTTGATGAGATGGGAAGTGCCCTCATTGGCTTTGCTGATGACAGTTTTGCGGAGTGTAGTTTTGGTGTGCAAGCCAACATGGATCAAAGTGGCTGGATTTATGGAGAGCAAGGTAAAATTCAATTACCAGATTTTTGGCGCGCGACGACGGTTAAATTATTTAATCATGACGATCAGCTGGTGGATGAATTTTCAGAAGCGCAAGACAATGGCTTTGTTTATGAAATAGCACAATTTAAACAAGCCAAGGCGCAAGGTGAAATTGAAGTTGAACCAGTTTTACATGCCTTGAGTTTAGAATGCGCAAAAATGTTAGATGCAATTGTGAGTGACTAAAAAACATACATGTGGTTTTGGATTCCCTGCCTATTAATAATAATTATCTTTCATAAAATTAAACAATTGAGGATCCAGAGCGATATGGCAGAACACAATTATTTGCCAAATAAACAATAAAACGATAAATAACGCGAAATAAACAAGAAAATGATAAATTATGCGAAATAAACAAGAAAGTATAAAAAACGACCAAATAAACAAGAATGGACAGTTGCGGTGATAAATAAACAAAAATATGATAAAATATAGGAAATAAACAAGAAAGGTGGACGCATATATGGAAAATCCGTTTACACCAACATTCGGTATTAAACCTGAAGAATTTGCAAGCAGACAAGGTGTGATGAACTTAATTCGCGAAGGTGTCGAATATCAAGATTATGAAGCACGGAAAATTTTGATTTCTGGAGTACGAGGATCTGGCAAGACCGTTATATTAAAAGACGTTGAAAAAGTTTTTAATGAAGACGTAGTGGTCTTTGCGACGGCTGGTGGATCAGATTTACTTAATCAGATTAAGGATGAATTGACTAGTAAGTATCAAATTACATTTAATTTCTCTTTGTTAGGTAATTCGGCGTCAGTCCAAAAACAAACGCCAACCTCGACCAGTGGCTTGCTCAAAGCGTTTGCTAGCAAGGTGACGGCTACTTTTCCGAAACGAAATTTTATTTTAACAATTGATGAAGTTAGTCATGACGATGACGAAGTGGTTAAATTGGTACAAGCTGTGCAATCCGTTGTGAGTGATTATCCACAAATTATGCTCATTATGGCGGGGTTGCCTGAAAATGTTGATGGATTAGTCAATGGTAAACATACATCGTTTTTGCGCCGTTCTAAAATTAGACGATTAGGTGCGCTTAATCCTGATAATTTCGCCAAAACATATGTGAAGTTATTTGCAGAGACCAATATTGCAATTTCGAGTGCAAATGCAAGTTTGCTGGCGAATTATTCTTATGGTTATCCATATGCGATTCAGTGGTTGGGATCTGAAGTGTGGAAACGGGCTAAGGTGTCAGGCAGAGTTACGCAAAATATGGTGGAAGGCGCTAATTTTGATTTAAAGGCAGTGATGTATGAAATCATTAAAGATTCGGTATTTCGCAATTCTGAGTTAGATACGCATTTTTTGTCAATTATGGCTCAATCACCAGAATATCCAATTGACGTCGGTTATATTGTGGAACAATTAGATCGTAAAGCTCAACAAATCCAAACATATAAGCAACGGTTATTGAATAAAGGCTTGATTCGAAATGCTGGGCATGGGCGCTTGGCGTTTATGATGCCGTACATGAAAGAGTATTTGAACAACCCAATTATTGATGATAATTTTGACGAATGGGATGAGTAAGTTCGGTGGAGTGAGCTCCCTTTTTACCCATTAGTTGACCGACTTGATGCTATGCTTAATGCATAATTAATTGAGCTAAATGAGGTGGGTACAATGAAGATTGGTGTAATTGGGGCAACTGGTAATGCTGGGAGCGCTATGATAATTGAAGGTTATCAACGTGGACATGAGATGACAGCCATTGTGCGTAATCCACAAAAGGCTGCGCAAATGTTTGGACCTGAAATCAAGGCCGTGGGCAAGGATGTATTTGATTTGTCGGTGGCTGATTTGGCCGGATTTGATGCGGTAATTGATGCATATGCACCCCGGGACCATGTTGAAAACCACGTTAAATTTGCTGAACATTTGACAAGCTTATTGCAAGGTAGTAAAACACTAGGCTTGTTTATTATTGGGTCTTCATCGCTTAAAATGGCTGATGGGACTACGATGAATGATCGCCTGGTTGGTCAAGAAGCCATGGCGCCATGGGTGCCTGTGGCTTTGGCACAAGGTCGTGAGTTTGATTACTTACAAACGGTCAAAGATGCCAATTGGATTGCTTTTTCACCACAACAAGGCTTTATTCCAGGTGCTGCGATGGCAAATGGCTATACAGTTGGCACTGATGAAATCATGAGCGATGGCAACGGTCAATCAATGTTAATGATGGGGGCTGCTGCTAAAGCAATTATGGATGAATTGGAAACACCAACCCACATACAAAGCCGGTTTACAGCGGTTAATAATTAGGTTAACTAAATACCGACCCGCCCAAAAGTTGCCAAAACTTTTGGGCGGGTCGGTATTTTTTTAAGCTTTGAGTTCGGTTTTGAAAAAAAGTACGAGGAGGACAACAATAATGATTAAAACTAGCACGATTATCCACCATGCGATATGGATTAGAGTTAGCAAAAGGAGCAATGAAACAAACAATAATGAGGCAATCGTGACGTACAAATCGGGTATCACGAACCATGTCAATGAAAATTTCGGGAACGTGTCAAAATATTTTGAAAATAGAAATGACTGGATACTAAAAATTATTACACGGAGGGTAGCTGAGTTTGTAAAAAAATGGGCTAAAAGAACATATAACAAGAATAGCGGAATTAACAACCATAAATAGATTTGCTTCTTTTTCTTCTTATTATTTTTAATTGACTTTGACATTTAGCACCTCTTTTACTTTGTGGATCAAAATGATCTAGTGACATTGAAAGCATTCGAATGCTTACTAAGTGTATTATTCAAAAGGGCGGATGTATATTGATGGCTTGCTAACGTTTGGTTAAGACGATTACTGTAATTTATCGATATTAATATTTGCATAGTTCTACTTGTTAATGTGTTGATTCGTGGCAGAAGTAAATCAACAAAATGTTTTATCGGCAAGAAAAAATGCTACGTTTAATGAATTGTGTGTATTTTTTGCCGATAAGCAGGTATACTAACATAAAACGGAGGTGGATTATGGATTACGAAACAGTTCGGGAAACAGCAAAAAGATGGTCGGTTTCAGAGCGATCGGTCCGTAACTATGCAAATAATGGGCGGATTGATGGAGCCATCCTTAATGGGAAAACGTGGCAAATTCCAGTATCGGCAAAAAAGCCACCCCGCGTCAAAACAAATAAACATAATTCACGAAATCTCTTAGCCGTCTTACAAGATGAAAAATCAGCCAAAATAAAAGGCGGGATTTTTCACAAGCTTCAAATTGAGATGACATATAACTCAAATCACATCGAGGGTAGCACCTTGACCAAAGAACAAACTCGTTATATTTTTGAAACCAATACCATTGGAGTTGAATCGGATAGTATCAATGTTGATGATATCGTGGAGACAGCTAATCATTTTACAGCGATTAATTACATCATTGAAAATGCGACTCAAAAATTAAGCCCAAAGCACATCAAAGAAGTTCATCGGCTATTAAAGAACGGAACAAGCGATTCACGAAAAGAATGGTTTCAGGTTGGTGACTACAAACTGTTGCCTAATGAGGTCGGTGGGAAGGAAACGACTGCTCCTGAAGACGTTGCTGCACAAATGAAAAAATTACTAACCGTGTACAATCTAAAAGATGCGCATACATTTGAGGAAATTATCGCTTTTCATTATCAATTTGAAACGATTCATCCATTTCAGGATGGGAATGGCCGGGTTGGTCGTTTAATCATGTTCAAAGAATTACTTAAAAATGATCTCCCACCATTTATCATCACAGATGAACTGAAATGGTTTTACTATCGTGGCTTGGCACAATGGACTGATCAACCTGGATATTTACTTGAAACGGCTCGGACCGCGCAAGACAAATTTAAACAAAAGCTTGCTTATTTCCGCATCGAATACCAAGACTAACCGATTTTTATAACAATTCAAAAATGAGATTTTACTTAAATACAGCACGCAAAACCCTGTCATTCAGCATTCTAAAAATGAGTCAAGCAATAAGTGCTAATAAGGGGTTGCAACTTTTTGAAAAACAAGTATTATAAATAACAATAACTTTCAAACGAGGTTATTCGGTTATTGCAGATATAACTCGGAAAAATGGTCCGAATGTCTCTACCGCCCCCCTAAAGTGGCGACTATCCGCAAATTAAATTTGAACTTAAAACCTTCAAAGGCATTTGTGGACGGGAAGAGTCTGCAAATGCCTTTTAGCTTTCGTTTGTACAATAATATATAGAAGATATAGCGGAGGTTTTAAATCATGGTTTTGAATGGTGTTACCCAAGGAGGATTTGCCAACAAGGTTGCAATGTTGGGATTGACGTTTGATGATGTATTGATGGTGCCAGCCCAATCTGATGTGATTCCAAACACGGTTTCATTAGCAACTGAATTGACGCCAACGTTGAAGTTGAATATTCCAATTCTTTCTTCAGCAATGGATACAGTGACTGAATCACGTTTGGCAATTCGTTTGGCTCAACTTGGTGGCTTAGGTGTTGTTCACAAGAATATGTTGATCGAACAACAAGCTGCTGAAGTTAAGAAGGTTAAAGAAGCACCTGTTGATCTTGGTTTGAACCCTGCAGCGGCTGTTGATGCCCAAGGCCGTTTGATCGTGGCTGGTGCGGTTGGTGTTACTAACGATACAATCGACCGTGTGCGCGCAATGGTTGAAGCTGGCGTCGACGCAATCGTGTTGGATTCAGCTCACGGCCACTCAAATGGCGTTTTGCGCAAGGTTACTGAAGTGCGTGAAGCTTTCCCTGATTTGAACATCATTGCTGGTAACATTGCAACTGGTGCCGCTACGGCCGCTTTGTACGAAGCTGGGGCTGACGTGGTTAAGGTTGGAATCGGACCTGGTTCAATCTGTACAACTCGTGTCGTGGCCGGAACTGGTGTGCCACAAATTACTGCTATCTTGGAAGCAGCTGAAACAGCCGCTCAATATGGTAAGGCAATCATCGCTGACGGTGGCATTAAGTATTCTGGCGACATCGTTAAGGCTATTGCTGCCGGTGGAAACGCTGTAATGCTTGGTTCAATGTTGGCTGGAACTGATGAAACACCTGGTGAAGTGCTTGAAGATGCAGTGACTGGTAAGAAGTACAAGTCATATCGTGGCATGGGTTCAATCGCTGCCATGGAAAACGGTTCAAAGGATCGTTACTTCCAAGGTGAAGTCAAAGAAGTTAACAAGATGGTCCCAGAAGGAATCGAAGCCCGTACTGCTTACAAGGGAACTTTGAGTGATGTGGTCTTCCAACTTGTTGGTGGTTTGCGTTCAGGAATGGGCTACACTGGCTCAGCTTCAATCAATGATTTGATCGTTAAGAGCCAATTCATCCAAATCACAAATGCTGGTTTGGTTGAATCGCACCCACATGATGTCGAAATCACAGTGAAGGCACCTAACTACTAAAATGAATAATTAATGGCTGGAACAAAATTGTTCCAGCTTTTTTGTTGACTCCTAATATATTTGATCATTAAAGAAGATTGTGATCTAATGATCTTGTATAGATTATATTTATAAGGAGAAGCAAAATGAGTGCTCCAATCGAAATTCCACAACCAGCTGGATATACTATGGAGATGTTATTCCAACAAAATAATTTTTCGGTACCGGTATACCAACGTAACTATGCTTGGCAAAAAAATGAATTATATGATTTTTGGCGCGACTTAGAAGATATCATCAAGGGTCGACGCGATAATCATTTTTTCGGTCAAGTTGTTACATATAAGCACGATGCAATTCAAGATTTAATTGATGGCCAACAACGAATCACCACGAGTATTATTTTTTTGGCGGTCATTCGGGATGTGTCCGCTAAAATGTTATCAGAACATCGCGAGCAATTAACTGAAGATGCTAAAGATATCTTACGCGGTGATATCGTGAAATATATTAATAATAAGCTGATCCGTGGTGTTGATGGTGAAGTCGCAACGTTGAATTTACAAAAAGCATCCGATAGTGATCAACAGCTAAAAGAGTATTTTTACAATATTACGCATGAACAAGACGGTCGTAATCTAGATTCAAAGACCGAACCAATGCTCAACATGGACGCGGCCTATGATGACTTTTATAATCGGATTAACAGCGAAATTAAAAATTTAAAAACCATCCCTGACCGAGTTAAGCACTTAGAACGTATTTTGCAGGCGTTTATTGAAAAGTTTTATGTTGTGTTAATTTCAGCACCTAGTCAAGCCGATGCATTCATTATTTTTGAAACCTTGAATAGTCGCGGGGCTGATTTGAAGCCATCAGATATCATCAAAAATCATTTGATGTACCTGCTTGAAAACGATCTTAATCAGACAAATGAAAAATGGAGTTATATCTCAGAGATTCTTAAAGCAGATAGTAATCGGATTACGTCATTTATCCGCTCATATTGGGCGGCAAGCCACCATTTGGTAACCGAGGGTGCGTTGTATCGAACTTTGAGTCAAGATTTAACAACCGAAGCCGATGGACAAGAATTTTTGACAGATTTGGTAGATTTGGTACATCCATACGATGTCTTAGAAAATCCTTGGAATCCTAAAGCAAATCGGGAGTTGTTAAAAAATGCATTGTTGCATGAAGAAATCGATATCTTGGATAAGATGAATGTAAAACTATATTACCCAATCTTCTTGGCGATGAGGAAGCGTGGCTATAGTGAAGCAGATATTGCGGTAGTCTTAAATCAAGTAATTGCCGTGTTCATTCGTCATCGGACAATTTTGAATTTTGGAACGAATACCTTAGAAAACGGTTTTTCATCAACCGCAAACAAAATTTATCGGGCTGAATTAAACGATGTGAATGAAATTGTGACAGATTTGCGGAAACCAACGCAGATTCATGCGGATTCTGAAGTTGCATCGGCTTTCATGATGCTATCAAAAGACGGTGGCCAAAAAGGACAAAAGAAGTGGTCATTGGCGTACTTGTTGGCTGAAATCGCATATGCTGAGACGGTGGATGAATATTATGATCCCATTTTTATTCAAGATGCTTTTGAATTAGTCAGAATTGCGGAATTGAACAATCTCGATGATGATGTGGATAATGAGCATGAGTCACGGATTGGAAATTGGACTTTGATTGAGAAAAACTATAAGTTCAATGAACAAACCGATGATAAAAAGCTTGCCCAATTAAAGACATCCGTTTTCCCTGGTAACAATGCCTTAGCTCAAGAAATTGAACAAGGATGGAATAATCAAAAGATTGAAACTAGGCAAGCGGCCATGGCCAACCAAGCGCGGGTTATTTGGCAATAGTCCAACTACATGCTTAAAAAATTACGGATAGTTGATAACTGCTAATTAAATCAATTTAAAGTAGAATAGACTGAAACAAGGCTTTAGCTTGTTTCAGTTTTTTTGTACCTAAAATAACCAATAGAGGATAAGCAGATGACAATACAAGTTGATTTACATTTAACCAATGCCTACATATTAAATACATTTGCCTGTCGTTTTGAACAAGCTGAACTATACATCAAAAATGACACGATTGTTCACCGGGGCAAGTCTGATTTATTTGCGGCAGCACAAACTGTTGATATGCAAGGCAAATATATTGCGCCAGGTTTGATCGATGCACACATGCATATTGAAAGTTCGTTGCTTGCGCCGTCAGAATTTGGGCGCCTCGTTTTGACGCGTGGAGTAACGCGGGTATTTGCTGATCCACATGAAATAGCAAGTGTTGCCGGGGTTGCCGGGTTACAATATATGATTGATGAAGCGCGCCGTTCACCATTGCATATTCACTACATGTTGCCATCTTCAGTGCCGGCAACCAGTTTTGAACATGCAGGGGCAGTTTTGCACGCCGAACAATTGAAGCCGTTTTACGATTATCCTGAAGTGCAGGGTTTAGCAGAAGTGATGGACTTTCCAGCGGTTGCTAATGAAGACCCTGATATGCTCCAAAAGTTTGCCGATGCCCATGCGGCTGGGCGTCATATTGATGGCCACGGGGCTGGTTTGACACGGGAACAATTGTCAATTTATCGGATGCATGGCATCGATACCGATCATGAGGCAGATGGACCGCTAGCGGCGGCGAATCGTTTGGCGGCTGGATTTGCGATGTTTGTCCGTGAAGGTACGGTTGAACGTGATGAGGTAGCAATTTTACCAGTGGTGAATCCAGCAAATCAGCATCGCGTCGCATTTTGTACGGATGACAAGTCAGCGGCTGATATTCAACGCGAAGGATCGATTGATTATAATGTTGCCTTGGCGGTGCAGCATGGCATGCCTTTGACTCAAGCGCTCACGATGGCTAGTTATAATGCGGCCAATGCCCATCACTTGCAAAACGTTGGTGCTTTGACTGATGGGTATGTGGCCGATTTGATTGTGTTTGATAGTCCAGATCATTTTGTGGTCGACCAAGTCATGGTGGCCGGCCAATGGGTTGATTTCACTAGTCTAGAACAAAAATCAGTCACGCCATTAGCCAACCAAGCGTTGAATGTTGAAATTGCATTAGCTGATTTTGCCTTACCGCTAACTGGCAGTAAAGCGCATGTGATTCAAGTGCAACCGCAACATATCACGACGCAACACGCAATCAGTGAAGTGCCGGTTGTTGATGGTGAATTTGTGGCTAATCAACAATATGCCAAAATTGCGGTGTTTGAACGCTATCATAATCTAGGCCATAGTGTGGGGATTATTGAAGGTTTCCAACTCAAAGAAGGGGCGATTGCGGGCACAATTGCCCATGATTCGCACAATTTAATGGTGGCCGGCGTCAGTGATGAAGCAATGCTGTTGGCAGCCCAGACGCTAAAAGAAATCGGGGGTGGTTTAGTGGTTGTTGATGGCCAACTCAACGTGACCACCGTGCCACTAGCGATTGGGGGGTTGATGTCTGATGAGCCGTATGAAGTCTTAATCGAAAAGACGGACATTTTGAACGCCGCCTTTAAGCGGATTAGCCCGGTAGAATTTGATCCGTTCATCACGTTGTCGTTCATGGCGTTGCCGGTGATTCCAAGTTTGAAAATTACCGACCAAGGATTATTTGATTTTGCTAAATTTGATTTTATTGATATCAATGCATAAATAAATGCGTTAAAACGAGGCTTTCGGGTCTCGTTTTTTTGTTGAACGCCTTGAAAACAGGACGTTGCTCATAAAGTCACAAAAAATATCTGGTGGGCGCTAGGATTTAAAAATTAATTGGCATAATGGTTAGGTACACTTAAGGTGAGGAATTTTATAGTTAAATGAAAATAAATTTAAGGAGAACGAAGATGGAGCACACGAGTCGTATTTTATTAAGTGTTTTGTTGCTGAGCACGGCTAGTCAGATCGTTATCAGCGCACCCGTGTTTGCTGATACATACACTTGGAATGGCTCCGGTGGGAGTTGGGCGAGTAGCGAAGATGGGGCGACCGATGTTTCGACCACGGTGCTATCATCATATACAGTCCGGATCCCAGCCGCACTGACATTACCAACTACGGATACATATACAACCGCGGCTGATAACGTTGAAGTCTTACCAGGTGCGCAGATTCAATCCGATCAATCGATTAGAGTTAAACTCGGCGCGGGGCAAACTTTCTTAGCCGCCAATGGTGGAAATGATGCGGTGGCTTATAAGGTTAAATTAGCTGATAACACAAAATTGACCGGAACCACGGATGCGTATGAAATTCTAAAAGTTGAGGCTGAAACCGCGCATCAAACGGGTGGAACAACGAGTGTCAATGTTGGCTTTGATACCGCCCCAGATTTCAAATTTGCGGGTATCTATACCGATCATGTGCAATTTGACGTGTCGGTGAAAACGAGTCCAGTTATCTTGAATGGGGATGGAACGGTCACGTTTGCGGGTGCTCGATGGAAAATCTTAGTCGATGGAGATTCAGACGCTGCTGAAGCCACGCATGCCGGGGATTACTTGGTTGTGCGTGAAACAGTCTTGACCAATCGTGAAATTGGCGGGTCCCCAAATGATTATGATGCGTCAGTGCAATTTGGGTCTTTCCCAGCATCAAGTTATTTTTCTGCTTCGGGTGAGAATGGTTATCAAAGAAGTCATCTTAAAACCAGAATTGATTACTATGCGGCAAATATATTGAGTGATGAACATTTGGCGCAAGGTGTCTTACCGGTTAATTTGAATGACATGTCGTTTTGGGATTTTGTCGGGGATGACAATCCGGTGGGCGTATATCCAGTCACGAACGAGCCGACGAATTGGGAAGCATATAACCCTGCGTCAGATATTCGTGGGGCAACAACAGTCGATGCCGGCGGGACTAAACAAGCCTTTGCTTTAAGTTATGGGGATTTGCATTCGATCACCGGGGTTGGCCCAAGTGTGCATGGCTCTAAGTTATTACAATTTGCGGATGGTATGTTTTCGATGACGCGTTCGCCAGGGAGTGATTATCAGCGAGTTGGGTTTATAGATGATGCGGGTGCCTTTGATCAATACGTTGGCACATGGACGACTTATCCAGTACGCCCAGCATTTTGGTTGACGACTAATTAATTTGCTAAATCCATTGACGGAATTGCGTGTGCCAAGTATACTAAGAGACATCTTGTAGGTCGCTACATTATACGTAAGAGAAGCCGTGGTTGGTGTGAACGGTGCAGGTGTAGCGGCTTAACTATATATCATTTGAATAACTAGAGTGGTCTGTGGGGTTAATCTGCAGGCAATTTGGGTGGTACCACGGATACGTTAACGATTCGTCCCAACTGCATATTTTGTGCGGTTGGGACTTTTTATTTTATAAAGTGAGATGGAGTAGGTAGATATGATGGATGAAAAAGACATAAAGTTGCCAAATTTTGGCGTGGCAATTATTTTAATCGCGGTTTTGGTGGCGATCTTTAGTACTGGGATTATTGGCCTGGGCCTTGGTGCAGATGTACCTTTGATTTTCAGCTTAGTTGTCGTGGCTTTGTTTGCTAAGTTTCGGGGCAGTGACTGGAACACGATTCAACAACAGGTTTTGTCGGGAGTTAAAACCGGCTTGGCACCGATTGTGTTGTTCTTGTTCATTGGGATGCTAATTGGCCTTTGGATGGCGACTGGCGTGATTCCAACGATGATTTGGATTGGGTTTAAGTTGTTGTCAAATGCAGCCGTGTTCTTGCCAGTGGCGGTGATTGTGCCCGCTTTAGTTGGTTCGATGATCGGTTCAGCGTTTACGACAGTGGCCACGGTCGGGGTGGCTTTGATGGGTGTCGGGACTGCATTAGGCTTTAGTGCGCCTGTGGTTGCCGGGGCGATTTTGTCAGGGGCAATCTTTGGTGATAAAAGCTCGCCGTTGTCAGATTCGACTAATTTGGCTGCGTCGATTTCAGAAACTGATTTGTTTGCCCATATTAAAAATTTGATGTGGACGACCTTGCCAGCGTTGGTGGTGTCGATTGTGATTTTTGCTATCTTAGGCTTTGGTCATACTGGTGACGTGTCAGGCAAGTCTGCTGCTCTGGCTAATTTGTTGCAACCAACCTGGTGGACAATTGTGCCACTGGGGATGTTGTTTATCATGGCAGCGATGAAGATTCCAGCGATTCCAACTTTGTTATTGAACGTTGCCGTGTCTGGGGTCGCCTTTATGTTTTCACACAACGCAACGCAATTGGGCGATACGTTGATGAACGGGTTTAAAACGACTAGCCATAATGAAATGTTGCAAGCGATTTTGAATCGTGGTGGAATGCTCGCCATGATGCCAACGGTGATTATCATCATCTTGGCCTTGTCATTAGGTGGCTTGTTGACTGAACAAAAGATTTTGAGTGCGGTGATGGAACCAATTGCTAAGCGCATCAAGACACCATCTGGGGTGATTACGGGAACATTGGTGTCTGGGATCTTTGCTAATTTCATGATTGGTGAACAATACTTGGCAACCATTTTACCTGGTCAATTGTGGAAGGATTCATTTGATCGCGTGAACTTGAGTCGCTTGGCATTGGGTCGAGCGTTAGAAGATTCCGGGACGGTCTTTAATTATTTGATCCCATGGGGCGTGGCTGGAAGTTTTGCTGGCTCAATGCTGGGCTTGCATGTGTGGCAATTCGCGCCATTTGTCTTCTTTGCTTTGCTGTCACCAGTCTTTTCATTGCTGTCAGCGTGGACTGGAATTGGGCTTAAAATGAATAAAGTTGATTAATTTGTAAAGCGCTCGTTTCGACGGGCTTTTTTTGTTTCCACCAAACAAGAGTTCGCTCATATAGTCACACTATATTCGATGACTATTAATAGTTTTTAGGTGTCACTTTTCATTTTGCTAGCAGATAATTAAAGTAGGTTAATAAAATGATGCTGAATACGGTTAGAACTCAGCGACAGGAGATTATCACGATGTTTGGTAAGTTTAAAAAACTAGTCAAAATTTTTAATATCCTTTCCGTATTAATTTTGTGCTCAACAGCCAGTCTTAATGCGGTTTTCGTGTTGATTTCTACCCACCCTATTTCGGCTTCGACCACTGCATTAGCGCCTGATATCACGCATCAACCCGTGGGTGGGCAGTATGCGATGGGGGCACCAATTCGGATGATTGTGCGCGCACAAAGTGTCGATGATGGGTATCTGACATATCAATGGCAAACTAAAACTGATGCCAATACGTGGCGCGACGTTACTGCTGAACAAGATGGGTATGCTGGCTGGACCAACGCCGGCCATCCAGACATTGCCCATCAATCAGTGTTGCAAGATGTATATACGCCAACTGAGACGGGTCAATATACTTATCGGTGTGTTGTCACTAATCACACGAGCGATGCAGCTAATGCAGACAGTCCTAAAACCGATGACATTACCGAGTTTTCAGCTTCAACGAAAACTAATGATATTGCCGTTGCAGTCTTAGATGAAATTGTCGCGGATACATATACAATCGATGATCAGAAAACAAATGGAAGTACATATACAGCCGATGATCAAGAATATTATAAATTAACAGGTAAAAAGCGCTTCAATCAACTGTATACAGAAATTCAAAACGGGGCTTTCACCAATGGTAGTAAAAAATGGGGTGGATATACCCGGAATTTAGAGCCAGCACTAACAGCTTATAATGCAAACACGTATACTTTTACAACTGAATTTTGGGATACGACGCATGGTGCCATTAACTACCCTGGCCGTGGGGGCATTAAATATATTGAAGATAATCAAAGCGGGTGTAACTTGGCTGGGGTGACGTTATCAACGATTTATCAAGAATTGGCCACCAAGGCCGGACAAAATTACGAATGGTCATACAAACAACGCTGTAATGGCGCACCATATACCGACATTGATGCAATTATTATCGGGGCTGCGAGCGACGATACTTCCACCATTTGGCCATATGGAATTGACGGTGGTGGGATCGATATTGACCCGGATGGATCAAAGGGTGAGGTTGCTACCCCAATTGGGGGTAAAAACACCACCAATAATTTCTTCTATCAAATCGTTAATCAACTCAAGCTTGATAATAATTGGGGGAGTTTAAATAGTTATGAGGCATTTTTGCCATATGTTGGGCAAAATTATGCCGTTATGTATCAAGGTCACAAGTACTATGTGCAGCTAACCAACTCAGCTGGTACGGTCAATCAACAATTTTCAGGCTCAGTTAGTATTCCAGAAGGCCAAAATCGAACAGTCTTTGGCTTTTCTGGCGTATGGTCAAATAGTGGTGCCGATCAAGGTAGTGACGTTGCCGATATCGTCTTTAAGCCTTCTAAAGCAACTACGATCAACTCATCAACCGATTGGTCAGGTAACAAAAATATCGCGCTTGATACAATCCCTGGCTACGCATATAGTCTAGCTGAGGTACGTGGCTCATCAGTCAATGGTGTGGGTGATACGATTTTAAATCAAACGACTTTCAACGGTGGTGATGCACCGCGTAAACCAGCCAATACAACCGAAGTGGACGACCCAACCTATGCAACACTTGGGGATGGAACATGGTTTTATCCAAATGAGGCGGGTGAACTTGTCTTCACAGGCTTGAGTACCGGTAAAACCTATCGGGTGGTATCTGTACCGGTGGGGGTTATTAGTAAGACACTCAATACAAATATATCGCCAGCGTTAGTTTTAGACGATAACAATTATAAAGACATCACAGTGCCAATTGGGATCTTATCAGAACCAGAGCAACTCGGTACGGTGCAAACAGCGGTATATAAAGACGCTGATACATATTTAGGCAAAATTCACGCCATGAAGCTGGATCCTAATAATCAATATGCCGTTTTGAAACACAATGCCGATGGTGATTGGGATACAGATAATCCGGTACACGCATGGAGCCAACCAGACATGTTGACCCACGAAATTACATTTGAGGATTTAGCGTTGGCAACGAGCGCACCAAGTGAGTATCGCTTAATTACGCGACCGGCCAATTACGCGGAAGTTAGTTATGCTGATCAAGCAGCTAGTGGAATCACGGTGACATTCCCGCAAATCAATCCGGATTACACGTGGAAGTTGGCGGTTAGTCAAGTGCAACGTGAACGCACAAATCCTACGACGGATACGTTGACGGTTGAGTTGGGGTCTGAAGAATTGCCGCCAGATAGTCAATTGGCAATTTATGATCCTGAAACTGGGGCCTTGCTAGGCGAGTTTCAACAGGCTGGGACGACCTATGCGATTGAGTTGACAGCTGATAATCTTACTAAGGACGTTTTGATTGGGTTGCAATGCAATGATACCGTCGTTTTGGCGGATATGACGGCGTACGCCCAAACCGAGACTGAGTTTGCCGTGGATTATGTCAATGAGCATATCGGGGTCGCGGCTAATAATTATCACATTGCCGGTACCAATGATTATCGCTTTAATGATGAAACGACTTATCATACCGGTTTAAATACGACCGGTGCTTCGGTTACGTCACGCATTAATGCTGAGGCAACCTCAGATAATCGTACCCTTACCTATACTAAGCACTTTAATCATGCTAAAGATGTTGGGGTGATAAAAGAGCTTAGTTTCCCTGATCGGCCAGCTGCTCCAACAGTTGGGACACTTTCTGGGAATGTGGTGATTAATTACGCGCAAGAAACACTAACTAACACCATGTCTTCAACGCCAATTTATGAAGTGAATAGTGACATTGAAATCCCAGGTCAAACAAATGTGCCGTTTAGCGCTGTTGATTGGGATGGTAGCGTGGATGAAGCTTTGAGTTTGCATAAATCAGCGATGCAAGAACATCAAATGTTTGCCTCGACCAATACGGCGACAACTTTGGTAAAACGACCAAGTGCACCAACGATTGGTGGTATGAATAAAGTTGGGGCTGACTTGCAATTGACAGGGGTTACGCCAAGCAATGGACCTATTCAACGTACAACCAATGGAACTGATTGGACTAGCACTGCAATTACGGGTGGCAACCTAACCTTCCCTGACTTTGATGGTACCAATACAAATCAAATCCGGGTTACCGCCACGCAAAATGCGCCCCATAGTAACGCGATTAATGTCAAAAACAATGAAGTTGGAGCAAGTGACATTAATTTGACGATGACATATGGCTTGCCAGAAACTTTGGCTGGTAATCAACAAATCGACTTCGTTAATTCAAATGCTGAAAACGTTAATTTGACTGCCTTGGCGTTAGATAACCCAGTTGACACGCCATTTGCAATTACACCGGCCTTTGTCGGACCAGTGGCCATTGCAAGTGGGTCAACAAATTCAACCTATGGCATTACATTAAATACACCAAGTACGATTAATGCTGGTGAACATAGCAATCAAATTAATTATGATTACACTGATGCAAGTGCCGTTAACTATTCGGGTACAGCCGAAGTTTCATTGGTTGTAGCTAAAGCACGTTGGGCCGTCCCAACCTTGCCAGACAAAATCACGCAAGTTGAAGCTGGCCAGGCTGGTAATTTGGTTACTGATTCAACTTTGCAATTGACGGTCACTGATTATGATCCAGCCGCGACTTTAGAATATCGGCAAGGTACGAGTGGTGCTTGGACGTCAGTGACCGATGGAGTCATCAGTTTGGCGGGCTTAGAGCAAGCTAGTGAAGTCACGCTCCAGGTGCGTTGCAAAGCTGATGATAATCACATTGCTTCAACCGCGACAACCGCCACATATTATACGCGGTATGCCACTCCAACGGCACAAGATTTAAATGTCAGTTATACGACTGAACTTTATCAAGTGGGCAGTGTTGAAGATGCTAATTACAGTGTCACAATAAATGATGACGACGCTAGTTTAGCTGGTGAATTAACGACCGCACTTGATGCGACAGGCGCAGATTTTAAAATCCAACATAACGCTTCACAAACAACTGCCAGTGCAACCTCAATTCCAGCATCTGATTGGTATACGCCAGCAACTTTTGCTCGGCCAGCGGCACCGGATTTGAATGATTTAACGGTGATTAACGAACACGTCTTTAAACAAGAGACTGGTGGGCGTGACGGTAGTATTGAAACGCCTGGTGAGATTGATTTAGATTGTGGCTACAGTACTGGTAGTTTTGGCCAATTCCCAGTGGGGACTACAATTAGTCAAATGACATCGGGAATTTATAAGGTCCGCGAAGTTGCCAGTGATGATGATCAACGCTTCGCCTCGAAGATTTTAGATGACATTGAAATTTATGCCAGCGAGTATCGGGTCAATGTAGCAATCGGCTTTATTAATGATGATGGTAATCTTGATACACGCCAAACGACAGATGAAGTACATATGCCTGGCGAGGGATGGACCAATGTTGGTGATACCTATCAAAAGGACTTTGCCATTGCGAGTGGAAACACCGTTAGCGATATTTTACCAACCTTAGATAATCATCGGTTGGCCAGTTTGACAAAAGTTCAACCAGCTAGTGAAAAGCTGACAGTTGATGCAGGTGTGCCGTATGCGACCTTGTTAGCCTATGCAGATGCCGGTGGGATTGTGCAATATGCGGCTGATTTTAGTCATTTGGCGCAATACAGCATTACCATTCCAGAGAAAATGACGGTGGGTGATACAGATCCGTTTAAAGATTACAATTTACGAGCACAATTGGATTATTTCAATGAAAATGATCAATATTTGGAAATCTCAACTGATGCTAGTCTGACAGCTAGCCAAAAAATTGCTGGTGGCCTAAGTGTCGACTTTGATACAAGTAAAATATTTAGTGAAGTCATCGGTGGTGGTAGTGATACGGTTGATTTACAAGACAGCCCATTTGAACAGGTTGTTAAGATGACGTTGAACAAACCCGTGCCCAAAGACTTTGCTGAGCTGACCAAACCACATTATACTGACGCATTTACTGGCACCATGAACTTCAACTTTAATGTTAAAGATAAATAATTAAAAACCCAATCAGGTCTGCTATATAGGCGTTGGTTGGGTTTTTTAGCACTCTTCAAATAAGTGTGCTAAAAAAGTTGACAAGTTGTTTTGAAAGGGGTAATATATAAATCGTTAGCAAGGTTACTTGAAGAGTGCTAATGAAATCAACCTGGAGGAAACGCAGATGTTAACTGAACGCCAAAGATTAATTCTCGCCGCAATCATCGCTGACTATGCGCGTTCCGGCAAGGCGGTTGGCTCAAAAACCTTATTAACTGAATTAGATTTAAATCGCCCGGTCAGTTCGGCAACCATTCGTAATGAGATGGCGTTGCTTGAAGATTTGGGGTTACTCCAAAAGGAACACACCTCATCAGGCCGGGTGCCATCACAGGTTGGTTATCGGTATTACGTTGATTACCTGATGACCAGTCGCCGTATGACTGATCAGATTCAAGAGCAGTTGCGGCGCGTGTTCAAACGGCGCTTCCAGCAAGTTGATGATTTGATGGCGCAAGTTGCCCATACGTTGGCTGATTTAACTGGTTACACAGTTGTGGCCTTAAAGCCAGCGGTCAGCGAAGTTAAACTAGCGGGGTTCCGCTTGGTTTCGATTGACGGGCAACAAAATATGGCCATGATCGTGACGAGCGATGGGCAAGTTACTAGTCAAAGCTTTAGGTTACCAACTGATTCAAATGTTGGTGATTTACAAGATATGGTGACTTACATCAACGATTCATTGGTTGGTAAGCCGATTCACGACGTTTTGCAAAGTTTGAGTGGGGATTTACCACTTGATTTGGAACGCACGATTCGCACGCCAGCCGCCTTCCTTCAATTGTTTGGCGATATGTTATCAAAAACGATTAAGGATGAAGCCTTTGTTGGTGGGCGGCTAAACGTGATGGACTTTACCACTGATACCAATTTGCAAGATATTAAGCGGTTGTATCAGTTGTTAGAATCACCACAAGCTATGCGTCAGTTAGTAACTAACACGCATGACGGGGTCACGATTCGTATTGGTGATGAAAATGGTAATGATTTATTGTCACCATATAGTATGGCTTCAGCAACGTATCTGGTCCCTAAACAAGGGATGGGCGCCATTGCCATCCTAGGACCAACAAATATGCCATATCCTGAGGTAATCAGTTTGCTGGCAAGTGTTCGGGATACGTTGAGTGAAGAATTGATTGAATATTATTAATTGGAAATGAAAAGAGGTGTTAACATGGCCAAGGATAAAGCAAAAAAAGTTGATGAAGAAGTTGTGGAAGCAGAAGTAGAAACGCCTGATGTTGACACAGCTCAAGTTGAAGAAGAAGTGGTTAAAATTGATCCGCTAGTTGCCTTACAACTTAAATATGATGATTTAGATGACAAGTACTTGCGGGCTCAAGCCGAAATGCAAAACATGCATAGCCGCTTTGCCAAAGAACAAGTGGCGGCGGTTAAATACGCAACGCAAGGCTTGGCAAAAGATTTGTTGCCAGTGATTGATAATTTGGAACGCGCATTAGCCGTTGAAGCGGATGATGAAGCGGCTAACAAGATTAAAACTGGCGTTGAGATGGTGTATAACACGTTGCAAAAGGTCTTAGCAGACAACAACATCGTGGCCATTGGTGCAGTGGACGAACCATTTGATGCAAATTTGCATCAATCAATTCAAGTGCAACCGGCTGATGATGAACATCCAGCTGACACGATTGCCACGGTGATGCAAAAGGGTTATGTTTTACATGACCGGGTTATCCGCCCAGCAATGGTTGCAATTTACAACTAATAAAAATTTCGGTTAGCGCAACGAAATGTGAAATGGACGAGGTCGATTTTAGATTTCGTTGCGTGAACCAAGCAACATAAAAAACAATAAAAAAGAGGTTTAATGAACATGGCTAAGATTATTGGTATTGATTTAGGAACTACAAATTCAGCGGTTGCCGTCCTTGAAGGTGGCTCACCAAAGATTATTACAAACCCAAATGGTGGTCGGACGACTCCATCAGCTGTTTCATTTAAGAACGGCGAAGTGATTGTTGGTGATGCGGCTAAGCGTCAAGCAATGACGAACAAGAACACAGTTTTGTCAATCAAGTCACACATGGGTGCAGATTACAAGACACCTGAAATGGAAGGTAAGCAATACAAGCCTGAAGAGATTTCAGCCATGATTTTGCAATACTTGAAGAAGTACGCTGAAGATTATTTGGGTGAACCAGTTGAAAAGGCTGTTATCACAATTCCTGCTTACTTTGACGATGCACAACGGCAAGCTACTAAGGATGCTGGTAAGATTGCTGGTTTGGAAGTTGAACGTTTGATTCCAGAACCAACAGCAGCTGCCTTGGCTTATGGCTTCAAGGATACTGACAAAGCTGAAAAGATCATGGTTTATGACCTTGGTGGTGGAACCTTTGACGTGTCTGTCTTGGAAACTGGTGATGGCTTCTTTGACGTATTGGGTACGCACGGTAATTCACACCTTGGTGGTGATGATTTTGACAAGAAGGTTATTGATTGGTTGATTGAAAACTTCAAGTCAGAAAATGGCGTTGATTTGGCCAATGATGATTTGGCAATGCAACGTTTGAAGGAAGCTGCTGAAGGGGCCAAGAAGACTTTGTCACAATCAACAGAAGCCCAAATTGACTTACCATTTATCGCTTCATCAGACAATGGTCCTTTGCACATCCAAACGACTTTGACGCGTGCACAATTTAACCAATTGACCCGTGACTTGGTTGAATCAACTAAGGCTAACGTTGAAGAAGCAATGCGCCGTGCTGGCGTTTCTTATGATGAAATCGATCAAGTTATCTTGAACGGTGGCTCAACACGAATTCCTGCCGTCCAAGAATTCGTTGAAAAGTTGACTGGTAAGAAGCCTAACCACGAAATCAACCCTGACGAAGCGGTTGCCTTGGGTGCTGCCGTCCAAGGTGGTGTTATTGAAGGTGACGTGACTGGAATCGTCTTGTCAGAAGCAACCCCATTGTCATTGAGTATCGAAACGATGGGTGGTGTGGCAACTAACTTGATCGAAGCTGGAACAACGTATCCAACTTCAAAGTCACAAGTCTTCTCAACCGCTGCTGATAACCAACCAGCCGTTGATATCCATGTCTTGCAAGGTGAGCGTTCAATGGCTGCTGACAACAAGACGTTGGGTCGTTTCCAATTGACTGATATCCCTGCAGCTCCTCGTGGGGTACCACAAATCGAAGTTAAGTTTGACATCGATCGTAATGGTATCGTGACGGTTTCTGCCAAGGATTTGGGAACTAACAAGGAACAAAAGATTACCATCACTGGTTCAAGTTCATTGTCAGATGACGAAATCAACAAGATGAAGGCTGATGCTGAAGCCAATGCTGAAGCTGACAAGAAGCGCAAGGAAGAAGTTGATTTGCGCAATGATGTTGACCAATTGATCTTCTCATCAGAAAAGACGTTGGAAGAAGTTGGCGACAAGTTGCCTGATACTGATAAGAAGCCTGTTGAAGATGCAGTTACGGCTTTGAAGTCAGCTAAAGAATCAGATGATTTGGACCAAATGAAGGAAAAGAAGGACGCTTTGGAAAAGGTTGCCCAAGAATTAGCTGTTAAGTTGTATCAACAAGCTGCTCCACAAGAAGGGGCTGAACAAGCCCAAGACGGTGGTAAGGCTGATGACAACACAGTTGATGGTGACTTTGAAGACGTGTCAGACGATAACAAGTAAGCATTAATCACATATGGTGTCCCTACAAACGCCGATATGCAAAGCGAGTTTCCAAGCAGTTGGAGCTCGTTTTGGTACATACGCGAGGTGAAACTTGCAGTATAATCATAATTAAACTTTAACGGAGGCTAATTCCTCATGAATAATACTGAATTCTATGAGCGTTTAGGTGTTGCCAAGGGTGCCACGCAAGACGAAATTAAAAAAGCATATCGCAAACTATCAAAGCAGTACCATCCTGACGTCAACCACGATGCTGGCGCTGAGGATAAGTACAAAGAAATCCAAGAAGCTTACGATACCCTTGGTGACGCGCAAAAACGGCAAGCTTACGATCAATTTGGGGCAACTGATGGCCAAGGCTTTGGTGGCCAAGGTGGCTTCGGTGGCTTTGGTGGGGCCGGTGGCTTTTCTGACATCAACGACATCTTTAGCCAAATGTTTGGGGGCGGATTCGCTGATCCAAATCGGCCACGTAAGGGTCAAGATTTGCAATATCGCATGAATTTGAGTTTTGAGGAAGCCGTGTTTGGTAAGGACACGACAATTTCATACACCCGCACGTCAGCTAACGGCAAGAGCGAATCAAAAGAGTTGAAGGTTACCGTGCCAGCTGGTGTTGAAAACGGCCAACAAATGCGTTTGAGTGGCCAAGGTGAAGCTGGCTTTAATGGTGGACCATTTGGAGATTTGTTTGTGGTCTTCCGCGTGGATGCGTCAAAGGATGGCTTTGAACGTGATGGAGCCGACATTTATTTGGAACAACCTATTGATTATGGGACGGCGGCACTTGGCGGTGAAATTAATGTCAAGACTGTGCACGGTGACAAGAAGTTGAAGATTCCAGCGGGGACACAAAATAACACGCGCTTTAGGATGCGTGGCATGGGCGCTCCATATATGCGTGGTAACGGCGTGGGTGATCAATTTGTGATTGTCTACGTAGATGTGCCAAAGAAACTCAGCAAGAAACAACAAGAATTACTCCAAGAATTCCAGGCTTCCCTCAACGAGAAACCTAAAAAGGGCTTCTTTGGGTAAACTAATAACAAGGATGACAAGATATGTATCAGACAAAACACTCAGTTTTCTGGGTGTTTTTTTGTTGGCATTAATTGATTTGCAAATACTAATTGCTAGATGGGGTCCATTTAATTGGTGAAAAAGGGTAAAATTAAAGGATAACTAAAAAATGGTAGGTGACCCAGCATGGGATATATTCAAAGGACAACGCCCCGTTCAATTCGGGATCGTGGGGCAGGCATTGTCGCCCAAAATAAAGTGCGGGATATGCGCATTGATAATAAAAAAGACCTCGTTGAAGCAAGAGTCATTGGTTCAAATGCAAATTTATATTTTGTGCAATACCGTTATTTAAACGAAAGCAGTTCATACTGTAACTGTCCCGCGTATGATAAATTTGGTTATTGTAAGCATATGTGGGCGGTTTACGTCGAAGCTAACGAGTTGTATCGGCCATATATCGAATCGCAAGTTAAATTGTATGGCACAGACGATGAAGACGAATATGACTACGAAGCTGAGTATGAAGATGAAGCTGATGAGGAAGCGACGGTATATGGAAATTCGCGCCTGTTAAGCAAACCAGAACCACCTAAACCAGTGACGGGCCACGATTTGTTTAATTCATTAACAAAAAAAGAAGCCAGTCTGCATGCCAATGAATTGGTGTTTGGGGATGAAATGGCGCTGGAGACCACGATTTATATAAAACCGCATATTTCCATTGATTCATACACGGCTGGGGGGATTGTGGTTGATTTAAAAGTGGGGTTACGCCGGGAAAAACGCCGCTTTGTGGTCAAAAATCTAGTTGACTTTTTAACTATTTACCATCAGCAAGCCACCTTCGCCATTAGTAAGGCGCGTCAATTTGCATTGGGCGACATGTCCTTTAATGCTGAAGATACCGCTGTTTTGCAAATGCTAATGCGCATCGTGGGCTTTGATAGCTATCGGCCCAATAATTATTTTAATGATAATCGGACAATGTATATTCCCTTTGATGATGTGCCGGAATTCTTAGCGCTGGTGCAACAACAAAAAGAATTGATTGTGATTGATTCAGGGCTTAAGGTACATGAAACGGTGCAGCTTCATCAATTATCAGCCCAAGCATCACCCTTTGTTTTTGAGTTTGAACAAAGTGATGACCAGTACAAATTACGGATCAAAAAAGGTGAACACATCGATTTGTATGATGAATGGTTACTGGCCCAAAAAAATCATTTGTATTACATGACCCAAAAACAACGCGATATTTTTGTCGATCTGCACGCCTTGATGGATCGGGCCATATATATATTGCATCCAGAGCTGTTTGATAACTACTTAGACACACGCGAAAATACGATTAATGCCCTGAATCGTCATGATGTAGAATTACCATTTGCTTCACTAGCTGAATTTGGCACAGTGCAACGCAAACTCAGTGATTTAGGGCCGTTTAAAGGTGATGACGTGCCCGTTGATTTGCATATGGAACCAGTTTTGCACTTCGGCCTCAACGATGCGCAAATCACATTACAACTTAAATTTAAATATGGTGTTAAAACGTATGCTAAAAATGAGCTGTTCGACGTCACTGGTACTCGTGATATCCAAGCAGAAAGCGCCATTGAAAAGGTCGCAAATAAGTTAGGGTTTGCCTTAGATGAAATGGACTTTGGTGCCCAACCAATCTTTGCTGGTTATGCGCTATATACCTTCTTTAAACAAACCATTCCGTTGTTGGAAAAACGGGCGCAGGTAATTATTGATCCGCAATTAGCCGCCTTACACATGGCAGAAGTGGACTTAAAACCACAAGTTTCAGTGCAAAGTAATGGCCGCTTCCTCGACGTTAATTTTGATTTTGGTGAGATTGATGTAGCCGAAGTTGATGGGATTTTGGCCAGTTTGGATGAGCAAAAGAAGTACCACGTGTTAGATGATGACCGGATTATCATTTTTGATGAGTTAGACGCTGATTTAGATGCTTTTCGGGATCTGGCGCAATCGATTGGCGAATTTGGCGAGTTAAAAAATGGTAATATGCAGGTGCCAAACGCTTTGGCTTTACGCTTGAAAGAAAACTTTGCTGATGAAGTTGATTGGCAGACGTCTGATGAATTCAATACGCTAGTGTATGATTTGGGCCATCCAAAAGATTTTGCGTATGCAATTCCCACGGCGGTGCAGGCAAAACTGCGGCCCTATCAAGCCCAAGGTGTGCAATGGCTGACCATGTTAGATGAACATAAAATGGGTGGGATTTTAGCCGATGATATGGGCTTGGGTAAAACTTTGCAGATGATTACATTTTTGGTCGGTAAATTACAAAATGTGAACGATACCGCTTTGATCGTGGTGCCGGCCAGTGTCATGTACAACTGGCAAGAAGAGTTCCATAAATTTGCGCCCGAAGTTGTCACGACGATTATTGAAGGCACAATTAAACAGCGAGAAGCCCTATTGAATAGCAAGCCCCGCGTCATGATTACATCGTATGGTGCATTTAGAAGTGATGCTGAGCAATATGCAACCATGGATATCACATATTTGGTGATTGATGAAGCGCAAAATGCTAAGAATAGCACAACAAAAACGGCGGCTTTGTTACGAAAATTGCCGGTGCAAAATATTTTTGCATTAAGTGGCACGCCAGTTGAAAATCGGATTGAAGAATTGTGGTCAATTTTTAGTATCGTTTTGCCAGGGTTGTTCCCATCAAAACGCTTATTTAAGAAACTTTCGAATACCGAAATTGCCCAACGGGTTAAGCCCTTTATCATGCGCCGTGAAAAAGACAGTGTGTTGACCGATTTGCCGGCCAAAAACGAAATGAATTTGATGAATGACTTAACGCTTGATCAAAAGAAGATTTATTTGGCGCAACTCAAACAGATGCAAGTCAAGGTGCAGGGGATGGACTCCAAAACGTTGGTTAAAAACAAGATTGAGATTTTAGCCGGCTTGACGCGTTTACGCCAGATTTGTGATACGCCAGCTTTGTATATTGATGATTATACGGGAGCGTCTGGCAAGTTGGACCAACTATTTGATTTACTAGAGACTGCGCGCTCAAATGGACGCCGGCCGCTGATTTTCTCACAGTTTACATCGATGTTAGATATCGTTGCCAAGCGCATGGAGGAAGCGGGCTATGATGCCTTTATGCTCCAAGGTAATACCAAGGCGAATGAGCGGCAAAGTATGGTGAATGCATTTAATCATGGTGAAAAGGATGCGTTCTTAATTTCACTCAAAGCCGGTGGCACAGGGTTGAATTTGACGGGGGCTGATATGGTGATTTTGGTTGATTTGTGGTGGAATCCCGCTGTTGAGGACCAAGCCACGGCGCGCGCCCATCGCATGGGGCAAACTAAACAAGTTGATGTGTATCGCTTGGTGACCAAGGGGACCATCGAGGAGAAAATTATTTCTTTGCAAGCTGAGAAACGCAACCTGGTTGACCAAGTCTTGGCAGGGACGGATCAGAGCAAGAGCTTGTCTGAAGATGAAATCAGAGACATTTTAGGTGTTTAACTAATTTTTTGACTTCCTACTTTTCTAGACAGACTTTTAAAAGTTAGATATAGTAATAACAACAATTAAATCATGTTTGTCGTGAGTATAATCGTTGGAGAATGGCCGACGAGTTCTACCTGTGTTCCAAAACGCAGACTACTCATGTCGTCTTTAAAGCTCCCATTCATTTTGTAATGGGGGCTTTTTCTTAGCATTTGAACAATCTCTGGAGGAAATATCATGGAAACTGCAGCTCGTCCGAATCGTCTGCAAGCAATTATTTTAGGCCTACAACACGTCTTAGCGATGTATTCAGGCGGGATTTTAGTGCCGTTGTTAATTGGTGCTGCTTTGCACTTTAATGCCCAACAAATGGCGTACTTGATTTCAGCCGATATCTTTATGACTGGGGTCGGGACGTTGTTGCAATTAAAGGCCACTCGGTTGACTGGAATTGCGATGCCTGTTGTTTTGGGGTCAGCGATTCAATCGGTGACGCCATTGGTTAATATTGGTAGCACAATCGGCATCGGTGCCATGTATGGAGCGACGATTTCAGCTGGTATTTTTGTTTTCTTGATTGCTGGGTTGTTTGCCAAGTTGCGTGAATATTTCCCACCCGTGGTGACCGGTTCATTGATTACGGTCATTGGGTTCTCATTGATTCCAGTGGGCGTTTCAAAAATTGGTGGCGGAGATGCGTTGGCCAAGGGCTTTGGTGACACTAGTTCACTTTTAATCGCCTTAGTGACGATGCTTGTAATTGTGGGGATTGCCGTCTTTGCTAAAGGCTTTATGAAGTCAATTTCAATTTTGTTGGGGATTATCGTAGGGACGCTGTTTGCTGGCGCTTTGGGTAAGGTTTCCTTGGCCCCCGTGGCCGCAGCTTCATGGTTCCACTTGCCAACGCCATTTTTCCTTGGCACACCAACCTTTCACACGTCAGCGATTATCACGATGATTATTATCGCCTTGACTTCGATGATTGAATCAACTGGCGTGTACTTTGCCTTGGCTGATTTGACGGGTCGCAAGTTGACCAATCATGACATGGCGAATGGATATCGTGCAGAAGGTTTGGCCGTTATTTTGTCAGGAATCTTTAACACCTTCCCATATTCTACTTTCTCACAAAACGTGGGCGTGGTGCGCTTGTCTGGGGTGCGGTCAAAGCAACCGATTTATTATGCAGCCGGCATCTTGTTGTTGATTGGGCTCTTACCTAAGTTTGGGGCATTGGCTACGATTATTCCTGACCCTGTGTTGGGTGGGGCGATGTTGATCTTGTTTGGCACAATTGGAGTGCAAGGTACGACTATCATGCGCAATGTTGACTTTGGGCAAGAACGTAATTTGATGATTGCAGCGATTGCAATTGGGGCTGGGATTGGAATTACCGTTTACCCACAGCTCTTCCAACAAATGCCAACTTTGGTTAAACTAGTAATTGAAAACGCGGTCGTGGTCACGTCAGTCCTCGCCGTATTATTGAATATTGTGTTGCCAGGTCGTCAGAAAGGTGTCGAATAACCATGAAGTTGTTGGAAGAAAAAATTCAAAAAGAGGGACGCGTAATTGGAACTGAGGTTTTAAAGGTTGATAACTTTTTGAACCATCAAGTTGATCCTGAATTAATGCAAGCCATGGGCGCCGAATTTGCGCGCTTGTTTGCAGATGAAAAAATCGATAAAGTTGTCACGGTGGAATCTTCTGGAATTGCCCCAGCGGTTTTTGCGGCGTTGGCTTTGCACGTACCAATGGTCTTTGCGCGTAAGAAGAAGTCATTGACGTTATCAGACGATAATTACACCGCTGACGTCTTTTCATTTACCAAGCAAGAAACTAATCACATCATTATTGACAAGCGCTTTTTAGGCGCTGGTGAACGTGTGTTGTTGATTGATGATTTCTTGGCAAATGGACAGGCTGTTGAAGGGCTCATGGAGATTGCTAAGGCGGCCAATGCTGAAGTGGTTGGGATTGGTATCGTCATTGAAAAGACCTTCCAAAAAGGTCGGGCTTTACTTGATGAACGGGGCATTCGCGTTGAATCATTGGCTCGAATCGCCGCTTTTGAAGATGGGCATGTCGTCTTTGCAGATTAACCCTTTATTGCGTGCCAACCGTTAAATTTCGGCTTATAATTAATGTATTAAATTAAGTTGTGAGGTGGAGTTTAATGGCTTATACAAAAGAACAAGTGCAAGACTGGGTTAAGCAATTAGGGTTGGATACTTGGGGACCGACTGAAGTGAATTGGACAGCTGATTTTCATCGCGTCCATGTGATTGTCGGGGACGGTCAATCAGCACAGGCACGCGCTGCAATTGTGGCCGCTTCTGAGCAAGAAATTGCGGCAGGCACCACGGATGCAGATGATGCGCATGATTTCTTAGAGCATTTATTTGTGACGGATTACGCCCAAGAAGATTAGAGTTTTAAATGGAGAGAGGCCGACAGCGAGTTGGGCTCTTTTTTTGGTTGCTAGTTTTTTATTTTAAAAATTTTAAAAAAGACGAAGCAGTATTACGCACTGAGTTGGGGTAATATTATAGACGTAATCTAGCTAGTTACTTAATTCTACGTTGCTTAAATTATACGGAGGTTTGATATGGATTTATCTTTATTGAGTTCAATGTACCAAAGTGAGTTATCAGCGAAATATGCTGATTTGGTGGAAAACAAGTGGGTTTGGTTCATTTTTGCTTTAGTCATCTTGGCCGGCATTGTGGTTTATGCATTTTATTGCACACGGATGGGGCGTCAATTTGGATTTGGCGTTAAGTTTAATTGGCCTCGGATGGGGTTGATGGGAATTAAGTGTAAGTAATCAATCGATCAATAACAATAGAAGAATATTGGTTATCATTTTTTTAATAGTGAAAATATGAAAACCAATATTCTTTAATTTAGGGAGATTTCAGTGTTATCAATTGTTGGGTTATTCAAAAAGTATCAAAACAAACCAATTTTAAAAAATCTCAATACTTCATTTGATGAACAAGGGGTTTCTATCATTGTAGGCATGAATGGATCTGGTAAAACTACCTTATTAAATTGTATTACTGGGCTTATACGTTTTGACAGTGGTCAAGTCATGATGGGTGAACATTGCAATGATTCAATTGAATTTAAAGAACAATTATTCTATCTCCCGTCAGATTTTTATTTGCCGGAATATTTGACAGGCAATGAATATGCAAAATTCATCTTTACAAGATTCAAAAATAGTGATTTGAGTAAGTTTGACGTAATCACTAAAATGCTTGATTTGAATGAGTTTTTAGATGTCACACTAGAAGCATATTCATTTGGGATGAAGAAAAAAATTCAAATTGCAATTGCGCTATCAGTTAATGTTAAATATTTAATTGGTGACGAAATTTTTAGTGGCTTAGACTTTGAAACGACTTTGTTGGTGCAAGAATTAATTAAACAAACTGCAAAGACTAAGAAAATTATTATTGTGTCACATGACAGCAGTACTTTGGATTTTTATCCTGATGATTTGAGAATTTTACAACATGGGGTATTAAGCAAATATACCGGGTCTGCAAAAGAATTAATCAATGAATTCAGAGATAAGGAGGGTTTTCGTGACAAGCTCAATCAATTGGCGAAATACTAAACAAATAGTTAAATATCTGCTTAATGATGCATTGCATGGATCATTAAACAGGTCATGGTTGAATAATAAATATTACAAATTTCTAATCATGTCGAGTCTTTTGGTAGCCTATTTGCTTTACTTTTATGTCAATATGCAACATTTTGGATCGTTGAGAAATGGTGCTAAGAACTTGAATGCACAAAATTTAATGATTGCCAGTAGAATAACAATTTCAACGTATGCCAATGTTTTTTCTTGTTTGGGCATTCTAATATATATATTAACGACCGCGTTGATTAGGTTAACTGAAAACTCCCTCTTTGTCATCAAAATATTGCCATTTCCAAGAGCCGATATTCTAGTGGCAAAGAAGTTATTTAAGCTAATTGTTTCAGGTGCCATATTTGAATTGTTTTTTGTGATTTGTGCACCATTATTAACTTTAGTGCCGTTAAATATGTTTTCTTATATTGCGATGCTGTGCATGCTGCATATTATTTTTATTGCTACATTTTTAGCCACCGATTTAATTTATTCCAGTGTGCTGTCAAAGACAAAATGTAAAATTGGCACGATAAAAACTATTTTGGATGTTGTGATTGGTGGAGCGACATTAGTATATTTGCTTAGGTTCAGATATTTTGTGGATTTTAAAATTGCAAAATTAGAATTGCCTTTGGTCACGATGCTAAGTTTAACTTTTGTTGTTTTCAGCCTAATGCTAGTTTGTGTCGTAAGCATAATAATCAAACTAAAACTAGACCTACCAGAATATAAAGCTCAACAGTATGTAAAAATTTGTTCTTTAAACAAAATGAGCTTAGTTATGCTAGCTGTCTTAGCCGTGGTGAGAACTAAATTATGCATATTTAGTTTAGTAGTAATTGTATTTGCTTTGGTTGTTATTGGTTGGAGTAACGGCATTTCAACAAGCGTAAAAGCAATCCCTGTGATTTGGTCAATGATGGGGATAACCTTTATTGGGTTTGCCAATTCAACCTTTAAAATCCGTAAATTCTTTGATTTAATGCGGATTAGTGTTGTTTCAGAAGTTTTTGTTTTAATTATTAGCATCTTAATAATTAATTTACCAATTATACTGATGCAAATTCTGACACAACCTGACTGGAAACAGATAATGATGTGCCTTTGTATCAGTTTAGAAGCCGTGTTCTTTGGCACGTTGTTTCCAAAACACAAGGGAAATTTGAATGATTTTATTGGCATGGTGTTGTTAATCATCGGCGTTTTAAGCTTGTATCTTGTGATTAACATTCAAAGTATGTTGCCATTAATTTTTGGCATTATAACATTATTAACAACATGGGTATTACACAAAGAACGACAGGAGGGCCTATGAAATATTTTCACCAAATTGCGATTGCGTCGATTGTATATCTGATCATTTTTTTGCTGAATTATATTTATGAACTATTTCAGATTACCAAAACATCTGAAGTCACTACGTTATTGGGATTAAACATCAAGACAACTATTACCCCAGAAGAGCTAGAAACGATTTTCTCCGTAACGTGGCGCATGGGCATCACATACATTAGTTTCGTTGCGATTTGGCTATGTGGGTACTGTATTATTACTCGACTCGCGACTAACCAACAACCCACATGATCGAGTTTATCTTGGCCTTTATCTGTTCACTAGTGATGATTGTGATGATACACGAAGGCTTTCACTATGGGTTAGCACGGATATTTAATCGGAATCCGCAAATTAAAATTAATAAATATCTACAAGTGTCAGTTGTTTATAAAAATAATCATAACGATTTGCAAAATTTAGTGATTGCGTGTGTTGGCCCACTCTGCTTGGTTTGCATAGGTATATTTATTTCAGGTAACAATCTATTTTCTTTGCCGGCTAAAATATTTTGCTTGGCGAATTTAATAAACTTATTCCCAGTTACTGCGGATGGCGAAGTAATAATCTTATCCTTATTAAGGATGTGCAAACATGAACCATAAATTGATAATAGGGATTGTGACTTTGTGCTTTGGCGCATTAATTGCGGTTGGAATGTTGGCAATTAATGGCAGCGGAGGGCAAGCACAATCAACAGTTAAGAAACGGGTATTGGAAACGCAAAAATCAGATAAGGTGATGTGGCAATTAGCAGATAAAAAGCAAGGTGTCTATTACTTTGGATTTGAAGAGTGTTTGTGGTGTCAAGAACTTTCGCCGGTCTTAGAAAAGACATTGCAACAGGAGCGCAAGTTAGCTTGTTATATCAATACACGGAATCAGTTTTCAAAGCAGAGCATGCAACAACTGAAAAAATATTTCAGTGAATATAGACCCAATGAACAATTTAGTGTACCGTTTATAATTTTTATTAACGAAGGCGGGGATGTTAAAACTCACACAGGAACTGTCGATGGGCATAATGCGCAACTTACTAGAATGAATGGGCATCAAAAACATGACCTACATGACAAACTAGCTAAGTTAATAGTCTGGACTTTTAAAGATTGATAGTTATTCAGTGATGACAAGCACATAGTTGAAAATAGAGTCTGAAAGGGCTCTATTTTTTTCTGCATAAAGGTTATACTTGAATCATAAGTTAATGAATTTGAGGATTTAATAATGGACGGGATTTTACCGGTATATAAGCCAACTGGCATGACTTCACATGATGTCGTTTTTAAGTTGCGCAAAATCTTACATATGAAAAAAATCGGTCACGCGGGTACGTTGGATCCGTCAGTTGATGGGGTGTTGCCAATTGCTTTAGGGCGGGCCACCAAAGCGATTGAATTTTTGCAGGCGACAGGGAAGATTTATCATGGTGAAATTACCCTGGGCTTTGCGACCACTACGGAAGATTTAGATGGTGAAGAAGTTGAACGGGTACACCTTACCCAAGGCTTTAGCGATGCCCAAATTTTGGCGGCCATGCAGAGTTTGACGGGTGAGATTATTCAGATTCCACCGATGTATTCAGCCGTTAAAGTGAATGGACGCCGCTTATATGAATATGCACGGGCGGGTGAAACGGTTGAACGACCACAACGTGAAGCAACAATTTATCGCTTTGAACGCACGTCACCGACTGAATATTTGCCTGATTTAGGGGAACAAAAATTTACGTTTACGGCTGAAGTGTCAAAAGGGACCTATATTCGAACTTTGGCTGTTGATCTTGGTCGCGCACTGGGGGTACCGG